>NZ_JAVQNP010000021.1:0-252042 GCF_031798995.1 Acinetobacter sp. V104_13 | reverse complement strand
GCGCTGATGGTAGTGTGGGGTTACCCATGTGAGAGTAAGTCATCGCCAGCTCATTATTCTAAACACCCCCATTCTAATGAATGGGGGTGTTTTTTATTGCGATAAAAAATTTGTGCGGAGAATAAATATAAAAATACTAAGGAAGAGTTGTGCTATAAATAATAAGAAAATTAATCTTTTAAGTATGCATAATAAGGGAAGAGCATCTATGATAATTTATGGTGATGTCGGTTCGGGTAACTGCTATAAGATAAAACTATTACTTTCCTTATTAAATATTAATCATAGATGGATCCACGTTGATATTTTAAACAAAGAAACTCAATCAGCTGATTTTTTGTCCTTAAATCCTAATGGAAAAATACCTGTATTAGTCCTAGAAGATGGTCGTGTTTTGAGTGAGTCGAATGCTATCTTAGGTTACTTGGCTGAAGGAACAAAATTTATTCCTACAGATCCTTTTATTAAAGCAAAAATGTACCAATGGATGTTCTTTGAGCAGTATAGTCATGAACCATTTATTGCAGTTGCTCGTTTTATTAATAAATATTTAGGGTTACCACCAGAAAGAATAGAGGAATACCATAATTTACAGCCAAAAGGCCATAAAGCACTATCTATTATGGATAAAGCTTTAGTAGATCACGACTATCTTGTTGGAGATCAATTAACTATTGCTGACATTGCCTTGTATGCATACACGCATGTCGCCGAGGAAGGTGGTTTTGATTTGGAGCTATATCCAAATATTCAAGCGTGGTGCCAAAGGATTCGAGAATATTTAGGTTATGTAGATATGATTTAAATAAAAAAGAACTCATATAGAGTTCTTTTTTATTTCTGAAATTCTGATTTAGAAATGTGCTTCTAGACCTACATATGGGCCTTTAAATTCAAATTTAAGGTCATTGTTATCGTAGTCATCTAAGTCGATATTAAGTACGCGATAGCCTGCTGTTAGACCCAGATCAATGAGTAGGTTATCTGCAAATTTATATTTTACTTCTGCCAGTGCATCTGTAATTCGTGCATCATCAAAGTTTGTATAAGTTGCTTCACCTTTAGCACTTAAGCCTGTAAATGGAAGTTTTACTTCACCTGACAAATAAGCAATAGGATATGTTTTATCAATATCCACGCGCTTACCTGTATACGCAGTAATATCACCATTTAATACAGTGGCACCAAGACCAGCATCTACACTTACGATATTATCTAGTAACTCGTAGTAGAGGATAAAATCGCTATGATCTAAATCAACTTTATAGTTGGCTTGACCTAAAGTTTCTGATTTAGTTTCGGTATCTAAATTTACATAACGAATTTTTGCATTTGGAATAAATGGAATTGGGTGTTCTACTGCTAATGAGATTTGAGCACTACCTTTTTGATCTAAATCTTGATCTTCAGGTGATTGAGAAGACATCTTAGCTTTACCGTCATAAAACCAGTAGCCCACGTCGCCTTTTACTCCTACGAAGTCTGCTTGAGCAAAGCCACTTAAGCCCATCCCGAGCGTTAATAAAGATATTTTTAATATTTTCATTTTTACATCCACATAAAAGAAATCTTTGAGCGCATGATATAGAGATCTTGCTACAGATGCATTGATAAAAAATAAGGATCTGAGGTGTGTGATATGAGTAAATTTTTAAACCTTAAAAAAGTTTATTTAATTCAAATAATTAATATTTTCTTCCTCATTTAAATGAATTTAATCTTTTAGAAAATTTAGTATAAATTTTGTCAATCGTATCGGACTTATTAAATTTTAATTGATAACTAGGGAGTTAAAAATAAATTAGTGGATAAGTTGAGTAATTAAATAAATATTTTCAGAGATGGCAATAAAATTACATTTAATAATAATTTTGATCTACAAGTAGTAGAACGTAAATATTAGCTGAAAAATAACCAATTGTGAAAAAAACTCAGAAAATTCGTAAAATTTCTGACGGAAATTACAGTAAAAAGAAATAAAAACAGGTATTGTTCAGCTATATAGGGGCAAAAAATGGACAAAAATCTTTAAGGAAGAATTTTCTATTTTTGCTTGTTTGTTAAGGGAATAAAAATACTCAAAAGGTGCATTTTATTTTCTACAAACACAAAAGTATTTTTTGGTTCTTTTTTTGCATGCGGAATAACAATCAACAATAGCAGTAAAAATAAGTAATCTTTTAACATTAGGTGTTCTATGACAGATTCTCGTGAAAACTGGACGTCACGATCTGGTTTTATTATTGCAGCCGTTGGTTCGGCTGTAGGCTTAGGTAATATCTGGCGCTTTCCATACGTTGCTTATGAAAATGGTGGTGGTGCGTTTCTTATTCCCTATCTATTGGCACTCATTACTGCTGGTTTACCGTTACTATTTTTAGATTATGCGGTAGGACATCGTAGTACTGGTTCACCTCCTAAAGCGTATCGTGCCCTATTTAAAGGCGGGGAAACATTAGGTTGGTGGCAAGTTTGTGTCTGTATCATCATTGGTTTGTACTATGCAAGTGTACTCACTTGGGCGGGTAGTTATGTTTACTTCTCTATTGGCCAAATGTGGGGAAGTGATCCGGAAGGTTTCTTCTTTAATACCTATTTACAGACCACAAAAGCAACCGGTTTTGATTTACAGTTTGTAGGTCATTTATTCTGGCCGATTGTTGGGATTTGGGCACTTACTCTAATCATTCTTTATGGTGGTGTGAAAAAAGGTGTGGAATTATCAAACAAGATTTTCATGCCTTTATTATTCATTCTTTTCACTATTTTAGTGATTCAATCATTACGTTTACCAGGCGCGGTTCAAGGCTTAAATGCTTTCTTTACGCCGAACTGGTCAGCAATGATGGATTATAAAGTTTGGTTAGCGGCTTATGGCCATACTTTCTTCTCCCTCTCTGTCGGTTTCGGGATCATGGTGACTTATGCATCTTATTTGAAACCAAAAACGAATTTAACAGGTTCTGGTTTAATCGTTGGTTTTGCAAATGCATCAACAGAGATTCTGGCTGGTATTGGTATCTTCGCAGCGCTTGGTTTTATGGCTCATGCGGCAGGTACTGAAGTTAAAGATGTTGTGAGTGGCGGGATTGGGTTAGCATTTATTGCATTCCCTAAAATTATCTCAAGTTTAGGTACTGGTGCCGATTTATTTGGTTTCTTATTCTTTTCTTCACTTTTCGTCGCAGGTATTTCTTCGATGGTGAGTATTTTGGAAGTACCTATTGCAGCAATGCAAGATAAATTGAAATGGGGCCGTAAAAAAGCTGTAACCATTATTGGTGGTGGTAGTGCACTTGTATCAATTATTTTATTCTCAAGTGTAAACGCAATTAAGCTGGTTGATATTGTTGACCACTTTATCAATAACATCGGTATTATTGGCGGTGCTTTACTTTCTATTATTACCGTGGCTTGGTTTAAGCGTTCTGCTTTAATGGAACTTCGTGATCACGTGAATCGCATCTCAACTATTCAATTAGGTAAGGGGTGGGATTTCACTTTAACAGTCATTACATCGTTAATCTTGTTAACTACACTCAGTATGACTGTATTTAATTTGATCAAAAATGGCTATGATACTTATAGTATGAGCTTACAAGGTGTATTCGGCTGGGGCAGTGTGATTTTCTGTGCAGTTGTTGCAATTGTTTTAAGCAAAATGAAAGATCGCTAGGAGGATAGAATAATGAATACTTCAGCAATCGTAATGATGGTAATTTCGATGGTGTTTTTATGGGGTGGCTTGGTTTTATCCATTATCCATTTATCGAAGCATCCTGAAGAGTTAGATGACGTTTTAGAAGAAGTAAAAGATCAGCACACACTTTGATACTGATCGAGAAAAAAAAGCAGGCTTTAAGCCTGCTTTTTTTTATGCAATTTTTTGGATTTTACAATAATAAAATCCATCACCAGACTGTGCTTGTGGCAGTAATTGGCGACCATGAGTTTGCTCGATTCCCCAATCAGCATCAATCTTGATCTCTTTTGCATTTGGATTTTCAGCAAAAAAAGTCATCATTTGCTGTTCATTTTCAGCTTTTAAAATTGAACAGGTGATGTAAAGCAATGTGCCGCCAACTTTAAGCTGTTGCCACATGTGGTCCAAGATCTGCTTTTGTAGTTCAATGGTTTGAGCTATATCGGTAGATTGGCGCAATAGGCGTATGTCAGGATGACGACGAATAACCCCTGTAGCAGAGCAAGGTGCATCGAGCACAATACAATCTACTGGCTGTGCAGGTACCCATTGAGTTGCATCCGCTGCCAAAATCTCTGTATGACTTTGATCAAGTGCTAAGCGATTTAAGTTCTCAGTTACACGCACTAAACGGCTTGGGTCCTGATCAATCGCAATGAGCTGAGCAGGTTTAAACTTTTCAAGTAAATGAGCAGTTTTGCCCCCTGGGGCAGCACACGCATCAACTACTATTTTATCGTTCAAATCTGGCAATAATGTTGCGCAAAGCTGAGCGTGTTCATCTTGTACAGAAAACCAACCTTGTTCAAAACCAGGTAGCTGGGTAATTTGTACAGACTGTTCAAGAACAATACCTGCCTCAGACAAAGTACAAGCACGTGCCTGAATTTCTAGACTTTGTAGTTTTGCTAAATAAGCATCGCGGCCAATATGACGCTGGTTCACCCTTAAGGTTAAAGGCGCGACTTGCTTCAAAGATTGGCAGAGAGATTCAGTTTGTTCGCTCCAATCCTTTTTTAAGCGTTTGAAAAGCCAGCTTGGTAAGCCATGCGCCTGCTGTAAGCCTTGCTGAAAGTCATCAGTTTCACGAGTAGCTCGGCGTAAAATTGCATTCACAATACCGCTGAGTGCAGGGAATCCAAGTTGTTTGGTTGCATCTACTGTTTCTGAAATAGCGGCATGCGCTGCAATACGCGTGCATAAAACTTGATAAAGACCAACATAAAGACAGGTTTCTACTGTCTCATTATTTAAAGGCTTGCTGAGTAGAGGTAGGCTAATTGATTTAAGCGCAAACCATTGGCGCAATGTACCTAAAACCAACTCGTGAAACAAAGCACGATCGCGCTCTGCTACCTGATTGAGCTGTGTATTTAAAATACTAGCGAGTGATTGGCCTTGCTGAACTTTTAATAATGTCTGGACGACTTGAGCACGCAGGTTAAAACGTGAGGAATTTGAGGTAACCTGACTCATGGCAAAATTTGTCCTACGTGAAGTTTCTGAGTTTGTGCAATTTGTTGGGCATTCAATGCTTTACCACCTGGCCACTGCACGCTAGTCAGACAAATAAATGTATTTTCCCCGCAAGCAACATGTACGCCTTGTTTATCGATTGCAATAATTTCACCAGCTTGAGCATTCGCTTTGCTTTGGCTAGAAACTAGAGAGTTCCAGACACGCAGAGCATTATTTTCATCAAGTTGAATAAAAGCGACTGGCCAAGGGTTAAAAGCACGGATATTACGGTCAACTTGAATAGCATCAATTGCCCAATCAATACGAGCTTCTGACTTTACGAGTTTATGAGCATAGACTGTTAAGCTTTCGTCTTGAACTTCGCGTTCTGCCAAATATTTTTGTAGTGTTGCTTCTGACTCGAGTACCGCACAAATTGCTGTTGCACCTTGAGCTGCGAGTTTGTCATGTAATGTCGCTGAGGTATCTTCGGCAGTAATTGGGCAGTATGTTTTATACATCATATCGCCTGTATCTAAACCGGCAGCCATCTGCATGATTGTGATTCCGGTTTCTTCATCACCTGTTGCAATCGCACGCTGAATTGGTGCTGCACCGCGCCAGCGTGGTAATAGTGAGCCGTGAATATTTAAACAACCATATTTCGGTGTATCGAGCACAGCTTGTGGAAGGATCAAACCATAGGCTGCAACCACCATCACATCAGCACCTAAAGCTGCCAGTTCTTGTTGAGCTGCTAAACCTTCTTCCGTTGAAGCTTTGAGGTGAAGGGGTTGATAAACAGGAATATTATGCTCAAGTGCAAGTTGTTTTACGGGAGATGGCGTTAGTTTTTGTCCACGACCCGATTTACGATCTGGCTGAGTATAAACCGCGATAATTTCATGGGAAGTTTTTAATAAAGCCGCCAATGCTGTTGCAGCAAATTCGGGGGTGCCAGCAAAAATAATTTTCACAAATGCAATCCAAAAAGAGTTTAGGCGTAGTATACGTGAAAAACGATTGAAGCCCTAAAATCATGGCGATTGAGCATTTTAGTTTTTAAATAGTGAACAAAAAATTATTGAAAAACTTTTATTGATAAAAAAAGGTTATGAAAAAATAAAAAATTATTCATGTAAGTTTTGCTAAATATTGACTGTCTATTACTGTTCTTGGCTTTCCGAATATTATTTGCTTCTATAGAATGGAGAATGATCAAATTATGATGATGAGTCAATATTCCGACTGATCTAACGCTATATCAGTATCATTCGCCAGAGCGGGAAAAATTCCGCTCAAGCACAACTTGTTGGAAACACTAATGCCTGACTATCGTTCAAAAACATCGACACACGGAAGAAATATGGCTGGCGCACGTGGCTTATGGCGTGCAACAGGAATGAAAGATGAGGATTTCGGCAAACCGATTATTGCGGTGGTCAACTCATTTACTCAATTTGTGCCGGGCCATGTACATCTTAAAGATCTAGGGCAGCTTGTCGCAGCAGAAATTCACGCAGCAGGTGGTGTTGCTAAAGAGTTCAATACGATTGCAGTTGATGACGGGATCGCAATGGGGCATGACGGCATGCTTTATTCTTTACCATCACGTGATTTGATTGCTGACTCAGTTGAATATATGGTGAATGCACACTGTGCAGATGCCATGGTGTGTATTTCAAACTGTGACAAGATTACTCCGGGAATGCTCATGGCTGCGATGCGTCTGAATATTCCTGTTGTTTTCGTTTCTGGCGGACCAATGGAAGCTGGTAAGGTTAAGTTCCGCGGTAATGAAAAAGCGATTGACCTTGTTGATGCAATGGTTGTTGCGGCTGATGAAAGTTATACAGACGAAGAAGTTGAAGAATTTGAACGTTCGGCATGTCCAACCTGTGGTTCATGTTCAGGTATGTTCACTGCAAACTCAATGAACTGTTTAACAGAAGCTTTAGGTTTATCTTTACCTGGGAATGGTTCGATTGTTGCGACGCATGCAAACCGTAAAAAATTATTCTTAAAAGCAGGCCAGCTTATTGTTGAATTGGCTAAGCGCTATTATGAACAAGAAGATGCAAGCATTTTACCTCGTTCAATTGCAACCAAGGCTGCATTTAAAAATGCGATGACCCTTGATATTGCAATGGGTGGTTCAACTAATACGGTTCTGCATTTATTGGCTGCGGCAAGTGAAGCAGAAGTTGATTTTACAATGGACGATATTGACGAATTATCACGTCGAGTTCCTGTATTGTCTAAAGTAGCGCCTGCAAAACAAGACGTTCATATGGAAGATGTACATCGCGCTGGCGGTATTATGGCCATCTTGGGTGAGCTTGATCGTGCGAAGTTGCTTGATGTATCTGTACCGACTGTACACGAGAAAACTTTAAAAGATGCGTTGGATAAGTGGGATATTATCCGTACTGAAGATGCAGACGTTTATGAGTTTTATCGTTCATCTCCAGGTGGTGTTCCAACTCAAGTTGCCTTCTCGCAAAATCGCTATTATTCAACATTAGATGGCGACCGTGAAAAAGGCGTTATCCGTAATGCAGAAAATGCTTTCTCTAAAGATGGCGGTTTAGCAGTTCTATACGGCAACATCGCGCTTGATGGTTGTATCGTGAAAACTGCAGGTGTTGATGAATCAATCTTGAAATTTACGGGCACAGCGCGTGTATTTGAGAGCCAAGATGCAGCTGTAGATGCAATTTTAGGTCATGACATTAAAGCTGGCGATGTGGTTGTGATTCGTTACGAAGGCCCACGTGGTGGTCCGGGTATGCAAGAAATGCTTTACCCAACTAGCTACCTTAAATCGAAAGGTTTAGGAAAAGACTGTGCATTGGTAACAGATGGTCGTTTCTCTGGTGGTTCATCAGGTCTTTCAATTGGTCACGTTTCACCAGAAGCGGCTGAAGGCGGTGCGATTGGTTTGGTTGAAGATGGTGATACCATTGAAATCGATATTCCAAACCGTACGATTCACTTAAACGTTGATGATGCGACTATGGCACATCGTCGTACAGTACAGGAAGCGAAAGGCTGGCATCCGAAAGAAGAACGTAAACGTAAAGTATCAAAAGCGTTAAAAGTTTATGCAATGCATACAACAAGTGCAGCGAAAGGAGCTGTACGCGTTCTATAAAATATTCAATTTTAATAATTGATTAGGAATCATGCACCCTTTAACACGATGAATTGCTATCATGTTAAGGGTGCATTTTTCATGTCTGGTAAAAAAAAATCAGCTTGTAGAAAAAGGTGTTTTTAGATCATTCTATGGGTTTGCCATAAAATGGTGATAAAATCTTCACCTACGTAGAAACTTGCTAAAAACATGACTTATTTTCTGCGTAAACTAAGGTAGTTATATTTCAATCTCGACTACTGTTTTACCTTGCACTATGATCAAAACAATCTTTGATCTCGCTTAGGATTTATTTTTTAGAGGCACAACTCATGTCACTGCTACGCCGTTGGTTTGACCCTATTCGATCGAGCTGGTTTTACCAAAAGCCTTCTCGTCAAGCGGTGTTACCCACGGAAAATGGTTTAAGTATTTATTTACGACTTGATGATGTGTATAGCTATTTGGCTGTTCAGCAATTGTCTCAGCTAGATGAAATTTTAAGTGATGAACTTAAGCCTTTAAAAATTATTATTTCGCATACGGCTTCTGAACCCCCAAACAGTATGTCGCATGAAGAGTGGCAAAATTATTGTTTAAATGATGCCAAGATATTAGCCAAACAACATCGTTTCGGTTTCGATGAATTTCCAGAAATCCCAAGCCCAGAATCTTTAAAACAAGCGGCAGTCATATTAAAAAGAACCCCATTACAAGGTCAGAATTTCTTCCATTTATTAGAAGATATTTTTCACATGCTTTGGCAACAACAATATGGAAAGTTGCGTACTTTACATGCCATGGCAGTTAAACATCAGCTTCCTCAACATTTTTCAGAACGTATTTTTACGGATGAGCCTGTACCTGCAGCTTACTTTGAATTTGGTGGACGTAAATATCACGCAGTAGATGATTTATTACGTTTGACTCGTCGTTTGAAGCAGCAAAAGCTACTGACTGGTAATCCGATTTTTTTAATTAATCATATCGAATGGCGTGAACATTTGATTAACGATGCTGAAGCGCTTACCGAGATTCAAACACTTCATCCTGAGCTTGATGTCTATATTGCTTTAGAAGACCCAATGAGTTGGTTGTTACTTGCCTATATCAAGGAAGAGCTGGCTGATTATTATGATATTCAACTAAAAGTTTACCCTTTAAGTTATCAAGGTCGAGACTGGTTTGACTGGAGTTTGGCGACACGTGTTTCTAAACGAACAGGTGTGGCCTTTACGCCATTTTGTCGTCCTACCGAGGAAAGTACACTGGAAATGGCAAAGCTTTTCTATAGTGTGCAAGAAAATCAGCAAATCGATACGATTTTTACGATATTGCAGGCAGTTTGGACGAAAGGAAAAGATTTATCTTTCTTAAAACATTTCCAACAGTTACAGCAGCAACTTGGGATTGAGCAGCTAACCGACCAAGATGTGCAATCTGTTTTGGCGCAAAATGATGCACTTTGCAAAGACAAGCATCAGCCTGATTTACCAGTTTTAGAGCTGCGTATTGATGGTCAGACCTACGTATTTAATAGCTTGTATCGTGTGTGGATGATCGAAAGTATTTTTAGCAATGTATTAGAAGAAAAATATAAAACAGCCTCAACTTTTAATTGAGGCCTACTCCTAAAAACAAGAATAGGGCAGTACCTGTTTTTTCCGTAGCATATCCTTTAAGGAATCGGAGATAAACAGTGACTTTTTTAGCAATTATTATAGTGGTCTTTGCCTTCGCTGGCATGATTAAAGGCATGATCGGTTTAGGATTGCCCGCGGTATCGATGGGCTTGCTCACCATCGCAATGAGCCCTTTCCAGGCAGCCTCTCTGCTCATTGTCCCTTCAATGGTCACCAATGTCTGGCAACTTTTTGCTGAAGGACATGTATGGGCTTTTATTCGTCGTTTCTGGACTTTGCTTGTGGGCATTGTTGTGGGCTCAATATGGAGCTTTTTACCTACTTTAAGTCAAAGTCATGGGCATAGTAGTGAAATTTTATTAGGCTGTATGTTGGCCTTATATGGACTCTATGGTCTGTGCGTGAAGAAACTTCCACACTTAGGGAAGTATGAACGTTGGCTATCACCGATTATTGGATATATCGGCGGGGCAGTGACTGTAGCAACTGGTGTCATTATTATTCCAATCGTTCCTTATTTGCAGTCTTTACATTTAAAGCGTGATGAGTTGGTTCAGGCTTTAGGACTAACGTTTACTGTTTCTACCATTTGTCTTGCAGTCTTTTTACACCACAACCCTATGTCGGGAATGATATTAGATTATCGTTTATCTTTCGCTGCATTGTTGGCGGCGCTCGTTGGAATGTGGTTAGGTAAAAAAATCCGTTATCGGTTAAATGAGCAGTTATTTCGCCGTATCTTTTTTATAGGCTTGATGTCATTAGGTCTTTATATGATTTTGCATTAAGCTAATTTTTAAGGGCGATGTTGCAATAAAAAATCTGAAAATTGTTTATAACTGTTAGGCAGTTGATTGAAATTTTGTGTGGCCAAAAGCAGTTTACGATTTGCCCACGCGCCTAGCAGTTGAATGGAATGAAAGTCATAGTCCGATTGCAAACGCTGGGCAGCACGAGCCGGCATAATCGCAATTCCGACACCTTTGGTGACTACCTCAGCAATCGCACCAAAATTAGGTAAGCGCAAACGGTACTGTATGTTAAAGCCCAATAGCTTAGCTTGAGTTTCGATGGACTGTTGCAACGAATGGTGGGGCTTAAGACCAATAAAACCATAACTTAAAGCCTCTACCAAATTTAGCTGTTGGTGTTGAGCTAAATTGTGAGTAGGAGGACAAATCAGAACTAATGGATCACTAGCAAATTCCTTAGTTTGCAAATGGCGGGTATCAAAAAAACTTGAGACCAGCCCAAGATTTGCAACTCCTTGCGTTAATGCCTCTACAATTTCTGAACTTTCTGCCTCGTGTAAATCAATGTTCATTTCGGGATGAAGCACCAAATATTGCGGTAATAACGGAGGCAAATATTCGCTTTGAGCAGAAGAGTTACACCAAAGCGTTAATGACTCTGTTGTAGGCGGCCTAAAACGCTGCATTTCTTGTTCAAGCTGCTCTTTTTGTGTCATAAGCTGACGAGCATGCTCTACAAAAGCGTGTCCTGCTGTGGTGAGCTCCACTCCCGTCGTGTGGCGAATAAATAAGGGCGTTTCAAAATGTTGTTCGAGTTTTTTTATACGTTCGCTGGCAGCTTGAAGTGAAATTGCAGAGCGGTCTGCACCTTTGGTTAGGCTACCCGTAGAGACAATATGAAGAACTAGCTGTAAATCAAAAAAATCAAAACGCATGACAGGGAACGTATTGAAGGCTAAAAAGTCATCATACTAAATCGTAATAAAAAAAGGCAGCTTGCGCTGCCTTTTTGAATTTAGGTTTTATCTTTTAAACTAAACAGCCAATTTAAAATAATGGCTGCAAAAGTTGCGGTACCAATACCACCTAAATTGAAGTTACCGAACAATAATTCAAAGTTACCGGCACCTAAAATAATCGTGACTGAAGCAACAATTAGATTTTTATTGTTAGAAAAATCAACTTTGTTTTCGATCCAGATTTTGGCCCCAGCAATGGTAATTAAACCAAACACAACAATAGACGCGCCTGTTAAAACAGCACTTGGAATAGTACTAATTACCGCACCAAATTTTGGAGATAAACCTAAGAAAATTGCGAAGATACCCGCAATTACAAAAACAATGGTTGAGTACACACGAGTGACTGCCATCACACCAATGTTTTCACCGTAAGTGGTCATCCCTGGAGCGCCGACACTACCAGATAATGTTGTCGCCAAACCATCTGCAACAAATGCTTTACCTAATTGTGGAGTCAGGTTTTCACCAGTCATCGCGCCAACAGCTTTAATATGTCCTAGATTTTCTGCTACTAAGATAAGCGCAACTGGCGCAATAATTAGCATAGCATTCGTGTCAAAAGTAGGATGCGAAAAGCTTGGAATCCCAAACCATGCGGCTTGTGAGATCTGGCTAAAATCGATTGGTTTACCTAAACCTAGCCCATTGGTGGTGATGGCATAAATCACATAAGCCAAGATCAAACCAATCAACAGAAGCAAGCGTTGCAACAGGCCACGAGTAAAGACTGCAATACTACCCATACAAAGTACGGTAATTAAGGCCATCCACATTTCAAATGGTTGGCCTGCAACACCTTTAATCGTAACAGGTGCAAGGTTCAGACCAATAATCATCACAATGGCACCAGTCACCACAGGCGGCATGAGTTTTTCAATCCAGCGTGTACCAGTAAGCATCACGATAAAACCGATGATGGCATAAAAAACACCACATGCTACGATTCCACCTAAAGCCATAGATAGATTTGGATTGGCACCTGAACCTGTAATATGCCCAGTTGCAGCTGCAACCACCCCAATAAAGGCAAAACTTGATCCTAAGTAACTTGGAACACGACCACCTGTAATTAAGAAAAACAGAATGGTACAGATTCCAGACATTAAAATAGCAAGGTTAGGATTAAAACCCATGAGTAAGGGTGCTAAAACAGTCGCTCCAAACATAGCAAATGCATGTTGAATACCCAAAACAGCACTTTGAACGGGTGGGAGATATTCATTGGTAGAGACTGGCCGATGGTCAATATCACCTTGGTAAGGCTGCCATTTTGGAAACCAATTGGACATAAAATAAGCTCATTATTCTTTAATTGCTGCCATGATACTCTTTCTTGAGAGTGCATTTAATCTATACAGAGAAGTATGTGAGTGAAAAGTAATTATTTTTTAACGATTGGTATAATTTTAAAAAAACTAAATGTGCGTATTTAGTTGTTTTTTTCTCATAAAAATTAATTTTATGATTTTTAAAAAATATTCAAAAAAATAGAAAATCGGAGAAAATTTAAGAAAAATAGAGAATTTTGCAAGTAAAAAGCAGCACATCGAGATGCACTGCTTTATAAAACAATTGGTAAAATCAGATTAACCTGTATTACGTAAACCAGCAGCGATACCTGCAATACTCACCATAAGTGCATGGTCAACAGGGGTGTGTTCTGCCTGACGCTCAGCAAGATAATCACGACGACGCTTCATGAGTTCAGCCTGTAAAAGATGCAAAGGAAGTAAGTATGGTTTACGAACCTGCATAGATTGATCAAGAACCTCGTTGTTACTCAGAAGCTTTGATTCATCTTTCAATTTAAGTAGCGTTTCAACAGCATCTTTTAGTCGTTGACGTAATTGATTACCGAGCACTTTTAAATCTTCATCTTCAGTCAAATGAGACTCGTAATAGAGTGCAATGTTGGCATCGGATTTAGATAATACCATTTCCAGCATATCAATCAGCGTCTGGAAATAAGGCCATTGCTGGAGCATTTCATCAAGCGTTGCTTTTTGTTGATCGGCAATCACTTCATTAATGGCAGCACCTGTACCTAGCCATGCAGGCAACATCAAACGAATTTGTGTCCAAGCAAATACCCATGGAATCGCACGTAAAGACTCGATGCCGCCACTAACTTTACGTTTTGCAGGACGCGAGCCTAATGGCAACATTTGTAATTCAAGTTCAGGAGTGACGGTACGTAAATATTTCACAAAGTGAGGGTTTTCACGAACAGTTTGACGGTAAACCTTAACAGAATGGTCAGTCATACGGTTCATAATTTCACGCCACTCAGCCTTAGGCTCTGGTGGTGGTAATAATGTCGCTTCAAGCGTTGCTGCGGTATAGATTTCAAGGTTTTGCATGGCAATACCTTCTAAACCGAATTTGAAACGGATCATTTCACCTTGTTCTGTGACACGAATTGCACCAGAGATCGAACCCGGCGGCTGTGAGAATAGAGCTTGTTGGGTTGGTGCGCCACCACGGCTAATTGATCCGCCGCGACCGTGGAATAGGGTCAACTGTACGCCGTGTGTTTGAGCAATTGCAGTCAGCTCTTCTTGAGCACGATATTGCGCCCAGTTGGCAGACATGAAACCCGCATCTTTTGCTGAGTCGGAGTAACCGATCATGACTTCGTGTTTACCCTGAATGTGCTGTTTATACCAATGCATATTGAACAGCGTATTCATGGTAGTTGCAGCGCCATCTAAGTCTTTTAAAGTCTCAAATAGAGGAACTACACGTAAAGGATGCTGAATACCTGCTTCTTTTTGCAATAACAACACAGCTAAAACATCACTTGGATATTCAGCCATCGAAATAATATATGCCCCTAAAGACTCAGGTGGTTGGTCTGCCAAAGTACGCATGGTTGCAAATACTTCTTGAACATCTGGATGACCAATCAAACTGCCTTCAGGTTCATTAATATATTTCGGTAAAAGCGGGCGTTTACTTTGTAATTCTTGAATGAGGAAGTTTTGGCGCGCTTGTTCAGTCCACGATTCAAAATTACCTAAACCTAAATATTCGGTAATTGCTGAAATCGCTTGGCGATGACGACCTGATTCTTGGCGAATGTCGAGTTTAAGTAATTCAATACCAAAACAGTTCACACGGTAGATAAAGTCGAGCAGTTGACCATTCGCAATTTCAGGTAGGTTACTGTCGATTAAAGAGCGATAGCACAGCAATAAAGGCTGTAAGAGTTCGTCTTTACTTTTAATGACATTGCTGTCGTCTGCTTCTAAGCCTTGTAAACGCTGAGCTAACCAGTGGCGAGTTGCTTTTAAACGCTCTCGTGTAGCACGTAAATATTCACGATAAGGTTCTGCATGTTGGCTGCCAATTGCTTGAATCATTTCTTCAGAACACGTCTGGATTGAAAGTTCCCAACGTAAGTTTTCGATATCTCTTAAATAGAGATCGGCAGCTTGCCAGCGTGATAACCACAGCACTTCTTGGGTAATTTGATGGGTAACATTTGGGTTGCCATCACGGTCTCCGCCCATCCAAGATGCGAAACGTACTGGTGCAATATTAAGTGGTAAATTGAGTTGGCAGTTTTCTTGAACTAATTCATTTAACTCGCGAATGAATTTAGGTACAGCATTCCAAAGTGTTTGCTCAATTGTGGCAAATCCCCATTTTGCTTCATCGACTGGAGTTGGGCGATGCTGTCTGATTTCATCTGTTTGCCAAGCCGAACTAATTTGTTGCTTTAAATTCGCAAGTGCATTTTGGCGTTCGCGTGGGGTAAGTTTTTGCTGATCAAGCTGCGAGAGACATGCGTTAATATCATCATATTTCTGAATCAGGGTACGACGACTCACTTCAGTTGGGTGCGCCGTAAGTACTAACTCAATTTTAAGATCGCAAATTTGCTGGAATAGTTTTTCTGTTGAAATACTTTTATCTTTAAATTTTTGAAATAAGTGAACCAGCGGATTCGGAGAGTTTGCATCCGAATCAAACTCTGCCTGTCTGCGGCTACGGACCACATGATATTGCTCGGCAATATTCGCAAAATTGAGGAAGTGAGAAAAAGCGCGGGTGAGAGGAAGTAACTCTTCATCGGGCAGTTCTAAAAATAATTGTTCTAGTTGCTTTTCGGCTTCAGCTTGACCATCACGTGCACCTTTGGCAAGAGCACGGATTTGCTCGATCTGATTAAACAGTTCTTGTCCTGCATGTTGTTTTAGGGTTTCACCTAACAAATTACCAAGTAAGCGGACATCCTCACGCAGTGGCGCATCGATTTGCTGAACCATGCTATTTTCTCCTGTTCTTATTCTTATCGAATATAGCGCGATTAACAAACATTCCAAGCTTTGAGCGTAAGAAAATGTGAATTTTTGCTTAAAAAATAACATTTAATTCGCTTGTAGTGTCTTAAAAGCTGGCATGCACTCAGCGCAACTTTTGACAATCGGACTTTGGTTTAATTCCGATATTTGAGTAGGAATAAATCAATTGCGTCGCGAATAATTTGCTCTAGCTCCTGTGCATTTGGGGCAGCAGTAATGCCCAGTAAAACCTTGTGATGGCGTACACCAAGCAATAAGGTCAAAAGCAGTTCTGTTTGATAGATTGGATCATCGGCTTGAATGAAACCTAATTGAGCAGCTTTTTGAAAAAACTCAGCTAATTGATTTTCCATTCGTGTATGTGAAGCTTCAAAAAACTGTAGGGCGAGTGGGTTCTGTTCGGCTGCAAGCTCCAACAATACATGATCAAGCTTTAATGCTTCAGGTGAATAAATAATTTGTAAGGCACGTGAACATACAATAAAGAGTGTTTGATAGAAGTCTGCCGATGTATCTAAGTCAAATTGTTTAGTGCACAGTGTCTCTTCACAAGTTTCCGTAATCGCGCAGATAAACAGGTTCACTTTATCTTGAAAGTGGTTATAAACCGTGAGTTTAGTAACGCCTGCTTCCTGTGCAATCTGGTTCATGCTAGTACCGTGATAACCGGATTTTAAAAAAATAGCTTTCGCGGCTTGTAGGATACGAGCACGCTTTTCCAGATCTTTGGGGCGACCACTTTGATTAACTGTTTGCACAAAACCCTCTAATAAAAGTTTAGAAAAATAAATATTTATAAGTTTTTTTTAATTAATGTACTCGTAGGTATATTAATTAAAAAACAAACAAACTATGATGCAAGCATATTGTGCCTTAAAAAATCAGTTTGAATAAGAGCGATAAGATATGAATCTGTTAAAACCTCTCATCATGAGTATGGTGATTGTTTGTACGGTCACATTAATGGGATGCAGTAAAGAAGCACCCAAAACAGAAGAAATACCCTATGTGATGGTGGCGCAGCCATTAACCACACTCAATGAACAAAAAAGCTATGCAGGGGATGTGCAGGCTAGACAACAAACGGCTTTGGCATTTCGGGTTGGTGGACAAGTTACGGCGCGCTATGTGGATGTAGGCGACCGAGTTAAAGTTGGACAAGTATTAGCAAAACTCGATGTGGCAGATGCTCAGTTACAATTAAATGCTGCTAAAGCCCAACTGGATAATGCACAGGCTTCAGCAAAAACAGCAGCAGATGAACTTAAACGTTTTCAACAATTACTCCCGATTAATGCAGTGAGCCGTTCGCAGTATGACACTGTAAAAAATCAATATGACGCGGCACAAGCGGCATTACAACAAGCTCGTTCTAACTATGAGGTTTCTGCCAACCAAACTGGTTATAACCAACTCGTTTCTAACAAAAATGGTGTTATTACAGCGCGAAACATAGAAATTGGACAAGTCGTGGCAGCAGGACAAGCTGCTTATCAACTGGCAATTGATGGAGAGCGTGAAGTTGTTATTGGTGTTCCTGAACAAGCGGTTAGCGAGATTAAAGTTGGTCAGGCCGCTTGGATCACTTTGTGGTCTAAACCGAATGAAAAATTTGCTGGATATGTACGCGAAGTTTCTCCTGCGGCTGATCAGTCTCGTACCTTTACAGTGAAAGTTGCACTCAAAGAAGGGCAGTCTGTTATCCAACTTGGACAAAGTGCACGCGTATTTTTTACCTCAACTCAAACCAACGTGATGAGTGTGCCACTTTCGAGCGTTTCAGCAACAGATAATCAGCCTTATGTCTGGGTTGTTAATGCGAATCAGACTTTACGTAAAGTAGCTGTAACGGTTGGTGCATATGGCAGAGACAGTGTACCCGTGCTATCTGGTTTAACACCAAATGATTGGGTGGTGATTGGTGGTGTGCATTTGCTACGCGATAAGCAGAAGATTCACCCGATTGACCGTGAAAACCGTGCGGTGAAAATTCAGGGAGCAATCCAGCCATGAAATTCAATCTCTCGGAATGGGCATTAAATAATAAAGGTATCGTCCTTTATTTTATGCTGTTACTTGGCATTATCGGCGCGATCTCTTATTCAAAACTCTCACAAAGTGAAGACCCACCATTTACCTTTAAAGTCATGGTCGTACAAACCTATTGGCCGGGAGCAACAGCGAAAGAAGTTTCAACGCTGGTGACTGACCGTATCGAAAAGGAACTGATGACAACAGGGCAGTATGACAAGATTATGGCTTACTCCCGCCCGGGGGAGTCGATGGTTACGTTTGTTGCCAAGGACTCGCTGACATCGGCACAGATCCCTGACGTGTGGTATAACGTCCGTAAGAAGGTGAATGATATTCGCCATGAACTGCCAAACGGTGTACAAGGCCCATTTTTTAACGATGAATTTGGGGACACTTTCGGTAATATTTATGTACTGACAGGCAAAGACTTTGACTATGCACTTTTGAAAGAATATGCAGATCGTTTGCAATTACAGCTTCAACGAGTCAAGGATGTCAGTAAGGTCGAATTGATTGGTCTACAAGACCAAAAAATATGGGTTGAGATTTCTAACACTAAAGCGGTACAGCTCGGAATTCCAGTTACAGCGATTCAAGAAGCCTTACAAAAGCAAAATAGTATGGCAAGTGCGGGCTTTTTTGAAACGGGTACAGACCGTATTCAAATTAGAGTAAGTGGTCATCTACAAAACATTGATGAAATTAAAAAAACACCTTTATTGGTCGGAGATAAAACCATCCAGCTTGGTGACGTTGCTGATGTTTATCGTGGTTTTAGTCAGCCTGCTCAACCACGTATGCGTTTCATGGGTGAAAATGGTATTGGCATTGCCGTTTCGATGCGTAAAGGCGGTGACATTATTGCCCTTGGTAAAAATCTAGAAACAGAATTTGCCCAACTGCAAAAGACCTTGCCACTCGGCATGAAATTGCAAAAAGTTTCTGACCAACCTGTAGCAGTACAACGCAGTATTCATGAGTTTGTGAAGGTACTCGCTGAAGCAGTCATTATTGTTTTATTAGTGAGTTTTTTCTCTTTAGGCTTCCGTACGGGATTGGTGGTCGCTTTTTCTATTCCTTTAGTTTTAGCAATGACCTTTGCCGGTATGAGTTTATTCGATGTCGGACTGCATAAGATTTCACTTGGTGCTTTGATCTTAGCGTTAGGCCTGTTAGTTGACGACGCCATTATCGCCGTCGAGATGATGGCCATTAAGATGGAGCAGGGCTATAGTCGAATTAAAGCCGCCGGATTTGCGTGGAAAACTACAGCATTTCCGATGCTCACGGGAACATTGATTACCGCGGCAGGTTTTTTACCGATTGCTACGGCTCAGTCTAGTACAGGCGAATACACACGCTCTATTTTTCAGGTCGTGACCATTGCTTTATTGGTGTCTTGGGTTGCAGCAGTTTTATTCGTACCTTATTTAGGTGAAAAGCTATTACCAGATTTTACCAAGTTAGGACATCAGGCCCCTTGGTATGTCCGTTTGTGGGCAAGATTAACGAAAAAACCGCAACCGCAAACTGTGGCAATTTCACAGAACCATCATTACGATCCTTATCAATCTAGTTTCTATTTACGTTTTAGAAAGATGGTCGAGTTTTGTGTGACCTATCGTAAAACCGTGATTGCAACGACAGTGGGGATTTTTGTGCTATCTGTGCTGATGTTTAAGATGGTACCTCAGCAGTTTTTCCCGCCTTCAAACCGTGCCGAGATTTTAGTCGATTTAAAGCTTGAAGAAGGTGCTTCTTTAACAGCAACAGAACAAGCTGTGAAAAAGGTTGAAAAATTCTTGTCGAAACAAAAAGGTATTGATAACTATGTGGCCTATGTAGGGACAGGTTCACCACGTTTTTATTTACCTTTAGACCAGCAATTGCCGCAAGCCAGCTTTGCTCAGTTTGTTGTACTCGCATCATCACTTGATGATCGTGATGACATTCGACGCTCGTTAGAAACACAAATTAAGCAATTACTTCCGCAAGTCCGTACTCGCGTATCATTACTCGAAAATGGCCCGCCTGTTGGTTATCCATTGCAATATCGTGTGTCAGGTGAAGATTTAAATCTGGTACGTAAAGAAGCGCAGCAAGTCGCTAAAGTAATGAGTGAAAACCCGAATACCACCAATGTGCATTTAGATTGGGGCGAGCCAAGTAAGATCATTTCCATTCAAATTGATCAAGACCGTGCTCGACAAATGGGTGTCTCTAGTCTGGATTTAGCGAACTTCATTAATGCATCAATTACAGGTAGTGCAATTGAGCAATATCGTGAAAAACGTGAACTCATTGAAATCCGCTTACGCGGGGACCAAGCAGAGCGCGTTGAAGTGGCTTCACTAGCAAGCTTAGCTGTGCCAATGAACAATGGAACCACTGTACCTTTAGCTCAAATCGCGAAGATTGAGTATAAGTTTGAAGATGGTTTGATCTGGCATCGTAACCGCTTACCGACGATTACTGTTCGCGCAGATATTCGTACCAATTTACAGCCTGCTACCGTTGTGGGTGAGTTAGCTGAATCAATGGATAAGTTACGTGCTGAATTGCCAAGTGGCTATCTCATTGAAGTGGGTGGAACTGTAGAAGAGTCTGCACGTGGGCAAAATTCTGTGAATGCGGGTATGCCACTCTTCTTGGCAGTGGTCATGACATTACTGATGATTCAGCTCAAAAGCTTGTCTCGCTCGACCATCGTGTTGTTAACAGCTCCACTGGGTTTAATTGGTGTTGTTTTATTCTTACTGTTATTTAACAAACCATTTGGCTTTGTGGCCATGTTAGGCACAATTGCGCTCTCTGGCATGATCATGCGTAACTCGCTTATTTTGATTGATCAAATTGAGCAGGACCGACAAGCCGGACATCCAACTTGGGAGGCAATTATTGAAGCGACAGTGCGTCGATTCCGTCCAATTATTTTGACTGCTTTAGCCGCTGTTCTGGCCATGATTCCACTTTCGCGAAGTATTTTCTTTGGTCCGATGGCTGTTGCGATCATGGGTGGATTGATTGTTGCCACCCTACTGACATTATTTTTCCTACCTGCACTCTACGCAGCGTGGTTTAAGGTGAAAAAAACCGCATAAAATACATAAATTTTTTGTGAATAAAGGTGCGAAATATTGAAAACTCCAATATAGTAGCACCTGTCTTTACACAAAAAATACAGGATTATTTCACTGCATAAAAAATAGGCAAAATGCAGTGAATTGAGGTGAAATACAGATGGGGCAAGACCATATCGAACAGCATCGCCGCTATATAGTAATTTCTTATGCGTTCATGTTTCTTGCATTGTTTACGGTTATTTTTGCGGCCTTTGCTTATTTGGTCGCTCGTAAAGTGGCAGTTGTAGATAATGCAGAAGTTTGGATTCATGCGCATGCGCTATGGATTATGCGCAATGCGATTCTATTTCTATTTATGGCAATTTTTGCTGTTGTCTGGTTTATTCCGCTCTTCTTCTTTGCATGGGATAGTAATCTTTGGGTCACAGCCTCTACGGTTGCTGGCGTAGTTTTTAGTGCTATTGCGTGGTTATTTCTATTAAATGCATGGTTAAAAGGCTTGTCTAAATATTTAAAAAATAAGGCAGTTTTTTAATATATCTATTTTTTAAACATTTCCCCCTTGTAAATTCGGCTAAAGCCCCCCATTTAGTCGGCAATAGAGTATTGATAAAATTCCGTGAGGAGCACCGCCAAAAATGGCTAAACGTGATTATTATGAGGTTTTAGGCGTTTCAAAAACCGCAAGTGATGATGAGATCAAAAAAGCCTACCGTAAATTGGCGATGAAATATCATCCTGATAGAAACCCTGACAACGCCGAAGCTGAAGAGAAATTTAAAGAAGCTGCTGAAGCTTATGAAGTTTTATCGGACAGCGAAAAGCGTAGCATGTACGATCGCATGGGCCATAATGCGTTCGAAGGTGGCTTTGGCGGGGGCGGTGGTGGCTTCGGTGGATTTAGTGCAGAAGATATTTTTAGCCAGTTCGGTGATATCTTCGGTGGCGCATTCGGTGGTGGTGGACGTCAACAGCGTCAACGTCGCGGATCAGATTTACGCTATGTAATGGAACTTACCCTTGAAGAAGCTGTAAAAGGGGTGAAAAAAACCATTACCTTTACTGCTCCTGCACCATGTGATGTGTGTGATGGTAAAGGCTCTAAAAATCCAAAAGATGTTGAAACCTGTAAAACTTGTCATGGTTCAGGACAAGTTCGTATGCAGCAAGGTTTCTTCTCTGTACAACAAACATGTGGTACGTGTCGTGGCCAAGGTAAAATTATTAAAAACCCTTGTCAGGCATGTCATGGTTCAGGTGTTGCCGATCGTCAGCAAACGTTGGAAGTTACAATTCCAGCGGGTGTAGATAATGGTGACCGCGTTCGTTTGAGTGGTAAAGGCGAAGCGATTCGAGATGGCCAATCAGGTGACTTGTACGTTGAAGTCGTTGTTCGCGAACACGAAATCTTCCAACGTGATGGCGCAGATCTTTATATGGACGTACCAGTGAGCATTGCTGATGCCGCACTTGGTAAAGAAATTGAAATTCCAACTTTGGAAGGTCGTGTTAGCCTGAAAATTCCTGAGGGAACTCAAACAGGTAAATTATTCCGTTTACGTGGCAAAGGCGTTCGCCCAGTACGTAGTAGCATGGTCGGTGATTTACTCTGCCGTATTGTGGTAGAAACACCAGTCAACTTAAATTCTCGTCAACGTGAATTACTTAAAGAGTTGCAAGCTTCTTTTGATGGTGAAGACAGTGCTTCTTCACCGAAGAAAAAATCATTCTTTGATCGTTTGTTCGATTAATGCTTGATTAGATAAGAATTAAAAAGAAGGCGGATATTGATAAAATATCCGCCTTTTTATTGCGCTGATTCATCTTATTATTTTTATTCTGTTTAAAAGGAAATTAAGTCTGCTTACTCTGTAGGATGAGCAACATCAATATCGTCAACACTTACAGTAGGTTCGCTAGAAGCAAGAGTAGGAGCATTTTCGATCACTGGTGCGGCTACTGCTTCTGCCTGTACAGCTGCTTTAGGTGTTTCTGCTGTAGTTTCACCAATAATCGGGTCAATATCTTCAACTTTAACCTCAGCATTGGCATCATTTGTTTGAGTTGTAGACGTTGCTGTTTGAGTATTTACGTTTGTTGTAATACGCGCTTTAGATAAGCTTTCTAATGTGTCTCCTGGCTGGATTGCAGGCTCTGCAAATGCCACTGAACTCATAATCCCCATCATTACTGTAAAACCAATAATTCTCGAATGCATGCTGAACTCCTTATAGTCATCTTTTTCTCATTCGTGGCTCCGTAGTCTGCCGATCAATTCTTTAACTTTTGTGAAAACAGATTAAATTTCGTCCTAACTCAAAAAATAATTTTTACTTTTTAAGATGAGCAAAGAGTTTTGATATAGTAGGTAAATTACGTAAAACCGAAGATTGGGAAGATTATGTCAGCAGCTCCACGCATTGGTATTTTAGGTGCAGGCGGTCGTATGGGCCGTACGCTTATTCAAGCAGTTCAACAGGCAGGCTATCAATTAGCTGCTGCGGTAGAGCGTCCGGAAAGTAGTTTGGTGGGCACTGATGCAGGTGAGCTTGCTGGTATTGGTTCAGTGGGTGTGAAGGTTTCAGGAAACTTGGCAGAAGTTCTTAAAGACTGCGATGTAATCATTGATTTTACTGCACCAGTTGCAACGGCTCAGCATTTAAAGCTTTGCCGTGAAGCTGGGGTTGCCATGGTTATTGGTACAACAGGTATGTCAGATGAGCAAAAAGCTGAGTTAGACGAAGTTGCTACGCATACCCCAGTGGTTTACGCTGCGAACTATTCAGTGGGCGTAAATGTATCAATCAAGTTACTTGAGCTTGCAGCAAAAGTATTTGGCGATACAGTAGATATTGAAGTGATTGAAGCGCATCACCGTCATAAAGTAGATGCACCGTCAGGTACAGCATTAATGATGGGCGAAGCAATTGCAGATACTTTAGGCCGTAACTTAAAAGAAGTTGCTGTGTATGGCCGTGAAGGGCATACAGGCCCACGTGACCGTCAAACGATTGGTTTTGAAACTATTCGTGGTGGTGACATTGTTGGCGAACACACAGTCATGTTTATTGGTGAAGGTGAGCGCGTTGAAGTGACTCATAAAGCCACTAACCGTATGAACTTTGCTGCTGGTGCAGTACGAGCTGCTGCATGGGTTGTGGGCCGTGAAGCGCGTAAATATGACATGAAAGATGTTTTAGGATTGAACGACGTACAGGTTTAAAACCCTGTCCGTATTCCATGTGTAGCGAGAAAAACAAGATAGAGCAGAACATGAATAAAAAACAAATTGCTTTGACCACTCTTCTTTGCTTAAGCAGCCTCTGGACGGGGGCTGCTTCTACAGAAAAAGCTAAACTCAGCTTAGACCGCAATAATATTAAAGTCTGGACCTATCAAAAAACTGATAATCCAGTCTTTCAATATAAAGCAGAAACCACATTTGATGTGCCACTTGAACGCGCTGTTGCTGTGATTTTAGATGTAAATCGTGCTGACCAGTGGGTGCCTTATATGGGCAAAGTTGAAATGTTGTCTCAAGATGAGAAAAAAGGTGAGTTCACACTGTATATGGTGTTGGATTTTCCGTTTCCTTTGAAAGATCGCGATGTGGTTGTAAAAGGAAAAATGAGCAAGGCTGCAAATGGCATTGTGACAATTAAAAATACTGCAATTAGTGGAAATTATCCGATACAACCTGATGTAGTGCGCTTAACACGCTATGAAGGGGATTGGACATTCCAGAAAATTGCAAATAATAAGGTGAAAGTAACGACCAGTGGTTACGCTGACCCTGCTGGTGCAATTCCGTTGAGCTTTGTAAATATGTTTGTTCAACAGCAACCTTATCAGATGTTGCTTAAAATGAAGCGGGAAGTGACTAGTCCGATTTATGAACACCCTAAATTACCAGATATTTTAAAATAAATACCTTAAAAAAAGCGCCTGATCTCAGGCGCTTTTTTTATTAATCTGAACACTGCTGTAAAGCTTGTGCAGGGCTACTTTCGCGTTTGATTTGAAATAAAACCAATAGCAAACCTAAGCCAGCCAGTAATGCTCCAGCAAATGATACTGCGCTATAACCCCAACCTAGATCGAGTACTAACGCGCCTGCTGCTGCACCTACTGCGTTACCTAAGTTAAACGCACCGATATTTACTGAAGAGGCAAGTCCCGGTGCTTCATGAGCGACTGACATTACACGCATTTGCAAAGGTGGTACTAAAGCAAAGGTTGCTGCACCCCAGATCACTAATGCAATGGCTGCTCCAATCTGGCTTTGCGCAAGAATTGGGAAAGTCACCATCATCACAATCAACAGAACCAAGAAACCAATCAAAGTTTTGTTAATGGACAAATCTGCAAAACGTCCGCCTAAATGGTTACCAATTGAGAAACCGACACCAATCAACACCAACATGAACGTAATGAAGGTAGGTGAAGCATGGGTAAACTCAGTCAAACTTGGCGCAATATAGGTGTAGAGCGTAAACATTGCACCTGCACCGAGTACGGTGGTGAGTAGCGCAAGGACCACAGGAGTACGCGTTAATACCTTCAACTCAGCTTTCACATTTGGTTTTTGGGCAACCATACCTTGTGGGAGCGCTTTCCATAAAGCGAGCATGGTAATCACACCAAGCAAAGAAATCGCAAGGAAAGACATACGCCAGCCAATGTTTTGCCCAACCCATGTTGCTAAAGGTACACCACCAATATTAGCAATGGTTAAGCCCATAAACATGGTGGCTACAGCACTGGCCTGTTTATGTGCGGGCACAATGCTTGCCGCTACAACAGAGCCAATCCCGAAAAAGGCACCGTGGTTCAGGCTTGTAATAAGACGTGCACCTAATAAGCTCATATAACTTGGTGAAAACGCTGCGATTAGGTTACCTATCGTAAAGATCGCCATCAGCAAAATAAGCGCATTACGTCTAGCAAAACCACCAAACCACAGGGTCATGAATGGGGCACCTAGCATGACACCAAGTGCATAACCTGTAATTAACATTCCGGCCGTTGGAATTGAAATCCCTAAATCATTAGCGATATTCGGCAACAATCCCATTGGTGAGAATTCAGTGGTGCCAATGGCAAAGGCACCAATTGCCAATGCCAATAACGAGAACGCCGTATTTGATTGAGTGTTCATGAGTTTAGTCCCAAACTGGTGCCCATGGCTCTGGGCTAACTTCACGACTGTTGCGGTCGAGCTCAGCAATCATTTGCATTTCAGCTGAAGTTAACTCGATATCCTGTGCTTTTAAGTTGCTAATCAGGTTTTCACGTTTAGTCGAAGATGGAATGACTGCAAAACCACGTTGCAATGCCCACGCTAGTGCAATTTGCGCTGTCGTTGCTTTATGTGCTGCTGCAATTTCAGCGAGAACTGGGTCTTGAAGCACTTTGCCGTAGGCAAGCGTCATGTATGAAGTGACATCAATGTTCTTCTCTTGTAAGAAATTTACAAGCTTATGGTTTTGAAGATAAGGGCTTAGCTCAATCTGGTTCGTTGCAATATGTTCTACACCAATTGTGTCAATTGCTTGTTGAGTAAGCTCAATATTGAAGTTTGAAATACCAATTTGTTCAGTTAAGCCCTGTTGTTTTGCTTCACGTAAAAGCTTCATAACTTCAGGAATCGAAACGCCTAAGTCCGGTGCTGGCCAATGGATCAATGTGAGGTCAACATGGTCAGTACGAAGCTTTTGTAGGCTCTCTTTTAAGCTTGGAATGAACTTATCTTGAGCAAAATTATCTACCCAGATTTTTGTGGTTAAAAATAAGTCCTGACGTGATACACCGCTTTCGGCAATGGCTTGACCAATCGCTGCTTCATTATCATAAATTTGAGCAGTATCAATGACACGGTAACCTACGTCTAAAGCAGTTTTAACAGAATCAATAACTGCTTGTTCTTTAAGACGGAAAGTTCCTAGACCAAAACGTGGGATATTCATGTGTTTACCTAAATTTGAATAATCATTTAACTTGATGTGCATTTTGCTTTTTTTATTGTTGCGAAAAAATAGATGAATAAGCAAAATATCTTTGATCATTAGTCAATAATGGAATAAGACATGAAATCAACAATTGAAGAGCTGGTCGCGTTTATCGCAATCGTTGATACAGGCTCTTTTGTTGCGGCGGCAGAACATTTAAAACAAACGCCTTCAGGAGTCAGTCGATCTTTAACACGCTTAGAAGCTAAGTTAGATGTGACTTTGTTAGAGCGAACTACACGTAAATTGAAACTCACTCAAGAAGGACAACAGTTTCTGGTAAAGGCCCGTAAAATCTTAAATGAGCTAAATGCGGCTGAAGAAGAACTGCAAAAGTCTGATCAGGGCACTGCGGGGCTCATTCGCATTGATTCAGCAACGCCGTTTGTCTTACACGTAATTGCGCCATTAATGCATAAGTTTCGTGAGTGCTATCCAAATATTGAAATTGAGTTAAATAGTAATGATCAGGTGATTGACTTGCTGCAACATAAAACTGATGTCGCATTTCGGTTTGGGGAGCTCAATGATTCAAGTCTTCATGCCAAATTAGTATGTAAAAGTCGCTTATTTATCGTTGCAAGCCCTGAGTATTTAGCAATTAAGGGTACACCGACACAACCTGAACAGCTTGAACAACATGATTTGATTGGTTTTACCAGACCTACATATATCAATAGTTGGCCGATTAAAGTTGGTGATGAATATTTTTTTGCACAATCAAAAATTAAAGCATCAAGTGGGGAGACAGTACGTCAGCTGACGATTAGAGGACATGGTATTGCACGACTATCTGAATTTGAAATTTGGAAAGATATTGAAGAAGGACGATTGATTGCTTTATTTGAGGACCAAATTGAACATCAATACCAAAGCATCCATGCTGTGTATTATCAACAAGAGCATCTACCAAAACGAATTCGTTTATTTATTGAGTTTTTGGCAGAACAGTTAAAAGACGGTTTTAAAAACGCTCTCTAAAAGTAGTGTAACTGTCAGTTGGAAAATGAACTTCTAAAAGTGGGGTCGTTTGTCCTTGTGATGAATGTTGAGACAGAAAATAGCTTTTTTGATGTTCTCGGCAGCTAAAATACAAAGTCGAATAAACCGAGTTCACCATTACAACTTCATTTGAGCTATTACGCTTATATTGATAATGAGAAATCGTACTGGTCTTTTCATCAGTGCGTTGCTCCATTTTATAGTCTTGTTGATTTGTCATTTTTAAATAACCTTCTATGAGACTTTGGCAAACCGTATGTCTGTACTGCTCATCTTTTGGTTGTTGTTGGCAACCAGCTAAAACAATAGTAAATAACAATATAGCTTTTAATTTCATGACTTTGCTACTTTCTGAGTTGATTTCTATAGCCTAAAGGTGTTCTATAAACCAGTACAGATACAGAAATTTTTAAAAAAGCAGCACAGAATGACTTTCCAATATCAGGTTCTTGCCAATCAATTAGCACATCGTATTTATCAAGATGAGCTTAAACCTCATCAGAAACTTATTTCTTTACGAGATTTTGCTCGTCAACACAGCATTAGTTTAAGTACAGCAAAAAGTTGTTATGAGTTACTTGAGGCGAGGGGGCTTATTTATGTAAAGCCGAAGTCAGGTTATTTTGTAGTTGCTCGTGCACAATCGGGTCCCATTCCTGAAAGTCCAGATTTCTTGTCTTTACCTCGACAAGTCTCAAATCTGGAATTGCATAATCAAATTCAGGAAGCTGCCTTACAAAGCCATCTTGTACCATTAGGCTCTATTCAGTTAACGCCTCATTTTATTCCTGTGGAAGGTTTACGTCGTTCTATTCAACGGGCTTTAAAAAATTGTCAGCCTCAAGACTTTCTTTATTGTAATAAACAAGGGCATGAGCAATTAAGAAAAGCGTTATCTTATCATTGGCGTGAAGATGGGATTTTTATCGCGGTAGAAGATATTTTTATTACCAATGGCTGCATGCCTGCTTTGTCTTTGGTGATTCAACATCTAACAGAAGTAGGCGATAGTATTTTAATTCCGACGCCTACTTTTAATGGACAACTACAGCTTATAGCCAGTTTAAAACGGCAGATTATTGAAATTCCAGCGCATCATCGTGGTATCGATCTTGAGCGCTTAGAATCATTTATGAAGCAAGGTTTGGCTAAGGTTTGTTTAATGACAGCCAACTATCAGAACCCATTGGGATATTGTTTAAGTAATGCAGAAAAACAAAAGATTGCCGAATTAGCAGCAAAGTATCAGTGCTTTATTATTGAAGATGATATTTATGGAGAGTGTGGCTACAGTGGTGAGCGGCCATTGCCTATACGCTATTGGGACCGTGAGGGCTATGTAATTTGGTGTGGGTCAGTTTCTAAGTCATTGTCGAGTGCGTATCGCGTAGGGTGGTTCTGTTTAAGTGCGAAGCTACAACATTTAAGGCTTGAGCTGGTAGCCAGTAATATAGGGGTCAATACACCGCTACAATTAGGCCTAGCTGATTTTATTTATAGTCGTGGTTACAGGGAGCATTTAGAGCAGTTAAGACCGAATTTGATGCGGCAAGTCGAGGAATATCGTAGTTGTATTTTAAATGTCTTTGAAGGTATTCCAATTGCACTGAGCCAACCAGAAGGGGGTTATGCTTTATGGATGCAGTTACCTAAAACTGTAGATAGTTTGGCGCTCTATTACACTGCAAAATCTCACGGAATTACCGTAGTTCCCGGGCATGTTTTTGGTGAGGATGAACGCTATCGGCATTTTATTCGTTTAAATGCAGGTCATGAGTTAACAGCAGATGTCCGCCAAGCAATTAAAGACTTAGCGGACTGGTCACGGCAACAGATTAAAACAGCGAGTTAGTCTTATTCTGCAAAGTCTGCCTTAAGCACAATGCGGTAGCGTGCCTGACCCGAGTGTAGACGTTCAATTGCTTCATTGAGCTGTGACATTGGAAATAGCTCAATTTGAGGTGCAATTTTTTTACGTGCAGCAAACTTTAAAAGCTGACGTAGTGCAGCAGGTGAGCCCGTAGGTGAACCAGTCACTGACTTAGCACCACCAATAAGAGAGCCAACAGAAACAGGAACAGGCTCAAGCGTAAGACCTAAGAAATGTAAGGTTCCGTTTGGTGCCAGTGTTGCAATAAAAGCAGACCAATTTAGAGTCACATTCACGGTACTTAGCAATAAATCGAATTTACCTTTTTGAGCTTTTACTGCCTCTGTATCGCGACTATTTACCACATGGTCGGCTCCCATTGCTTTGAGTTCCTCTGTTTTGTCAGGATTAGAACTAAAAGCAGTGATTTCACAGCCCCATGCTTTAAGTAGCTTAATGGCTATATGACCTAAACCACCAATACCAATTACACCGACATGATGCGTTGCCTGTATTTTGTGTTTGAGTAGTGGATCAAAAACGGTAATTCCACCACAAAGTAAAGGACCTGCACTTTCAGCATCTAAATCTTCGGGGAGGGGAATGGCCCATTGCCAACCTGCACGGACTTTATCAGCAAAGCCACCAGCATGCCCGACGATTGTTGCAATATTTCCACCTGTACAAAGTACTTGCTGACCACCAATACATTCATCACAGGCTTGGCAACTTTCAGCTGTCCAACCAATACCGACACGCTGTCCAATTTGTAGACCTTTGGCTTCTGAGCCCAAAGCAACAATTCGTCCAATAATTTCATGACCTGCAACCACAGGGTACACGGTCGAACGCCATTCATTATTTAAAACAGAAATATCAGAATGACATAAACCACAATATTCAACTTTTACCTCAACCTGATGCGGTTGTAATTCACCTGCGTCAAATTGATAGGGAACCAGTTTTTCACCTGCCTGCATTGCAGCATAAGCTTGAATCGTATTATTGCTCATCGGAAACTCCTTAAGCGGCTTTGAACCGTTCTGGTGGGTTATGAAGCTTTAAATTGACAATCGTTTTCATGATCATCGACCATGCCTACTGCCTGCATAAAAGCATAGCAGGTGGTTGGGCCAACAAATTTGAAACCATTCTTTTTAAGAGTTTTGGAAAGTTTTACGCTCAGTTCGGTTTGAGCAGGGGCCTTACGATAATCTACAACATCATTGTTTTGTGGAGCTGCATCTACAAACTGCCAAAGCCATGTAGGAACATCACCGACTTGTACTTTGAGCGCTTGCCAAGCAATAGCATTATCACGAATGGCTTTGAGTTTACCAAAGTGACGAATTAAGCCAGCATCGGATAATTTTAGTTCTAGAAAATCATCTGTAAATGAAGCAATGTCTGCAATCGGATGATTAAAAAAATGCTGACGATAGCTTTCTCTTTTTTTCAGTACGGTAATCCATGAGAGGCCTGCTTGCTGACCTTCAAGACAGAGCATTTCAAATAATCGTGCTTCGTCGTGTTCAGGTTTACCCCATTCTTCATCATGGTAAGCAATATAGAGTGGATCGTCGGAACACCATCCGCAACGTTGAGTTTTCATGATAATGCTCCTTATATTTATCTTAGAATTTTAAAGTTTAAATAACACCCATTCATTCGGGCGAGTATCCCAATAATACAGTTCTGCTTGTGTTAAGTCTTCAAACTTTAGCCAAAAGTCTTTGCCAACTTTGTCTGAAAAACCGGTACTGATCAGTAGGGCATCATCGCTGATTTCCATGATCCAGCCTTGATAGCTATTGCCATTTAAAACGATCTTTTGCTGGTTGCCAGACTCGGCAAACTCTACTAAGCGATTGATCAGCGCTTCCGACATAAAATGTTCCTAGCGTAAATATGAATAAGGATTAACAGCACCACGACCTTTACCATCTAAGTAAAGACCATAATGAAGATGAGGTGAAGTATAACGTGCATTGCCCGTATTGCCGACATAGCCAATGAGGTCGCCCTTTTTGACATAGTCACCCACATTTAAGCCACGTTTATGACCATCAAGATGAGCATAATAATGCCATGTCCCGGCTGGACCTAAAATCCAGATGACTTTGCCACCTAAGTTGTTATTGCGAAGATCTGCAACGAGACCTTCGGTTGCACTGTACACTTTGGTTCCACGTGGAGCCAAAATATCAATTCCTTCGTGACTACGGCCCTGACTCCGAGCAGCTCCCCATGTGTCTTTTAACTCATCACGGTCAATACCTTTTACAGGTACAGGCAATCGATTTGGAAGCTGCATACTTTTGAGTTTGATGACTTGAGCGGGTGGAAGTGGGGCAGGTTTTTTAGGTGCACTGGCACAGGCAGCCAAAAGAATAATCAGAAAACCAAGTGAGAAATGAGAAACAAAACGTCGCACAAAATACTCCCTGTCACAGCCATATCAAAATTATTTTACTCACTATGTCATGAACGGCTTGTCGAGATCAATTTTTTCATGGCGGTTGGAACACCTTTGGCAATGGCTTGTTCCGGACTCAACCATTGGCCTTCAAGTTCAATAGCCAGATGTTCTTTTTGATCAGGTTCCACGTGGAACACATGAGCATTAAGTAACCATGTGAAATGAGTGAAGCTATGACTGATCTGAAAAGTTTGTGCTTGAGGCTGTAGTTTAAATTGTTGGCTTAAGCTCAGTCGTTCATGTTCATTTTCTAAAATAGGTAAACAGAATAAACCGCCCCATAGACCATGAGCTTGACGTTGTTGCCAGAACCATTCACCTTCGCACTGAATAATAAGAACATCTGCTGTTTTAACAGGTGGTGTTTTTTTCGGTTTTTTAAAAGGTAATTCTTGTTCTAACCCTTGCTGATAAGCCTGACAATGAGCTTGCATTGGACAATATAAACATAGCGGTTTTTTAGGAGTACAAATGGTTGCACCCAAGTCCATAATCGCTTGAGTGTAGTCATGATTGCGATGTGTAGGGCAAAGCTCTTCAGCGAGTTTCCACATTTCACGCTCGTGCTGTGGTTTGCTTAAGTCATCTTCAATGGCAAAGAAGCGAGCTAAAACGCGTTTCACGTTGCCATCCATAATGACGCCGTACTGACGTAAACCTAAAGACATGAGCGCCCCTGCAGTAGAGCGACCAATGCCAGGTAACGCAATCCATTCTTCTAGCGTTTCAGGAAATTTACCTTGCTGCGTGACAAGACCAGCCGCTTTATGCAAATTGCGTGCACGAGCGTAGTAACCGAGGCCAGCCCAATAAGGTGCTACTTCATCCCAAGTTGCATGACCTAAAGCGTCTACTGTTGGAAAGCGCTCCATAAAGCGGTCAAAATATTGCAGAACCGTTTTCACCTGAGTTTGCTGCAACATAATTTCAGAAACCCAAACTTTGTATGGATCATCGGCAACTTGCCAAGGCAAATCGTGACGACCATGTTGATCGAACCAGTTTAAGAGGGCATCAGAAAAAGAAAATTCAGGCATGAACAGCTATAGAAGAGAAGTAAGGGCTAAATTATAGCTGAAATTTAGATGAAATTTTGTTTAAAGCAGGCGAACAGCGAGAGTATATTAAAACAGAGATTACCTGATAATGGGCAACCTCTGTTTCATGTATAAAAAGGATTAATCCTTTTGTACACCCCAAAGTTGATCAAGTTTCAACGGCTGGTTTTTATAGTAAGGAATGACATGAATGTGGAAATGATCTGAAGTTTTTCCAAAAACTTCACCATCATTAAAGCCAATATGAAAGCCATCTGGTTGATGACGAAGCTGGGTTTCATGACGAGCAATTTCAAGAAGTGTAAGCAAGCCTTGATGTTCTTTAGACGTAATGTCAAAAAAAGAACTAACATGGCGCAGTGGTGTTACTACACAGTGGCCTTTAGATAACGGATTAGAATCAGGCAAAATTACGGCAAATTCATTCTTATCAATGATGTCATATTCATCAAATTCGCAATACGGACATTTCTTGTCAGTCATTGTTGTATCCTCTCATGTTATTCCATTAAACCCCGAGTGCGGGAAATAAGACTAGGCTTTGCTCTAGCTCAACGGGAGTATAGTTATTGAAGTATGGTTTAAAAAATACAGTAAAAATATTGCAAAGTCATAAACATTTAAGGGAGCAAATGCAAAAAAATCATTTGCTCCAAATTTGCTTCTTTTATTTTAGCGTACGATCTAATAAAGCGTACATTTTAGCAAGGCCTTGTTTTTCCGCTTCGCTATTGTAGCCAAGGTCTACACCGTTCGCTTTAGCTCTTTCATCGGCAAGCGGGTTACTAAAGCCATGTTTAGCACCTTCTAAAACCACTACTTCATGTTTAACCTCAGCAGCTTGCATCTCTTTTTCGAAATTAGCAACATCTTCTAAGGTGACCATACTGTCTAATTCACCATGTAGAACTAAAACTTCACCTTGAATGTCGCCTTTTTGAGCAGGAGCTTTAGGCGTTAATGTGCCATGGAAAGTTGCAGTTGCTTTTAGTGGAGCACCTGAACGCGCAAGATCTAATACGACTTTACCACCATAGCAGTAACCGACAGCGGCAATTTTTTCACTGTTTACTTCCGGTTGAGCAGCTAAAGTTTGAAGCCCAGCATTGGCACGATCAGTCACCGTGTCTAACTCTTCAAATGTCTGCATCATCCATTCATAGGCTTGAGCTGCTGTTGTCGTGACTTTTTTATCACCATACATATCAATTGCAAGAGCTGCATACCCGTGTTCAGCAAGCTCACGTGCGCGTTGCTCAGTATATTCATTACGACCCCACCACTCAGGACCAATAATGATACCTGGTACTGGTTCTTCACTCTCTGGAGCCGCAAAGTAACCAATTAAATGGCTGCCATCTGGTGCAGTATATTGAATTTCACGGGTTTTAATTGCTGTACTCATGACATTAATCCTGAAATTAAACTTGGTTTAAACACGCTTGATTAAAGCATAAAAAATAAGAAGTAAAATAAAGAACTATGTAAAAAACTACATCAAAATAAAAAGATAGATATTTCTACGCAATAAAAAAGAAGGAAACCAGTTCCTTCTTTTTATATGGTGATGATTAAATTTAAGTCCGGCCTCGGGAAATGAACCCAATTACAGCTAGAATTACAGCCACAACTAATAAAATCACGGCAAAGTCTTTAGATAGTCCTGCAACACCACCAAACCCTAATAGACTGGCAATGAGTGCAATCACTGCAAAAATTATCGCCCAACGGAACATAATGCTGTCCTCCTTATTTTTCATTGTCATTTAACTATATAGTGTGTTTTTTAGCCCGAATGTGTCGTTTATGTGGTTGAAATGTATATTAAACAATCATTTTGTGATGCCAGAAATACAGCTTCTTTTTTAGTACAGGCCACTTCAATGCTATACTAATACATCGTTTTATCTCATCAGCTGTTAAAAGATTATGTCTACCGAGACCTCCCTTCGACCACTCTTCTGGAAAAATTATCCATTAGAGCAACTGACTCAACTTGAGTGGGAAGCTTTATGTGATGGTTGTGGTTTATGCTGTCTGGTCAAACTAGAAGATGAAGATACACATGAGGTGGCTTATACCAAAGTGGCTTGTAAGTTACTCGATTGTGGTACAGGGCGTTGTACGGACTACCCAAATCGTCAGCAGCAAGTACCTGATTGTTTACAATTAACGGTAGAGTCTCTAAAAACAATTCATTGGCTGCCCTCAAGCTGTGCTTATAAGCGCTTGAATGAAGGAAAAAATCTACCTTCTTGGCATTATTTAAATACGGGTTCTAGACAAAGCGTGGTTAAGGCGAAAAAGTCAGTTGCAGGACGTTGTATTTCTGAAGTTGATGTACATGAAGATGATCTTGAAGATTATGTAGTACGTTGGGTACGTTAAATAGATCTTAAAAGGCGTTGTTTGATTACAGCGTATAATAAAGTAACACTTTTATCGTAATTTTTTTGCTCATCTCCGTTATATAACAATAAAAACAAAAGGAGATAAAAATGATGAGACGATTAGCAGCCCCCTTATTATGTAGTAGCTTTTTTTTGTTAATGGCCTGTGGGTCTAATAATACCAATTCAAAAAATCCTGAACAAAATACGGCTGCAAAAGCAGATCAGTCTGTTGCTGTCAAACAAACTTATCAGGTTGAAGCAGTCGCACATTTTAATGAGCCTTGGGCTGTGACCAGTCTGCCTGATCAGCGTTTATTAGTGACTGAACGGCAAGGTAAATTAAAAATTTTTAACCCAAAAAATAAGCAAATGTTGGACGTGCAAGGTGTTCCAGCGGTGAACTATGGGGGACAGGGTGGTTTAGGAGATGTCATTTTACACCCTGACTTTGCCAAGAATCATTGGGTTTATCTCAGCTATGCGACAAAAGGGCAAGGTGGATCTGGCGCAGTGATTTCACGTGCGAAACTAGATTTATCTCATCCTAATCAGCCAAAACTCACCGAGATAAAGCAGATTTGGCAGCAAGTACCTAAAGTCTCGGGACAAGGCCATTATGGACATCGCATGCTTTTTGGTACAGATGGTAAGCTGTGGGTCAGTTCAGGTGAGCGACAAAAGTTTGATCCTGCCCAAAACATGAAAAGTAACTTGGGTAAAATCTTGCGTTTAAATGAGGATGGCACCGCGGCTGTAGGTAACCCTTTTTATAAGCAAGGCGGGGTTACTGCTGAAATATGGTCACTTGGACACCGTAACCCTTTAGGTATGGCTTTTGACCGCCAAGGACAGTTGTGGGTGGTTGAGATGGGGCCTAAAGGTGGTGATGAGCTTAATATTATTACCAAAGGTGAAAATTATGGTTATCCAATCGTTTCAAATGGAGACCACTATTCGGGCCAACCTATTCCAGATCATCACACTCGGCCAGAGTTTAAAGCACCCGAAATTGACTGGACTCCTGTTATCTCTCCATCGAGTATGATCATTTATCGCGGACAACAATTTCCTGCATGGCAAAATAAAGCCTTAATTGGCGGGTTATCTTCCGAAGCGATTATTGTGGTGGATTTAGAGCATAAACCCGTGAAAGAAGTGCAAAGATTAGATATGAAAAAACGTATTCGTGGATTGCGTGAAGCACAAGACGGCTCGATTTGGGTCATTGAAGACGGCCCAAATGCGCGTTTACTCAAGCTGAGTAAGAAACCCTCTTAATGCTAAGCAAGAGCCTGTAAATAAAGAACGTGTCTCATAGATTCAAATTGTAGATTTCTGTGAGACACAATAGACTATAGTGAAAAGACGATAAAGCCATTTGAGATGTCAGACACCCATATTCCACTTCCCGAACGCCTGCGCCCAAGAGACTTGTCTGAAATTATTGGGCAAGACCATTTATTAGGTGAACATGCGCCCTTACGTCAAATGATTGATCAGGGTCATTTGCCTTCTATTATTTTTTGGGGACCACCAGGCGTTGGTAAAACAACAATTGCTTTGCTTTTGGCTCAGGCAATAGACCGTCCATTTGTGAGCTTATCTGCGCTGAATACGGGCGTAAAAGAATTACGTGAAGTGATTGCAGAAAGTGGTGATTTACTGACACCTGTAGTTTTTATTGACGAAATCCATCGTTTTAATAAATCACAGCAAGATGCTTTATTGGGTGCAGTTGAAAAAGGCAAAATTACTTTAATTGGTGCGACCACTGAAAACCCATCTTTTGAAGTCAATAGTGCGCTTTTATCACGTTGTCAGGTCTATACCTTAAATAGTTTAGACAGTGAGGCAATTCAAACACTACTCAACAATGCACTTCAAAGCGATAAATTCTTAAAAGAACGTTATATCCATATTGAAGAATATGATGCGCTGATTCAGTTTGCAGCAGGTGATGCTCGAAAAGCGCTTAATTTACTGGACTTGATTGCAAGTACCTTTGAACCAGAAATTGAAAACACGATTACCAATGCGGTAGTAGTGAAAGTCGCTCAGCAAAATATTGCGCGTTATGACAAATCGGGCGAGCAGCATTACGACCTTGTTTCTGCCTTTATTAAATCAATTCGTGGCAGTGATCCAGATGCAACTCTATATTGGATGGCTCGTATGCTTAAAGGCGGAGAAGATCCGGTTTTTATTGCACGACGTATGCTGATTGCGGCCTCAGAAGACATCGGAAACTCCAACCCAAATGCGCTATTGCTTGCAGGTGAGTGTTTCCGCTCTGTACAAGCAGTGGGTATGCCTGAGGCTCGAATTATTCTAGGTCAAACAGCAGTTTACTTAGCAACGAGTGCAAAAAGTAATAGTACTTATTTAGCGATTAATAAGGCTCTGGAACTTGCTGAAAAAACGGCAAATTTACCTGTGCCTTTGCATTTGAGAAATGCGCCAACCAAGCTTATGAAACAGCAAGGCTATGGTATTAATTATCTCTATCCTCATGATTACCCTGAGCACTTTGTGCTGCAAGACTATTTGCCGCCTGAGTTGAAGGGAACCAAACTCTATGAGTCTGCAAGAAATAAGCGTGAGGTTGAAGGTGAGCGTTTACAGCAACGCAGATGGCAGCAGGAACAATAGTTCCTGCTTTATGCTATTCCAGCTCTTCAGTGACCTGACCATAAATCAGTAGAGTAAACACGCCTGTACCGCCAATAATATTGCCGATAGTGGTAGGGATGAGGAAAGTAAACAGATACTTGCTAATAGAAGCTTCTCCTTGCCAGACCAGATAGGACATTTCTGTAGAACCAACCACTACATGGGTAAAGTCACCCAGTCCTATCAGATACGTCATGAAAAAGATGAGCAGAAACTTATTACTGACTGAAGGCAACATCCAGACCAATGCAGCAATTAACAGCCCTGACATAATGCCTTTGAGCAGATTCTGAGTGGCAGAAAAGGAGCCCACATGATGTGCGAGTTCATCCAGTGCTTTATCAATATCTGGCGTAAACAGGTGAGTAGTTAGGAAAAATAAACTCGCCAAAGCTGTTCCAATGATGTTGCATAGAATCACAATGCCCCATAAGCGGCCCACTGCTCGTAATTTATCGAAAGTAAAGGGATTAAATAAAGGCACAACTGTGGTGATAGTATTCTCGGTAAAGAGTTGCATGTGACTCAAAATAGCGATCAAGAACCCAATGGTATAACCAACATTAGTGATTAAATCGGTCCAGACTGCATCAGCTGGGAGATAAGCAGCAATAATCGCTTTAAATACAAATGAAAAACTGATGACTAAACCCGCGGCAATCCCTGAAAAGATCAATGCAGTTGTTGGACGATCAAGCTCTTCGGCACCATCACGGCGGATAATTTCATAAACCAGACGGGGTGACAGTTTCTCATGTTCTTCGACTGCCATTTTTTCACGCCAGCTTAAAGTTTTCTCGACTTTCTTTTCCTCTATTTCATGGTCCATCAGGTTTACTCCTCACTGTATAAATATCTTATATTTATTGTTTTATTTATTGTTAAGGCAGTGTTCAGGATAAATCTAGTCTATTCATAACAGCTTTATGTGTCTTTTTATAAATTGAATGCACAATGGCTGGATCATCAATCACAAAATCAAAGAAAAGTATAAGCTCTTAAAGTACGGATGAGTGCCATATAGTCGCCTTGAGAGGCTTTAGCAATAACAGATTCAATCTCTGCCTGACTCCAGCCTTGTTTTAAGGCAGAAGTGCTAAAGTTGTTTAATAAGACCAAAGGATTTTCACCAAAATGGATTGGATGATTCATTAATCTCTTTTCAAGCTTAGATAATTCCATAGGTTCATCCGAGTTTTTAAATTTAATTATTGTGAAGTGCTTTGTGTTTTTTTAGATTTTAGTGTTTTAAACTAAGATTATGCAAGTGTTAATTTATTGAAATAGACAAATCTGTCTACATTGTTTGGGGTGCATGGCGCTGAATATAAAAAACCGGGCTTTAGCCCGGTTTTTTTATGAAGTTTTACTGATTAGATGTCAGATAAATCTACGCCTAAACGAGCAGCAACTTCTTCATAAGCTTCAACAACACCGCCTAAACCTTGACGGAAACGGTCTTTGTCGAGTTTCTTCTTAGAGTCTTTATCCCATAAACGGCAGCCGTCTGGAGAGAACTCATCACCAAGCACGATGCGGTCATGGAAAACACCGAATTCAAGCTTGAAGTCCACCAAAATCATGTTGCCTTCAGCAAATAATGCTTTTAATACATCGTTTACCTTATAAGTTAAAACTTTCATTTGTTCTAACTGTTCAGCAGTCGCCCAACCTAAAGCAATCGCTTGAGATTCGTTAACCATTGGGTCGCCTAGACCGTCATCTTTATAGAACAATTCAAATGTAGGAGGAGTTAACTCTTTACCTTCTTCTACACCTAAGCGACGGCATAGAGAACCAGCTGCGTAGTTACGAATTACACATTCAACTGGAATCATTTGAAGTTTTTTAACAAGCACTTCAGTTGGAGAAAGCAATTTTTCAAAATGCGTTTCAATACCCGCAGCAGCAAGTTTTTCCATGATGAAGGCGTTAAAACGGTTGTTCACCTTGCCTTTACGATCTAGTTGTTCGATTTTTTCGCCGTTGAACGCAGAGGCATCATCACGAAAGACTAAAATCAGATGGTCGGCATTGTCTGTTTCATATACAGATTTTGCTTTACCAGTATAGAGCAAGGTTTGTTTTAACATGAGGGAACCTTTTTAAAAAAAATGCCTAGTAAACGACTAGGCTGGCCAATTTTGGTAAATCTGGTTTAACACTTCAGCAGCCACATCTGGGCTTGCAAAAGTGTTATCTACATTAAATAGAGCAAGAGTATGACTAGAACCTACACCAGTAAGTTTAAGCACATAAGTATTGTCATTTACTTTAATCGTCGCTTGATTACTGCCTTGAGCGATGATGTTGAAATTTAAAGTACTTAACGTAGCTTTGGTGTATTGCCAGATCTCGGCTGTATTTCCATCAACTTTTAACAACGGATTTTTATTACCGTCAGTCACAAGCTGAGGACGTCCAAGCGCAGTCGTCGTTTGAGCAGAGGCATCTAGTGTCGCATTACCTTGCGTTTGTTCAGGGCGTGGCAGTGCGTAGCGGTTGCCACGCTTATTTTCAAACTTCGGTGCGTTATCGATAGCGCGCTGTTCTACAGTTGGTGCAGGATACAAAGGTGTCGCTGGTCGTACAGTTGCATCGGCAGGATACTCAAGCGGGGCAAGTTGCTTGGCATTTTTATAATCTAAAGAGTGATTATTAATTGCGAAGCGACCACAACCAGCTAAACTTAAGGCTGAAACTGCAAGGACTAAACCAAGACGTAATTGCATCATAAATTGCTCTTATTAAATAATTCCCGCATCTTTTAGGGCATTGCGGAGAGGTTCGCGATATTGCTCAGCGAGAGGAGTGAGTGGTAAGCGAATACCAGTATCAATCAGTCCCATCTCATGTAGTGCCCATTTCACAGGAATTGGGTTTGATTCGCAAAATAGAATATTGTGTAAATTTGCAATCTTATTGTTAAGCGTCTTCGCTTGTTGTTCATCTTTGGCAATCGCAACAGCACATACTTCACTCATTGCTTTAGGTGCAATATTTGCAGTAACCGAGATGTTGCCGTCAGCGCCAAGAAGCATTAGTTCCCATGCTGTTTCATCATCACCTGAGTACACAGCCATCTTGCCGTTTAACGCCTCAATTAAAGCTTTACCACGAGGTACATCACCTGTTGCATCTTTAATGCCAACAATATTCGAGATCTCTGCTAAGCGTACAGCTGTGTCGTTTGAAAGGTCTACGCCAGTACGACCAGGTACGTTATAGAGAATAAGTGGTAATTCAACAGCTTCAGCAATCGCTTTATAGTGTTGGTAAAGGCCTTCTTGGGTTGGCTTGTTATAATATGGTGTTACAAGTAAAGCAGCATCTGCGCCAAGCTCTTTAGCAGCTTTAGTTAATTCGATTGCTTCACGGGTTGAGTTTGCACCAGTACCGGCAATAATTGGAATACGTTTATTGGCTACACGAATAATTTCTTTAATAACCTGTGTGTGCTCTTCCATGCTCAATGTTGAGGCTTCGCCGGTTGTACCGACGGCTACAATACTGTTTGTACCTTGTTCTATGTGCCACTCAACCAGCTTCTCAAGACCCTTCCAATCTACACCGCCGTCTTTCAACATTGGTGTGACGATTGCGACGATTGAGCCTTGAATGGTCTGTGCTTGCTGAGTCATTTTTAAAAATATCCTATTTATCCATCCGAATCTGAGGTAAGAAAAACAAAATGTGGGATGGTTGCAGTATTTTGATTGTCCAGTTCTAACAATAACAGATTGTTGAATGACAATTATGCAAATTATGACTGATCAGACGCATAAGAACAATACGCCTAACGGATAATCGCGATGTAAACTTGAGGAAAAGATAGGATGTTTTCATTATTGCGCGCTAAGAATACCCAGTAAACATAACAATACGACTTGATTCGACGGAGCCTTACTTAATATGGGCTTTTTTTATGGCAAGATAGAATGCAATTTCCCAGTTGGGATTGAAGATGACATGAAAATGAATAAACAACCACAAAATGCGGTTTTAATCGTAGTTGATGTACAAAATGGTTTTACACCGGGTGGAAATTTAGCAGTCGCCGATGCCGATATAATTATTCCAACCATTAACCAACTTGCTGGTTGTTTTGAAAATGTCGTCCTGACTCAGGACTGGCACCCGGATAATCATATCTCTTTTGCAGCCAATCATTTGGGTAAGCAGCCATTTGAAACCATTGAACTCGACTATGGACCACAGGTGCTTTGGCCTAAGCATTGTGTACAAGGTACTCAAGATGCCGAGTTTCATCCTGATTTAAATATTCCGACAGCTCAACTGATTATTCGAAAAGGCTTTCACGCTCATATTGATAGCTACTCGGCTTTTATGGAAGCTGATCACTCTACAACGACGGGTTTAACGGGTTATCTAAAAGAGCGCGGTATTGATACGGTTTATGTGGTCGGAATTGCCACGGACTTTTGTGTAGCATGGACTGCTTTAGACGCAGTTAAGCAAGGTTTTAAAACTTTAGTGGTTGAAGATGCTTGTAAAGGGATTGATCTGAATGGTTCGTTAGAACATGCTTGGCAAACCATGCAACAACAAGGTGTTGTCCGTATTCAGTCGACTGATCTGTTGAGTAAGCGCTAAGTATATTGCTCTGGTTTTTAACTTTCATATTTTAATTTTTAGGGATAGAAAGTATGGCTGCATTCCTACGCTTTACCCAATTTATTCAAAAAACTTTTGCCCTATGGGTGATTGTTTTTGCAGCATTAGCGCTATGGCAGCCTGAACTTTTTGTCTGGCTCAAAGCATACATCCCATGGATTTTGGGCATTATTATGCTTGGTATGGGAATGACCATGACCGTCGATGACTTTAAAGGAGTATTACAAAGCCCTAAAGCGGTATTGATTGGGGTGGTAGCGCAGTTTGTCGTAATGCCTGGCTTGGCATATGTTTTATGTAAATTATTTAATTTACCGCCTGAAATTGCGGTTGGGGTCATTTTGGTGGGTTGTTGCCCAGGGGGAACGGCTTCAAATGTGATTACCTATATGGCCAAAGGCAATGTGGCTTTATCGGTAGCCTGTACATCGGTATCAACACTTTTAGCACCTGTATTAACCCCTGCGATTTTCTATCTGCTTGCCAGCCAATGGCTAAAGATTGATGCAGCTTCAATGTTTATTTCGATTTTGCAGGTGGTGCTACTACCTATTATCGTTGGTTTGATTTTAAGAACATGGCTTAAACGTCAGGTCGAATCTTATATTCAAGTGATGCCTTTAGTTTCGGTCATTGCAATTGTAGCGATTGTGGCAGCTATTATTGGTGGAAGCAAAGCAGCAATTTTACAGTCTGGTTTGCTTATTTTAGCAGTGGTGATCTTACATAATGGGCTTGGATATTTATTAGGTTTTACCGCAGCGCGTTTCTTTAAATTACCTTATGCGGACAGTAAGGCGATTGCTATTGAGGTGGGGATGCAAAACTCAGGCTTAGGTGTTGCACTTGCAGCAGTCCATTTTGCTGCTTCTCCGATTACAGCTGTACCAAGCGCAATTTTCAGTCTTTGGCATAATATTTCTGGGCCTGCGCTTGCGACTTATTGGGCAAGTAAACACAAACAAGAATAACTGTATAAACAACATTCATTAGGAAAGAAGGCCAAATGAATAGTTTGGCCTTTTCATTTAAAGCATATTTTAGGGGAGCTAAAGCTAGAACTGGTATGTCTTTTGCTTTGAATTTATGCACTAAAAATAACGTGAATATGAGTATAAATCGTAAAGAAAAATAAGGCATTTCCTTGATGAATCAGATTTTTAAATTATTTATTCCCATGCTCTCAAGCAATTTAATTCTAGTTTTAAGTGGATTGATTGATATTGCTTATGTAGGGCATTTTAGTAACGATCATGTAGCAGCATTATCGGTAACCTTATCTTTATATACAGTGATTTATGTCATTGGTATGGGAATTCTGCAAGGTGTGATGCTCAAGCTTTCAGAAGCTTATGGTTCCCATGACATACCACGCATTCGTCAAATTTTTATTCAAGGCATCTGGCTGATGTTATGTTCGGCATTGCTGAGTATTGGCTTGCTTTACTTGTTCCGCGATTTACCAAAATTATTTGGTGCATCTGAACATGTTGTGTCAATTACTAAAAACTGTATTTGGCTTTTGGTATTTATTTTACCTGCCCATTTACTGATGCGCTTATTTACAGCTTTGTCTCAGGTCACTGAAAATGCGCATAAGGTTTTACTATCAGATAGTATTTTCTTCATTCTTAAAATTATTTTGTCCTATCTTTTGATTTATGGTGTCGCTTCATTTTCAATTCCGCCACTCGGTGCGATAGGGGCTTTGTTAGCCACCCTTATTGTACGGTGGTTTATGCTGGCTATTTATTACCTGTTTTTCCTAGAGAAAGGATACATCTTTATTGAACAACCAGAGCAGTCAGTTGAAGATAGCTGCCAAAGTCTGCGTATGATTTTAAAAATAGGTATACCGACTGCGATCATGGCGTTGATGGACGTCGTTGCATTTTGTTCGGTTGCCATTCTGATTTTGCCTTTTGGGAGTGTAGTGTCAGCAGCCCATCAAATTGTCGCAAGCACTGGCGGGTTCATGTTTATTTTTCCTTCATCAATTGCCTCGGCCTATAGCATTTTGGTGTCACGATCTATGGGCAGCGGGAACATGCAAGAAGCAAACAAAATTGCCAGACAAAGTATATGGGTGATTATGGCAGTGAGTGGCAGTCTATCTCTGGGTTTATGGCTGGAGAGGGACTTAATTGTCACGTTATATTCAGACGATTTGGCCGTGCAGATTTTGGCTGCATCGTTGTTGTTGATTGTGTGTCTGTCTCACTTTCTAGATGGCTTAATGACGTTATTGACCTCTTTGCTGCGTTGTTGGGATGTGTCGATTTTACCAATGCTGATTTTCTTGGTCGTGGTGTTATGTTTCGGATTAGGCGGTGGTTGGTGGATGGCCTATAAAGGACTGCATTGGCAGGATATCTCGATTTCTGCGATGGGAATTTATGGCTTCTGGTGGATGGCTGCCATAAGTTATTTAGTGGCTTGTCTAATGAGTGCCATCTGTTTCCATTTTAGAAAACAATTAAGAGGTTTTTGATTAGGTAGATCAACACACTCTTAAAGAGGATGTTCTACTAACCAATCTTCAATCTCATTTTCAGAAATTACTTCAAAGCCATGGCGCTGCAAAAGCGCCGTGGTGATTCCAACTCCCGTAATTTTCTCACCTTGAAAAGTACCGTTATAAATTTTTTGACTACCACAAGATGGGCTATTCTCTTTTAAAACCACACAAGTTGCTTTTATTTGCTGTGCAACTTCTAGGGTGCGGTAAGCACCTTTTAAATATAACTCTGTCACATCTAAACCAGATGAATCAGTAATTCTTGCTTTGCCATCAAGCACATCTTGACCTGTTCCGCCCACAATTTCTGCGGGTAAACGGGGAGTGGTAAAACCACCTAATAGCTCTGGGCATAATGCTTGGGCTTTTTTATTGATTAATAGCTGCTTAAGTCGGGTATTTGGACAGGATTTACCATCATATCGAACAGGTTCACCAATTAAACATGCGCTGACTAAAAGCATAGTTTTCCAAACTCAAAGCAAGAGAGATTTTTGAAGATAAAGAATCATAAACAGAATATCGAATATGACAATTGATTTTAAAAACAGGCAAATTAAAAGATTACCAAAATTATGCAATTCATAATTAAGTTATGTATTGCATAATTTATTTGTTTTTAGTAGCATCTAATTCAAGGTAAATGGCCATTGGAGATCCAACAAGGATGTTGGTCTCCATAAATCTATAAATGATTTTTAGGAAAAGACGATTTTTAAGAGTTTATTGAAAAATCTCAATCGTACTTTTAGATAACAAAGGACAGTGTGTATGGAAAACAAACGCCACATGGAACGGAAATTAATCATTAAAGGCTCTACGCTCATCATATCTTCGTTTTAATGACTCGTTTTTTTCTCATAGGATGCGTTGGGTTAAGGCATTTTGACGGTTCAAATACTCACCCAATGATTACGTATTCTATAGAGAAAGGAGCTGAGTTCATCAGCAATAGAGATAAACGGAACAGGTAATCACCAGAGGGAAACTAGATGGATATTTTAGAGAACCCATTAGAATTATGCGGTTTTGCATTTATTGAGTTTGTTTCAAAAGAAAATGAATTAGATCCAATTTTTGAGACAATCGGCTTTTCAAAAGTAGCCAAGCATAAATCGAAAGAAGCGTACTTATGGCGTCAAGGAAATATCAATATTATCCTGAATTATCAGCCAGAATCTTATGCTTCATTCTTCTTTAATGAACATGGTCCATCTGCTTGTGCGATGGGTTTTAAAACACGTGATGCAGCAAAAGCTTTCCAAAAAGCGGTAGAGCTTGGTGCTGAACCAATGTATTCAAAAGTTGGGCCAATGGAGCTCAACATTCCGGCAATTAAAGGTATTGGTGGTATGCCAATCTTTTTAGTTGACCGTGATATTTATGAAAATGACTTTGTTTTCTTTGATGATGCGGAGAAACGTCCAGTAGGGGCAGGCTTAAACGAAATTGACCACCTAACTCATAACGTCTACAAAGGCCGTATGGAGTATTGGGCAAACTTCTATGAAAAAATCTTTAACTTCCAAGAAATTCGCTACTTTGATATTAAAGGTGAATATACAGGTTTAACGTCTAAAGCATTAACAGCACCAGACGGTAAGATCCGTATTCCGTTAAACGAAGATTCTGACAAAGGAAACGGCCAAATTGCAGAGTTCCTATCTGACTTTAATGGCGAAGGTATTCAGCATATCGCGTTTATTTGTGATGACTTAATCTCGACTTGGGATAAGTTAAAAGGCCTTGGTCTGAAATTTATGACACCGCCGCCAAATACGTATTATGAAATGCTAGAAGATCGTTTACCTGAGCATGGTGAACCGACTGATGAATTAAAACAGCGCGGTATTTTGCTTGATGGTAATACTAAAGACGGTCAGAAAAAGCTTTTATTGCAAATTTTCTCTGAAAACATGATTGGTCCAGTTTTCTTTGAATTTATTCAACGTAAAGATGATGATGGCTTTGGTGAAGGTAACTTCAAAGCGTTATTTGAGTCGATTGAACGTGACCAGATTCGCCGTGGTGTTTTAGAAACTAAATAAATAAGCTGAGCTTTATTCCTGATCTTAAAAAAACCAAGAGTTTGATCTCTTGGTTTTTTTATGGCTATTGATTACCGACTTTTAATATATTGATTGATGAGATTCACTTCATTTTTCAAGATTTCAATCGTTTTACTATGAGGGTCGACTGGTAAAAACATTTCGCTATCCAGTGCGACAATACAAAACTCGATGCTTTGGTTTGAATTAAACACAGGTAAACCTACCGCATTAATTCCTGTCAATAAATCGCCTTTCGCTGCCGACATTTGTTGCTGGCGAATAGTGTCTTTAAGCTCTGTAAATGCTTGCCAGTTTTGTGGTGCGATGTGCAGACCAAGTTCTTGATGCTTTTGCCATTCTGCTTCCATTAAGGGACGAACAAAATGTTCTGGAAGATAAGAAGCAAATAGACGTCCCGCAGCAGAATTGACTAAAGGCATAATCGAGCCGACTTTAGTCACAATCGAAATAGGGTGGTTTGATTCAATCGATTGAACCACGACAGGGCCTTTTGGTGACCATTTACTAATTTGTATACCGCAACCAATTTTGTTTTGTAGGTCGTAAATTAAATGCTGTACCAGCTGTAGTGTGTCGCTATGTTGAACACAGTTGAGACCTAAGCGCCATGCCTGATCACCTAAAGCATATTGCCCATCATCAAGCTGTTTTGCATATTCCATACGAATAAGGCTGACCAGATAGCGGTGAACCTTGGCAGGATGCATTTCTAGCTTGCTCGATAGATCTTTGAGAATAATAGGTTGATTGTGTTCCAAAAGGGCGTTTAGTACAGATAAACCGACTTCAAGTGATTGAACCCCCCCAGATACTTTTTCTTCAATCATTTAAATACCCTTAATAAATTTACTTCAGCTGTTAAAAAGTGACGATCAAAACATAAATTGAAATTGGCGCGTTTTACATCATGCCTGAGCCTAGTGAAAAATAGAAATCACCTTTTTCTATTAGCGAAATTGACATGTTTAATAACCAACAATTTTCTAAAATCACTATTTACTTATTTATAGCGCAATTTTCTAGAAATTTAGCGGTTTTAAATAATATAAATCGGCATTGATATAGAACTGATCTTAAAACAATTCTAATCAATGCCGATTTTTTAGTGCGCTCTTTAAAAATTAGGTTCCTAACTCTTCTTCATGTAAGAAATGAGTGTGGTGTGGAGCGCGTTTGGTTTTGCTCCATTCCTCTAACATTTCAGTTTTCATTTCTTCAGTAATTTTTGCAATTTTTTCTTCAGCATGAGCATCATTATAAGTCAGTTCTAAACGATGACCATTTGGGTCAAAGAAGTAAATTGAGTGGAAAATGCCATGGTTAGTTACACCTAAGACTTTCACGCCATTTTCTTCTAAATGTTGCTTGGCAGCCATCAACGCATTTAAGTCTTCAACTTCAAAAGCAATATGCTGTACCCATTGAGGCGTATTTTCATCTCGACCCATTTCTGGTTGAGTTGGCAATTCAAAAAATGCCAAAACGTTACCTTGACCAGCATCTAAGAATAAATGCATATATGGGTCAAAAGCTTTAGTTGACGGCACATGGTCTTCAGCAAAAGCTAAAATAAAGTCCATGTTGAGCATTTTTTTATACCACTCAACAGTTTCTTTCGCATCCTTACAACGATATGCAACGTGATGTATTTTTTTAATGGCAAATGTCATATTAAAACTCCTTTTTACTATTCCCAATCTGGTTGTTGTTCTGGCGCCGCGTTATAAAAGGCTGGGATAGACAAACAATGGTGATAAATCGATTCAATTTTTGGAAACGCAGATAAATCAATCTTGAAGCGTTTCGCGTTGTAGACCTGTGGAATCAGGCAGCAATCGGCAATTGTTGCTTGTTGTCCAAAGCAAAATTGTCCATTTGAATCTTGAAGTAGCTGTTCGAGATTTTGAAAGCCTTCAATAATCCAGTGCTGATACCAATAATTTTTTTGTTCGTCTGAAACATTTAAGTCATTTTTTAAATATTTCAGTACGCGTAAGTTATTTAATGGATGAATATCGCAAGCGATTGCTTGAGCAAAAGCACGGATTTTGGCTCTCTCTTGCACATCACTTGGAAGTAATTTGGTTTCTGGATATTGTTCATCCAGATATTCCAAAATACTTAACGATTGAGACAAGGTTAAATCGCCGTCAATTAAAGTCGGGACCAGAGCACTACGGTTTAACTTTAAATAGTCTTCGCTTTGCTGTTCGTTTTTTACTAGATGAACCGGAACAGTCTCATAAGCTAAACCTTTAATGTTCAGACCAATCCGTACTCTGTAGGCTGCAGAGCTACGAAAGTAACTATACAGCTTCATAGTCAGGCTCCGAAGTTTCTGCAAAATCGAAATTTAATGCAGGAAGGACTGTATTTCGAACTTCACCGAAGCCAATGCGAATACCATTTTTCTCACAATGACCTTTCATGATCAGGGTATCGCCGTCTTGCAAGAAACCACGAGTTTCACCATTGGCAAGTGTTAAAGGCTTGGTGGTGTTCCATGTAAGCTCAAGCAAGCTGCCATAAGAGTCAGGTGTAGAACCTGAAATGGTACCTGAACCCATTAAATCACCAACCTGAACATTACAGCCGCCAATGGTGTGGTGAGTAAGCTGTTGAGCCATAGACCAGTACATATATTTGAAATTAGTTTGGCAAATCACGTCAGCTTGTGCCGATTTCGGGCTTTGAATTTCAACACTCAAATTAATGTCATAACTATTCGCGATATTTTCTTGTAGATACGCTAAAGGTTTAGGCTCTTGTTTTGGGCCTTCCACTTTAAATGGCTCAAGTGCTTCAAGTGTGACTACCCAAGGTGAGATGGCACTAGCAAATGATTTTGAATTGAAAGGGCCTAGAGGCACATATTCCCATTGCTGGATATCGCGTGCTGACCAGTCATTGAGTAATACCATTCCAAAAATATGATCCCAAGCATTTTCAATTGAGATTGGCTGGCCAAGCTCTGTTGGTTTACCAATAACAAAGGCTGTTTCAAGTTCGAAATCGAGTTTACGCGTAGCTGAGAAAACTGGGCGCTCTTCATTTGGAAGTTTAATTTGTCCAGATGGACGTACGACTTGAGTGCCACTGACGACAACAGAACTAGCACGGCCATTGTAACCAACAGGCAATTCAGTCCAGTTTGGCAGTAAAGCATTTTTAGGGTCGCGGAACATACAGCCTACATTGGTCGCATGTTCTTTAGAAGAATAGAAATCGGTATAACCAGATACTTGAAGTGGTAAATGCAAAGTAACGCTGTCTTGCTTAACCAAAACTTCCTGACGCAATGCTTCATTTTCTTGAAGCGTTAAATTTTCAACCGAGAGAAGAGACTGTAGTGTCTTACGAACTTTTGACCAGTTGGCTTTGCCAGAATCGATAAATTTATTCAGAGTAGGCTGGTTAAAGTATGTGTCTTGTTCTGAAAGTTTTAAAAGACCGTGCTTTTCAAGAGCAGCGAGATCAATCACCCAATCACCAATAGCTACACCAACTTGACGCTCACTTTCGTTAGCTCTGCTAAAAACACCGTAAGGCAAATTATGAATAGTGAAATCTGATTGAGGTGAAACTTCAATAAAAGAGTTTAGTTTTTGTTCCATTTTCGCTTCCTTGTCTTTATCTCGGGTCTTATACAAATAAAAGTTCGGTCTAGGACTGAGCTACTCAATAAGTTTTAACCTTTGCTTAGATCATCTTTTGTCTTATGAGTTTGATATAGACCGAGCACAACCAATTGCTTCATGTCTCTATAATACTGAATTCATCAAATTACGCAATACATAATTTAATTACACATTTCATAATAATTGTCATTTCTTGTATTTTCTGTTTTCATTCGCGGTCATGAGAAAAGTCACGCAATTATTTTTTCATGAATCTCTATGAAAGTTTGATCAATTTATGATATACGTAATTTATTGGAAAAAAATTACGTGACACGGATGAGAATAATCATATGTCAGCACAAGAGCAAGGAAACCTGAAACATGGTTTGAGTAATCGGCACATCCAGCTTATTGCATTGGGTGGGGCGATTGGCACAGGGCTTTTTCTTGGTATATCACAATCGATTAAATTAGCAGGTCCATCGGTCATCCTCGGTTATGCCATTGCAGGATTTATTGCTTTTTTAATGATGCGTCAGCTTGGTGAAATGGTAGTTGAAGAGCCAGTCAGTGGTTCTTTTAGTCATTTTGCCTACAAATATTGGGGACCATTTGCAGGGTTCATGTCAGGATGGAACTATTGGGTACTCAATGTACTCGTCTGTATGGCAGAACTAAGCGCAATTGGTCTTTACATTCAATATTGGTGGCCGCAAATCCCGACGTGGGCATCTGCTTTAACTTTCTTTGTCTTAATTAATGGCATTAATCTGCTACACGTTAAGTTTTTTGGCGAAATGGAATTTTGGTTTTCTATTGTCAAAATCTTAGCAATTCTTGCAATGATTGGCTTTGGTTCATATCTACTTGCAACAGGCACAGCAGGTCCACAGGCAAGCATTTCGAACCTTTGGGCACTTGGCGGTTTCTTCCCGTTTGGCGTTGAAGGCTTAGTGATGGCAATGGCAGTCATTATTTTTGCTTTCGGTGGTATTGAGCTTTTCGGTATTACTGCAGCTGAAGCACGTGACCCTGATAAAACTTTACCTAAAGCTGTGAATCAAATTATTTACCGTATTTTGATTTTCTATATTGCGACGCTTTTTGTTTTATTCTCGCTGTTCCCATGGAACCAGATGGCACAAGGCGGCAGTCCATTTGTGATGGTATTTGCTTCTTTAGATAGCCAAGGCATTGCAACGTTATTGAACTTTGTCATTTTGACAGCAGCGGTTTCAGTTTATAACGGGACAAGTTATTGCAGTAGCCGTATGTTGTTAGGCCTTGCGCAACAAGGAAATGCACCAAAAGTATTTGCACGTATTAATAAACGCGGTATTCCAACCAATGCAGTGATCCTTTCTGCGGCAGTCACTATTTTATGTGTACTGTTAAACTATATTTTCCCTGAAAAAGCATTTGGTTTACTCATGATGCTTGTGGTTGCAGCGATTGTAATTAACTGGGTTGTAATTTCATGGACGCATTTAAAATTCCGCAAATATATGCAGCGCCAAGGGCAAACAACAAAGTTCCCAAGCTTTATGTATCCGTTTAGCAACTATCTATGCATACTGTTTATGCTGGGTATTTTGGTCGTGATGTCTTTAACACCAGATATGCGTGTTGCGGTCATGATGATTCCTGGCTGGATCTTGTGTTTGATGGTGGCTTACCAATTTAAACGCCGAAAATTAAAAGCTGAGCAGTCTATACCTGCCTTAAAAGCAGATATTTAATAAGTTATTGAGTTGTATCTAAAAAGGACGTCTGACAGGCGTCCTTTTTATTTTTAAAATTTCGCAACAGAAATTAAAGGATTTTATTATTGTTATAATATAACATTTCATTAATTTAATGATGAGCAATTTTCCCATTTTTGGTGAAGATAGAGCATATTTATGAAGCGTTATTTCGGTTTAATTTTATTATCTCTCACAGCATGTAGCACTCAAACACCCAAGCCAACAACCCCTCTGCATACCCAAACACCTTTACCTCAACCTACAAAAACAGTAGTCAAAATAAAGCCTCAACCCGAGGCGTATGTTGCGTGGTTAGCTTCAGCAGACCATCGACAGGCTGTACAAGCTTACAAGCAATTTCTTAAGCAAAAAGGGCTTGCCAATTTAGTTCCAGACCATGAATTATTAAGCTCAGCTCGAGATTGGCAAAAATGTGGAGTTGAGCCTTATGCAGTACCTCCGCGCGAGATTTGGTCCAATATTGTTCCGACACTTAGCATTTTAAAAGCATTAGTTGACGATGGTGTAATTAATGATTTTGAAGTGACATCGGTCTACCGAGCGTTATCTCTAAACCGCTGTGCAGGTGGTGCTGATGCTTCCCGACATGTCTTTAATGCAGCGCTTGATTTTCGAATTGGGCCAGAACAGCCTAGCGACTTAGACCAGTTCAATATTCAGCAAACTAAAACCAAACTGTGTCAGTTCTGGGCCACAAAAGGTCAAGCGCTTAATATGGGGCTAGGTGTTTATGCTTCGGGACAAATTCATATTGATAGCCAAGGATTCCGTGCATGGGGGCCTGACCATCACTACAAAACCTCAATTTGTCAGGGACTATAAAAGCAATTTTTTCAACGACTAAGTAAATTGATTTAAACAAAAGCGGAATAAAAACTTGATCAATAGTTATGTTATAACATAACATTATTGTGGTTTAGAAATAGATTACGCCTGTGATCTGGCCATACCTAGATGGCCAGCCATGATCAGTTTAAATATTATTCGAAGAGATCAAGCCATGCGCACTGCAATCGCCAACTCATTTGCCAAGCTTCCCGTCACTGTTTTATCAGGCTTTTTAGGTGCAGGAAAAACCACATTACTCAACCATATTTTAAATAATCGTGAAGGCCGCCGTATTGCCGTGATTGTCAATGATATGTCGGAGGTGAATATTGATGCTGCATTAGTACGCGAAGGTGGAGCAGAGCTTTCAAGAACGGATGAAAAGCTGGTTGAAATGAGTAATGGCTGTATCTGTTGTACGTTACGCGAAGATTTATTGGTTGAGGTGAGACGTTTAGCCGACGAAGGGCGCTTTGACCAATTGGTGATTGAGTCAACTGGTATTTCAGAACCGTTACCTGTGGCAGAAACGTTTACCTTTGAAGATGAAGATGGAAACTCACTCAATGAATTCGCTCGACTCGACACCATGGTCACGGTAGTCGATGCTTTTAATTTTCTTAAAGATTACAGTTCAGTCGACTCCCTACAACAACGTGGCGAATCGCTAGGCGAGCAAGATGAGCGAACTGTGGTTGACCTTCTCATTGATCAAATTGAGTTTTGTGATGTGATTGTGCTGAATAAAATTGATTTGATTGATCGGGCTCAGCAAGACCAGCTTATCGCCATTTTAAAAACTCTAAATCCGCGTGCCCGAATTGAAATTGCTCAATTTGGAAAGATTGCCTTAGATAAAATTTTAAATACACAGCTATTTGATTTTGATGAGGCCGCACAAGCACCAGGCTGGTTAAAAGAGTTACGTGGTGAGCATACGCCAGAGACTGAAGAGTATGGCATTAGTAGCTTTGTTTACCGCGCGCGTCGACCTTTTCATCCAGAGCGTTTTTATGATTTGGTTCAGGCTGAATGGCCGGGAGTCGTGCGTTCTAAAGGCTTTTTCTGGTTGGCTGCCGAACCGACATTGGCTTATTCATGGTCACAAGCAGGTGCAATGGCTCGACACGGCTTGGCAGGTTATTGGTGGGCCGCCGTTGCAGAAGAAGACTGGCCGAGTGACCTAGCCAGTATTGAAGAAATTAAGAAAAATTGGGATGCCCGCACAGGTGATGCGCGTCAGGAGCTGGTTTTAATTGGTATGCAAATGGATGAGCAAGTTTTAATACAACGCTTGGATCACTGTCTGTTAAACGATGAGGAAATGGCTTTAGGACCACAAGTTTGGCAGAGCTGGTCTAATCCTTTTAAGCAACAAGATGAAACCATGTTGATCGCTTAATTAAAAAAGCCCCTATTTTAAAGGGGCTTATTTTTATGATTTATCTTTAATGAAAATCTTTCGAATATAGCTGTTAAGTGGTGTGGAATAATATTTTTCAATCGCTGCGCTAATGATGAAAGTCAAAACCAGATAGCTAATTAAAAGCATAATTTTGATGCTAGAGTCGGTTTGAGCTGGAATAAAAACAACTTTCATAAGACCCAGCACAACCAGATGAAACAAATAAGTTTCGTAACTTCTCTGCCCCAACCAGACCATCACTTTGGTAAATAGGTTATGTGCTTGTGTTTCGGAAGGATGTTGAAAAAACAAAATGAGTAGACCTGTAGCAAAAGCAAATAAGCTGATACCCCATGTACTCACTTCTTTAATTGGTGCATATAAATATAGAGCGGTCATGCTAAAAATAATCAACCACGAAAGAGGTTTTTTATAAGTCCAGTCTGGTCGATATTTATGAGAGAAAATCGCTGTTAAACAGCCAATCGCTATGCCATCAAAACTCGAAAAATAATGATATAAATAGGCACCGCTTTCTTCTCCAAAATGCAGAGATCTAAAATAAGGGCCATATAAAATTACGCCAACAAGTACAGCAATAAAGACCTTATTACTGCGCGTGAGTAGACACAATAATGGAAAAACAAAATAAAAAACTTCTTCCACAGAGAGCGACCACAGCACGCCCAAAGCGTAGTTTACCCAACCGAATTTAATAATCAGGATATTCATCCAGAAGGTTAAAGCTGCAAATATGGTTAAGGGGTAGGAAACCTCAATGCCGTTGGGGGCTTGGTTCATAAAGGGTTTTAAATCAAACGAACCAAGTATGCTTACACCTAAAATGAGTAATATCAGACACGGTAAAATACGTGCTGCTCGTCGGATATAAAAATGTTTGAGGTTAATTGCGGAGAATTGTTTGTCTCTTTTTAAAGTGTGATGGGTAATTAAAAAACCCGAAATCACAAAAAACATGGTGACGCCATAATTTCCATTTCTTGCGATGACTGTGCTAAATGCTTCACCTAAAAAATCAAAACCTAACCATGTATCTTTAAGTTTATAGGGAATATTAAAATGATGTAAAAGTACCAAAAGGATAGATATTCCTCGAAGAATATCTATTTTATAATTACGCATTCGATGTGCTTCCAGTTTTATTAATATACTGTGTGGCAGAAGAATACTATTGATCAGTTATTTTAAATAAAAATTTTAAGCATCATTTCGTAAACCTGAAAAGACGATACTTTTTACATCCTTGAATTGAGCACAGGCATAGCAAAAATAACTATTAAATAAATATTGATAAAGCCTTTATATATTTGAATTTCTCTACATAAAACTTTAAATTAGCTCTTATCGAGCTATGTTTGTTTTTTAGACTTTTTAAAATTTATTTATTTCATAAATTAACATGTTGTATGTGGTTGTATATACAGAACATGTCAACTAAAATACCTTTTTGCCTGCTGCCTTTTTGAGTATTTGTTATGCCCAGAACATCAAAACAAGAACATGCTGAGCTTTCGATTGAAGCTGATAGTCCAGTTCCTCTATACCAACGCGTAAAACAGCTGATTTCACAAAAGATTTATGAAGGCTCGTGGGCTGTAAATAAAAAAATTCCTTCGGAAAGTGAACTCGTTAATCAACTCGGTTGTAGCCGCATGACGGTAAACCGTGCGCTACGTGAGTTAACAACAGAAGGTTTACTCGTTCGTATTCAGGGCGTTGGCTCATTCGTTGCTGAAGGGCAAGGCCGGACTGCACTTTTTCAAATTAATAATATTGCTGATGAGATTATTGCACGAAACCATAAGCACCACGCTGAAGTTTTGGTTTTAGAACAAATTTATGCAAATGCAGAGCAAAGCGTGTTAATGCAGACTCGCGAAGGGCAAAGATTATTTCACTCGATTATTGTGCATTATGAAAATGATGTACCTGTGCAGGTCGAAGATCGTTTAGTTGATGCAGCACTGATTCCAGATTATTTAGAACAAGATTTTAAAACCATTACCCCGAATGCTTACCTCATGGCAAAAGCACCTGTGTCAGAAGGTGAGCATATTGTTGAGGCAGTTTTAGCATCTCCTCAAGAGTGTAAATGGTTAAAGATTACCAAAGCTGAACCATGCTTACTGATCCGTCGCCGTACATGGTCAAACAAACAACTCATTTCAAGTGCGCGTCTGATTTATCCGGGTAGCCGCTACTATCTCGAAGGGAAATTTAACCCATGATTGAATTGATCAGGGCCGATCAATATACAAAAATGCTTTGGAAAAATGGTGCAGGTTTTACTTTAGAAATTGCGCGAAGCCAAGGTGAAGGCGACTTTGAGTGGCGCATTTCGATGGCAGACGTGACCACTTCTGGGCCATTTTCGCTATTTCCCAATAAGCAGCGCATTATTAGCGTACTCGATGGACAAGGCATGGTACTGCATGTCGATGATCTTCCTGCCAAAAATCTGAAACAGGGCGATATTTTTGCATTTCATGGTGAAAGTCAGGTCCAAAGTAAACTGGTCGATGGGATAATTCGAGATTTAAATTTAATTTATGATCCTGCAAAGTTTCATGCTCGTTTTCAGTGGTTGAATGATGCAGCGGAGCAGGCATTTATTAGCTCGGCAGATCTGATTTTTATTTTTAATCATGGTGGTGAAACGGAAGTGAATGTTGATGATCATTCCTTTCAGATTGCTGCTCACGAGACGCTAAAAATTGAGAAAAATGCTGGTGTCACATCAATCAATTTTTCAAAAAAACAGCTCAAAAGTTGCTATATCATTGAGTTAATTCAACGTTAAAACTTAAGTAATTTGCTTATTCAAAAGCACATGTCTCGTGAAAAGATATGTGCTTTTTTTATGCTTGATATAAAAATAAATTAATTTAATTCATGAGCTTATTAAAATTTTTCAAAAAAATATGAGCAAACCTCTTCACGCCAAAAAATATTTGTGTAGTATATAGATGTATATACAAGTTAATACATTACTATACAAATGCAGAAACAAGTGATGTTCTGCTGATGTAAGCTCAAAGGAAGGAGTCCGCCTGTGACAACAATGACAACAAAATTTCGTGATGTAGAAATTCGTGCGCCACGCGGCACTGAATTGACGGCTAAAAGTTGGTTAACTGAAGCTCCATTACGTATGTTGATGAATAACCTTGATCCGGACGTTGCAGAAAACCCGAAAGAGTTGGTTGTATACGGGGGTATTGGCCGTGCAGCACGAAACTGGGAATGTTTCGACAAAATTGTAGATACTTTAAAAAATCTTGAAACTGATGAAACGTTATTAGTTCAATCAGGCAAGCCAGTAGGTGTATTTAAAACTCATAAAGATGCACCTCGTGTTTTAATTGCAAACTCAAACCTTGTACCACACTGGGCAAACTGGGAACACTTCAACGAATTAGATGCAAAAGCTCTTGCAATGTACGGTCAAATGACAGCAGGTTCGTGGATCTACATTGGTAGCCAAGGTATTGTACAAGGTACTTACGAAACTTTCGTTGAAGCAGGCCGCCAACACTACAACGGTGACTTAAAAGGCCGTTGGGTTCTTACTGCTGGTTTGGGCGGTATGGGTGGTGCTCAGCCTTTAGCTGCAACACTTGCAGGTGCGTGTTCTTTAAACATTGAATGCCAACAAGCAAGTATCGATTTCCGTTTACGTACGCGTTATGTAGATGAACAAGCGACTGATTTAGATGATGCTTTAGCGCGTATTGACCGCTATACAAAAGAAGGTAAAGCAATTTCAATTGCGCTTCATGGTAACGCTGCTGAAATTTTACCTGAGCTTGTACGCCGTGGTGTACGTCCAGACATGGTGACTGACCAAACAAGTGCGCACGATCCCCTTAATGGCTACTTACCAATAGGTTGGACTTGGGATGAATACCGTGCACGTGCGAAAACTGAACCGGAAGCTGTTGTAAAAGCTGCAAAACAGTCGATGGCAAAGCATGTACAAGCGATGCTTGATTTCCAAAAAATGGGTGTTCCAACTTTTGACTATGGTAATAACATCCGTCAAATGGCGAAAGAAGAAGGTGTAGCAAACGCTTTTGATTTCCCAGGCTTCGTACCTGCATACATCCGTCCATTGTTCTGCCGTGGTATTGGTCCATTCCGTTGGGCAGCGCTTTCTGGTGACCCAGAAGACATTTATAAAACAGATGCCAAAGTTAAAGAGTTAATTCCTGATGATGAACATTTACATCACTGGTTAGACATGGCACGTGAACGTATTAGCTTCCAAGGCTTACCAGCGCGTATTTGCTGGGTTGGTCTAGGCTTACGTGCAAAACTTGGTTTGGCATTTAACGAAATGGTTCGTAGCGGTGAATTGTCTGCACCAGTTGTGATTGGTCGTGACCATTTAGACTCAGGTTCGGTTGCAAGTCCAAACCGTGAAACTGAAGCAATGCAAGACGGCTCAGATGCAGTATCAGACTGGCCTTTATTAAATGCGTTGCTCAATACAGCAGGCGGCGCAACTTGGGTGTCTTTACATCACGGTGGTGGTGTAGGTATGGGCTTCTCTCAACACTCAGGCGTTGTGATTGTGTGTGATGGTACAGATGAAGCTGCTGCACGTATTGCTCGCGTACTGACCAATGACCCTGCAACAGGTGTTATGCGTCATGCCGATGCAGGTTATGAAATTGCGATTAACTGTGCGAAAGAGCAAGGCCTCCACTTGCCAATGATCACGCAATAAAAATACACGGAAGAACTGGCGGTGCTTTTTGCAATTGTGAAAAGCACCGCCTCAGCAGAATATAGTGCAAAAAATTAGGAAGCCAACATGGAATTATTAATCCAACCGGGAAAACTGACCTTAGCCGATTTACGTCAAGCGTACCTCAACCCGATCAAAGTTAAATTAGATGAGAGTGCTTCATCTGCAATTAATGCAAGCGTGGCTTGCGTTGAGAAAATTGTAAATGAAGGACGTACAGCTTACGGTATTAACACGGGCTTTGGCTTACTTGCTTCAACCAAAATCGCTCCTGAAGATTTAGAAAAGTTACAACGTTCATTGGTTCTTTCGCATGCAGCAGGTGTAGGTGAAGCACTTGATGATGCAATGGTTCGTTTAATTATTCTATTAAAAGCAAATAGCTTGGCGCGTGGTTTCTCTGGTATTCGTCGTAAAGTAATTGATGCTTTGTTGGCTTTAATTAATGCCGAAGTTTACCCACACATTCCGCTGAAAGGTTCAGTAGGTGCTTCAGGTGACTTGGCACCACTTGCACACATGTCTTTAGTGTTACTTGGTGAAGGTAAGGCACGTTATAAGGGTGAATGGTTACCAGCCGTTGAAGCTTTAAAAGTTGCAGGTTTAGAACCTATTTCTTTAGCTGCTAAAGAAGGTTTGGCACTTTTAAACGGTACACAAGTGTCAACTGCTTATGCATTACGTGGCTTGTTTGAAGCTGAAGACTTGTTTGCTGCTGCAACGGTTTGTGGTGGCTTAAGCGTTGAAGCAATGTTGGGTTCACGTGCACCATTCGATGCGCGTATTCACGAAGTACGTGGCCAACGTGGTCAAATTGATGTAGCTGCGGCTTATCGTGACCTATTAACAGACTCAAGTGAAATTGCACATTCACATGAAGACTGTAGCAAAGTTCAAGACCCGTACTCTTTACGTTGCCAACCACAGGTGATGGGTGCATGTTTAACGCAAATCCGTCAGGCTGCGGAAGTATTAGAAATTGAAGCAAATGCTGTATCGGATAACCCGCTTGTGTTTGCTGAACAAGGTGACGTGATTTCTGGTGGTAACTTCCATGCAGAACCTGTTGCAATGGCGGCAGATAATTTAGCATTGGCGATCGCTGAAATTGGTTCACTGTCTGAACGTCGTATTTCGATGATGATGGACCGTCATATGTCACAGCTTCCACCGTTCTTGGTGGCAAATGGTGGTGTTAACTCAGGCTTTATGATTGCTCAAGTAACTGCTGCTGCTCTTGCGAGTGACAACAAAGCGCTTGCACATCCAGCAAGTGTTGATAGCTTGCCGACCTCTGCCAACCAAGAAGACCATGTATCAATGGCTCCGAATGCTGGTAAACGTCTTTGGTATATGGCTGACAACGTCCGTGGCATTTTAGCTGTTGAATGGTTAGGCGCTTGTCAGGGTCTAGACTTCCGTGAAGGCCTAAAAAGCTCGCCTAAACTTGAACAAGCTCGTAAAATCTTGCGCGCTCAAGTGCCTTACTACAGTGAAGACCGTTTCTTTGCTCCTGATATTGAGCAAGCAAGTGAATTACTCTCAAGCGGCTGCTTAAACGAGTTAATTATTCCAAAACTACTCCCTAGTTTATCTGAAGTGTGATTGATAAAACGGTCACATGGAGTGGCCGAATCTAACTAAATATCCTCAAGGATTGGAGATTATAATGTCACAAAACTCCACACTACAGCGGGGTTTAAACACCCGCCACATTCGTTTCTTGGCATTGGGCTCAGCAATTGGAACTGGGCTTTTCTATGGTTCGGCAACTGCAATTAAAATGGCAGGGCCTTCAGTATTACTGGCGTATATCGTTGCAGGGATTGCAATTTATATCGTTATGCGCGCATTGGGTGAAATGGCTGTCCAAAACCCTGTCTCTGGTTCATTTAGCCACTATGCTTCACAGTACATTGGTCCATTGGCTGGCTTTACGACAGGCTGGACTTATGTTTTTGAGATGATCATTGTGGCGTTGGCTGATGTCACTGCTTTTGGTATTTACATGGGGTTCTGGTATCCCGATGTACCACGATGGATCTGGATTTTATCCCTGATTATGTTCTTGGGTGCAATTAACCTCATTCACGTTAAAGTCTTTGGCGAACTCGAGTTTTGGCTTTCTATTGTCAAGGTGAGCGCCATTGTTGCCATGATTTTAGGTGGAATCGGTTTAATGTTCTACGGCTTCCATGCTGACCATAGCAGTGTGGTACCGGGTATTCAAAACTTATGGATTTATGATGGCTTTATGCCGCATGGGATTGCAGGCTTAGTTGCATGTTTATCTGTGGTTGTATTTGCTTTCGGTGGTATCGAAATTATTGGTATTACAGCAGGTGAATCACAAGATCCGAAAACCACCTTACCTAAAGCAATTAATGCAGTTCCAGTACGTATTTTACTTTTCTATGTGTTGACCATTTTTGTACTGATGTCGATTTTCCCATGGAATCAAATTGGTAGCCAAGGTAGTCCATTTGTACAGATTTTTGAGAATTTGGGCATTCAATCAGCAGCTACAATTTTAAATATTGTCGTGATTACTGCTGCTGTTTCAGCGATTAATAGTGATGTATTTGGTGCTGGTCGTATGCTTTATGGCATGGCAAACCGTGGTCAAGCGCCTCGAGTTTTCCAGAAATTATCACGTAATGGTGTGCCATGGATGACTGTCGTTGTTATGGCTGGCGTGCTATTAATTGGTGTAGTGCTGAACTACCTGATTCCTGAAAATGTATTCATGATCATTGCCTCGATTGCAACTTTCGCAACCGTTTGGGTGTGGCTCATGATCTTGCTTTCGCAAGTTGCGATGCGCCGTAAGTTGTCTACTGCTGAAATTAAGGCATTGGATTTCCCCGTTATTGGTTGGCCGTATGCTCCTGCGTTTGCAATTGGTTTTATGGTATTCATTTTAGTCATGATGGGTTATTTCCCAGATTCACGTCCTGCAATTTATGTAGGAATCACATGGCTTGTTCTGTTAATGATCGCTTATCGTATTTGGGTCAAACCTCAGCAAAATTCGGGAAAGCAAAATAATTCAATTCCGCAAAATATCGAGATAGAAAGCTAACAAGTCAACTGCCCAATAGCTTTACTGTTGGGCAGTTTTGAGGAAAGGCGAATGAAAAAACTTTGGCAAAATTGCCACATTGCGACCATGCAAAATGGGCAATATTCCTATATTGAAGATGCAGCAATCGTCACAGAAGGGCATCTGATTCACTGGATTGGAAAACAACAACAACTTCCTGCCGACACTTATTCCGAAACAGTTAACTTAAATGGCGCTTGGGTAACCCCGGGGTTGATCGACTGTCATACGCATAGTGTTTTTGGTGGCAACCGTAGTGTTGAGTTTGAAAAACGCTTGCAAGGTGTGAGCTATGCTGAAATTGCAGCAAGCGGTGGTGGCATTGCCAGTACAGTACGTGCAACGCGTGAAGCAAGCGAAGAACAACTATTAAATTCAGCACTTAAACGTATTCGCTGTATGCAACAAGACGGTGTCACCACTATCGAGATCAAATCTGGCTACGGACTCAATTACGAAAATGAGCGCAAGATGCTGCGTGTGATCCGTCAAATTGGTGAAGCTTTACCAATGACGGTAAAAAGCACTTGCTTGGCTGCACATGCGTTACCGCCAGAGTACAAAGACCAAAGCGATGCTTATATCGAGCATATCTGTACAGAGATGTTGCCTAAACTACATGCTGAAGGTTTAGTCGATGCAGTTGATGCTTTCTGCGAGCATTTGGCATTTTCACCAGCTCAGGTTGAACGTGTTTTTAAAACAGCACAATCATTAGGTTTGCCCGTTAAGCTTCATGCTGAGCAGCTCTCATCGCTAGGTGGTTCAAGCTTGGCAGCACGTTATCATGCTTTGTCGGCCGACCATTTAGAGTACATGACCGAAGATGATGTCAAAGCAATGGCAGAGTCGGGCACGGTTGCAGTGTTATTACCGGGTGCCTTTTATTTATTGCGTGAAACGCAATACCCACCAATTGAAAGCCTGATTAAACATGGCGTGCGTATTGCGCTGTCGAGTGATTTAAACCCGGGTACATCTCCAGCACTTTCTTTACGTTTAATGCTCAACATGGGCAGCACACTTTTCCGCTTAACGCCTGAGCAAGCCTTAGCAGGTGTCACCATTCATGCTGCACAAGCGCTCGGTTTAGAGCAAACACACGGCAGTTTAGAGCAAGGTAAAGTCGCTGACTTTGTGGCTTGGGATATTGAGCATCCATCTGAAATTGTTTACTGGCTGGGCGGAGATTTGCCTAAGCGAGTCGTTCAGCATGGACAAGAAGTTATTTTTTAGACGGTGGCACATGAATCACACATTTAAATGGCAAGGCCGACATGATGGCGAGGGTGAGGCACACCAACGTATTCACCATATTATGAATAAAACCCAACCTGCTGAATTTGCCCTGATTGGCTTTAGTTCTGATGAAGGTGTGAAGCGTAACAAAGGCCGAGTTGGCGCTGCCGATGCACCAGATGCAATCCGTACTCAACTGGCTAACTTACCGATTCATCGCCCAGTCAGTATTGTCGATTTGGGTACAGTGACCTGCGAATATGACAATTTAGAGCAAGCACAAACCGAGTTGGCAGAGCAAGTCGCAAACAGCATACAAAATGGTTTAAAACCGATTGTATTGGGCGGTGGACATGAGGTTGCCTTTGGCAGCTTTAGTGGTCTGTTCCACTATGTACAAGCCCACGCACCAGATAAAAAAATAGGCATTATTAATTTCGATGCCCATTTCGATTTGCGTGAAGCAGAGCATGCAACTTCTGGAACACCTTTTTTACAGGCAGCTCGACTTTCAGAACAGCATCAAAAACAATTTAATTATTTATGTATTGGGGTCGCCAACCATGCCAATACTAAAGTTTTGTTTGATACAGCTGATGCGCTGAATTGTTCATATTTACGCGATCATGAGGTTAATATTTTTAACCTATCAAACGTGCTTGCAGCGGTTGATGCTTTTATTGAAAAAGTAGACTATTTGTACGTTACGATTGATTTAGATGTCTTCACGGCTGCGGTTGCACCAGGGGTCAGTGCACCTGCTGTAAAAGGAATTGATTTAGCTACTTTTGAAGCAATTTTTAAGCATATTCAAGAGACTGGGAAAATCAAACTTTTAGATATTGCTGAGTGCAATCCAAAATTTGATTTAGACAATAGAACAGCAAAACTGGCTGCATATATTGTTTATCAATATTTGTTTTCTTGAGAAACAATTTTTAATGTAGAAATGAAAAAGTGCACTGAGATCGTTCATGTGCACTTTTTTTAAGTTCTTGGTCTATTAAAGTCAGATGTGGAATATAGATAGCAACTATAAATAATATAATTAAAAAGAAAATTAATTTATAAAATCATTGAGTTAAAAAAATACTCGATTTTTACACCATTTTATATACTGCTTGGCACGTAATTTGTTTTGTCTTTATTTTAACCTTTGTTAAATATTTCTGGATAATTAAATGAAAAACAGAACCTTACAATTGGCTTGTATCAGTGTTTTATTTTGGATGTCTCATTCTTCTAATGCTACAACCCCCGAAATAAATACAAATACCATCGAAAAATCACAATCTAAACAAAAGAGTGATATCTCTGTTCGGGTGAAAGCTTTAAACCAACTTTTACAGGAACAGTGGGAATATACTTTGAAAAATAGTCCTGAAACTGCAACCGTTTTAGGAGATTTACGCTACAACGATCGATGGACAGAGCTTTCAAAAAATCAGATTGAGAAAGATAAAAAAAGTACGCAAAATTTTTTAAAACGTTTTGAAGCAATTGATAGCACAGGATTTTCAGCAACTGATCAATTAAATAAAGATTTAATGATTTATCAGTTGAAAGAGACTCTTAAAAATTATGATTTGAAACTCTATGAGATGCCTTTCAATCAAATGTGGGGCCTACATTTACAATTTCCGGGATTTATTAGTTCGATTCCATTTAATAATGCTAAACAATATCAAGACTATATTGCTCGTTTAAAACAAATTCCTCTTATTCTTGATCAAGGTATTCAGTTAGCGAAACAAGGACAAAAAGATGGTTTGATACCACCGAAATATTTAATTGAAAAAGTGGTGAAGCAGGTTGATAGCATTGCAACTCCAGCAGGGAAAGACAGTGTGTTTGCTTCTCCATTAAAGCAATTTCCAAACAACATTTCGAAAGCAGAACAAGAACGTTTAAGCCGTGAAATACTACAGGCCATAGATCAGAATGTTCGCCCTGCTTATCAAAAACTTGGAACATTTATTCAGAAAGATTACTTACCCCATGGCCGACAACATGAGGGTATATGGAGCTTGCCAAACGGTGACGAGCTCTATCGCTTTTATGTAGAAAACAATACGACAACCTCTGAAAGCCCTGAAAATATTCATCAGCTCGGGTTAAAAGAAGTTGCTCGTATAGAAGCGGAAATGCTTAAAATTGCCAAAGCGCAAGGTTTCAATGACTTAAAAAGTTTCCAACAATCCTTAAAAACAAATCCCGCTGTTTTCCCAAAATCTCGTGAAGAAATTTTAGAGATTTATCGGGGATATATTGCCCAAATGCAACCAGAGTTGCCGAAGCTCTTTGGTTTATTACCCAAAAATAAAGTCGAAGTTTTACCTGTAGAGCAATATCGAGAAAAAGAAGCGGCAGGTGCGGAGTATCACCAAGGCACGCCTGATGGTTCGCGCCCTGGACAAGTTTATGTGAATACAGGGGATTTCTCTGAGCGTTCAAAAATATCCATGGAAGCGACTGCTTATCATGAAGCAATTCCCGGCCACCATATGCAGATTGATATTGCCCAAAACTTGCCAAATTTACCGATGTTCCGAAAGCAACCCAACCATACCGCTTATATTGAAGGATGGGCTCTTTACGCAGAGCAATTGGGTAAAGATGTTGGTTTCTATAAAGACCCGCTTTCAGATTATGGAAGACTCTCGAGTGAGTTGTTCCGTGCTTGTCGTTTAGTGGTTGACACTGGGGTACATTATAAAAAATGGACCCGCCAGCAAATGATTGATTTTATGCGAGAACATTCTGCTTTAGATGAACCAGATATTCAGGCAGAGACAGATCGCTATATTGCTATTCCTGCCCAAGCATTAGCCTATAAAATGGGCCAATTAAAAATCTTAGAGCTACGGGAGCTCGCGAAACATGAGCTTGGAGATCGTTTTGATATCAAAGCATTCCATGACATGATTTTAAATGCAGGAACATTGCCTTTAAATATTCTGGATGCACGTATTAAAAATTGGATTAAGGAACAAAAAGCGGCAGCTTAAAACAAAAATCGAAATTTAGGTCAGGTCCTCGTTGGGCCTGATTTAAAAACTGATAGAAAACAGAATATAATTATAAAAAATATATTTTATTTCAGAACTTTAAAATGGAAAAATCTTTAAAAGAATACCAAGCTATTATTTTTGATATGGACGGTACTTTAGTCGACTCCTTTAGCTTTTTTTTAGGTGCTTTAAATCAGCTTGCCAAGAAGTATAAATTTAAATCTGTAGAGCTACATGAAGTAGAGCAGTACAAACATCTTTCACCAAAAGAAATTATGAAAGAGATGAATGTTTCTAGGTGGAAACTGCCTTGGATTGCCAAAGATTTCATTCGTTTAATGAAAGAAAGAGATCAAGACGTTTACATGTTTGAAGGCATGCGGGATCACTTAATTGAACTGCATAAGCGGGGATATACGCTCGCAATTATTACTTCAAACTCTAAAGAAAACTGTCAAAATCTTTTGGGTGCAGAGCTATGTGAGCTTTTTAGCCATATTGATGGTGGCTCGTCTATATTTGGCAAAGCTAAACGAATTAAGCGTGTTCTCAACATTTTGAATTTAAATAAAGAGCAGGCCATTTATGTCGGAGACCAAACGACTGATGGCGAAGCTGCACATAAGGCAGGCATTGATTTTGCTGCGGTAGGTTGGGGGTATACATCGGCTGAAAAATTAAAAACCATTCAGCCCAAAGTCGTGCTAACAGACTTAGCAACCATGAAAGAATTTTTCTAAATATATGAAATGCAGGACCAACCATGAATAACAATAACAACCCGATTGGAATGATTGACTCTGGTTTAGGCGGGTTGTCTCTCTTTAAGCATATTCGGGAGGCTCTTCCGAATGAAGACATTATCTATTTCGCTGACTCGAAATATGTTCCTTATGGCGACAGAGAAAGCGACTGGATTGTTTCAAGAACCACTCACTTAATCTCAAATCTTATAAATGACGGGAATTGCAAAGCGATTGTGGTTGCTTGTAACACCATGACGGCTGTAGCGATTGAAACAATCAGAACACAAATTAATGTTCCACTTATTGCAATAGAACCGGCCGTAAAACCTGCTGTGGCAATGACTATGAGCAAGCATATTGCGGTTTTGGCAACTGCAACGACGGTGAAGGGCAAAAACTTAAAGAGTTTAATTGAAACGTATGCGCAAGATATTAAAGTCTCTTTAGTGCCGTGTATTGGCTTAGCTGAAAAAATCGAAACGGGCAAAGCACATACCGCGGAAGTTAAAGATTATTTAAAAAATATTTTGGCGCCGTTAGTCGAGCAAAAAGTCGATACGATTATTTTAGGATGCACACACTATCCGTTTGTTTCAGATACGATTCAGGAAATTGTAGGCCGTGATATACAAATTATTGAGCCTTCGGAAGCTGTAACAGCGCAATTAATTCGGCAGCTCAATCAATATCATTTAAGTTCTGAAAGCCCAAATGAGGGGAATCATATTATTTGGACCAGTTCAGACCCGTTGGAAGTTGCGAATGTTAGTTTTTCTTTGTTAGGTACGCATTTACCTGTAAAAGATATCGCAATATAAATTTTATAAGGATGGTAAGAGAGTTTTCTCTTACCATCTTATGTTCTAGCTCAAATTAAGCACTTTTAAGTTCCCAGCGTTGTTTTGGGTCATCAGATCGTTGACTAATACCTACAGATGAACCCCAGATATGTGTCAGTACAGCATCTGGTTGGCCTTCTACAAAGATATAACCATCTTCAAATGCCCAATTAGTTTGGTACTGACGACCCGCGCCTTGTAAGAAAACATCGCCACTATGCCAATTAACTGGTTTTATTTCTTTACCATTGGTACTGTTCAATGCTGTTTGCAGTTGTTCAAAAGATTCATTTGATTTTAAGCTGACTTTTAAAATCTTTTTGACCGTATCCATATTTTTTTCATTCGTATGTAAATCTAGAGTTTTTCTAAGCTCTAGAAGCACCTTTACTGCTTCTTTTTTAAGATCCTGAGTATTTTCATATTCTTTATATGCTTTTACATGAAGCTCCGCCATGCTCTCTTTCTTCATATTTTTTAGTAGAGCATCGATATTGTCATGGCGTAAATGCAATCGGAACTCTGACCTTGTAGTCCAATCTTTTTGATCCAAGACATCTAATTGCACAGAGGCAAGAATGATCTTATAGATTTGTTCATTATGCTGAGCGAAAGGATTCATAGGCAAATCTTTAAGTTCAGGAATATCTAAAAATAGCAAAGGAGAGGAAGCATATTCATGGAACTTTTGTTCGATGCGACGAATTGATTCATGAGCGAGTACTGCATCTAAAAAGTCATTCAGCTTAGTCTCATCAAGTTTACCAACAAGCTCCGATTTAATCGTTTCTTCGCCGTTACTATCAATAAAGGTATCTAATAGACTAACGATATCAAGACAATCACTTGTTCTTAAGTGGGCGAGTGTTTCTTCATCTTGCTTTGGTAAAAGAGTAAGGAAATGCTCTAAGTCCTTGTCTAATAATTTATATGCAATCGCATCTGTCTTAACATAAGCACCGAGCACCCAACTAGAACGAATATCTTTAACTTTGTTGTATAGCTTATTCTCTCGCCCACTGCGATAGTCGCGGCTGTCAAAATACCAAAGTTCTTCTTCTATGTTTTTAACCTTGTCATGTACTGTAAATAGTCGGTCATTTGTATGCGAGTAAGCTATCTTACCCGTTTCTCCAAGTGAACTTACAGCATCTTGTAAGCCATGGGTTTGTCCACCGTATGCGCTTGCGATACATGCACCTGTTTCTTTGTTAACGATTCTAAAGTTTCCACCTGGAAATCCATTAGCCATGATGAGTTGCTCCTTATAATTAGAAAGTTTTTGTAATAGTCGAAATTTATAGTTATTAGGCAAATTTCGAAGCGTGATTTATACCATAATTTTTCACATATAAATCCAAGTGTTTTTGTTGGTTTTTGTATATAACATATTGATTTGGTTGCATTTATTGGAATATCTTAAGAAGAAGATACCACTATTTTCTAAAGTTTCATGAACGTAATAAAAAAGTCCAGTTTGTATTTCAAAGACATATCAGGCTTTTTAATAGATGAATTATCAAAACAAAGTGTCTTTCATAACACGATATTTTTAAATTATTCTACAGTTACTGACTTAGCCAAGTTACATAATCGGGCAATATCTCTCTATATATTTATATAGACTGTTAAATTAGAATTAACGATTAATCTATTTTATTAACTAAATATATATAACTCATGTTTATATTTTAAATTTTATTAAAAGCTATAAATATAAAATAAAGAAAATATTATATAAACATTAATTAAATTATTATATTTAAACTTTTTCATTAAAATAAATTGACGTTCTTTATTATACAGATTAATATTTCGTTGCTGGCCTACATTGCCAGACGGTTTTGACAGACCGTACTTAGCAAATGGGTTATACTTTCTGAGTATTTCCCATGTGGAACCTTTGTGCCCCCTTTTTCTCTATGGTAGGGCGGAAGGGGGACGCGTTCGCGCGTGCTGGTCGCTAAGTCTAGTCTGTCAACCCTCTTTCGTTCTGCCACCCTAATCAATTGACGGTGATTTGGTGGTAGGACTCCATTTTTAAGGAGTTGGCTATGCCACAATTTAAACTCATTTTCTCTCTCATTTAACTATTTTATTTATTTAAAATTTGGATTTTCTATGTCCTGATTTTTTAAATATATAAATTATTTTTATTTTAAAATCTTAATTATTTTATTTTCCTGTTTTTATGGGAGGATTAACTGTTATTTAAAAAATTATTTTAATATTTAAACAAATAATATTTTTATTTTATTTAAAGATATAAATAATCATGAGAATAATATTAAACTTCATAAATTTATATTAGTTTTAAACCTTGTGGTCGGTGCTTACGGTATTACAAATGATGACGCTAATGCTCAGCAGGAATTTAAAAGAATTTGCTTGTCAGGTGAACACATGCAAGCCAGTTGTAATTGTGTTTGCCAACAGCTCGCGCAAGTGTATTCACCTCAAATCGTGCAACGTTTAAAACACACCAGTTTGCAAAGTCCTGTTCTCCCACAGGACTTTGCCCCTAACTTGTTCAGCAGCATTCAACGCTGCGACAAAAATGAAATGAGCTAAGTATTTCGCTTAGCTCCTTTATCTCTGTGTCGCAATGATCTCTCAAACTTTAAATCAGCGTAAAAGTAAAATTCTGTTGTGATGCAGAGATGCAGAGGCCTGAGGGGGAGTTCTCTATGTTCTGGTATGAACGCAATAAAAAAGCCCGATAGGCAATTAATGCATATCGGGCTTTCTAATCAACAGAAGCGATCTACACCCTTTATGGCATAGATAGCATGTCTGATTATTATTCTACAGTTACTGATTTCGCCAAGTTACGTGGCTGGTCAACGTCTGTACCACGTAATACAGCAACGTGATAAGACAACAACTGAACTGGTACGCTATAAACGATTGGAGCTAACCATTCGTTTACTGCTGGAATATGTACAACGTGTTGACGGTCTTTTTCACTGATTCCGCTATTTTCATCCGCGAAAACAAATAATTCACCACCACGTGCCTGAACTTCTTCCATATTTGATTTGAGCTTATCAAGCATTTCATCATTTGGAGCAAGAATGACGATCGGCATTTCATTATCAACAAGTGCTAATGGGCCGTGTTTTAACTCACCAGCCGCATAACCTTCTGCGTGAATATATGAAATTTCTTTAAGCTTTAATGCGCCTTCTAATGCGATTGGATAATTCGTACCACGGCCTAAGAATAAGCAGTGATTTTTTTCAACGAATAATTCAGACAAACGCAAAATTTCTGGATCATGTTTAAGCGTATCAAGAATAACTTTCGGGCTGTGCCATAACTCACGTGTAATTTCTTCAAGAAGAGCAGGGCTAATACGTTGTTTAACTTGACCAATTTTCAAGATTAACAACATAAGCGCAGCAAGCTGAGTCGTGAACGCTTTAGTTGATGCAACACCAATTTCAGGACCAGCAAGCGTCAATAAGTGATGATCGGTTTCACGAACCATTGAAGACGTCGCAACGTTACAGATAGTCAAAGTCTGAATATCGATATTGTTTGCTTTCGCACGCTTTTGAGTTTCACGTAGTGCCGCTAAAGTATCAGCAGTTTCACCTGACTGTGAAATACAAATATAAAGTGTATTTTCAACAATTACAGGAGTGCGATAGCGGAATTCACTTGCGATTTCAACTTGACAAGGCACACCAATCAGTTGCTCAAACCAATATTTCGCAATCATTCCTGAGTGGTAACTTGTGCCACAAGCAATGATTTGTACGCTTTGAATTTTGTTGAAATCTGCATCAGCATTTTTCAAGAAATCATCACGTAAGCTATTGCCATCAAGCGCTTGAGAAATCGTTTGCTTGATTGCTTCTGGTTGCTCATAAATTTCTTTGAGCATGTAGTGTTTGTATTCACCTTTTGATGCACTACTTACGGTTGCATCAAGCTCTCGCACTGGACGCTCAACGCGTTCGCCATTTGCAAATACTTCAATTGAAGTACGGGTAAGACGTGCAATATCGCCTTCTTCTAGGTACATAAAGCGGTTAGTTACAGGCAAAAGTGCAAGTTGGTCTGAACTAATAAAGTTTTCACCAATACCTACACCAATCACGAGTGGTGAACCTTCACGTACAGTAATAAGTTCATCCGGATAATCGCTATGGATAATACCTAGCGCGTAAGCACCTTTAAGCTGAGGTACAACAGTTTCAACAGCATCTAAAAGGCTATCTGTGCTTTTTAGAGCTTCAGCAACTAAGTGTGCGACAACTTCTGTATCTGTTTGAGAAGTAAAAACATAACCTAAAGCTTGAAGGTCATCTTTTAATTCTTGGTAGTTTTCAATGATACCGTTATGTACAACAGCAACCTTACCAGACATATGCGGGTGAGCATTGTTTTCAGTTGGTTTACCGTGTGTTGCCCAACGGGTATGTGCAATCCCGATAGCCCCTGTAAGCTGGTGTTCAGCAACTGCATCGGCAAGATTGATAACTTTACCTACACGACGCTCACGTAAAATTTGTTCGTTATTCAGTAAAGCAACACCCGCAGAATCATAACCGCGGTATTCAAGACGTTTTAAACCTTCAATTAAAATCTCGGTTACACAACGTTCTGCAACGCCTCCGACGATACCACACATACTTCAATCCTCTTATTTTTTAACCTTTTGGGGACGTTGATAATTTGCTTTTGAAATTTGTTGCGCACGTTCAAAGGAGAGACTTTGTTCGGCTACATCTTTCGTAATCACAGAACCCGCACCAACTGTTGCGCCATTCCCAATGGTCACCGGAGCAACCAGCGAGCTATTAGAACCGATAAAAACGGCATCGCCAATAGTGGTTTTGTGTTTATTTGCACCGTCGTAATTACAAGTAATCGTACCTGCCCCAATATTCGATTCAGCACCGATTTCTGCATCACCTAAATAGGTGAAATGGTTAGCTTTACTACCCAATCCAATCGTTGTATTTTTAACTTCAACAAAGTTACCGATATGTACTTCATTTGCCAATTTAGCGCCTGGGCGTAAGCGTGCAAATGGTCCAATTTGAGCATTTTCGCCTACAACTGCGCCATCAAAAACGCTATAGGCTTGAACTTTAGTGCCTGCTGCAATTTTGGTGTTCTTTAAAATACAACCAGCGCCGATTTCTACAAAATCGCCAAGTTCACAGTCACCTTCAATAATCACATTTACGTCAATACGAACGTCATGTCCAACTTTTACAGAACCGCGTAAGTCAAAGCGTGCAGGGTCTGCAAAAGTTACGCCTTGTTGCATAAGCTCTTTTGCTTGCTGTTGCTGGAACTCACGTTCAAGTGCAGCAAGTTGTAAGCGGTCATTGACGCCTTCAACTTCAAAAGCGAGTTCTGGTTGAATAGATGCGATTTCTAGGCCATCTGCAACAGCCATTGCTACGATGTCAGTTAGATAATATTCGCCTTGCGCATTTTCATTTGAAAGTTTAGGCAACCACTCATGAAGTTTTGCGTTGCTAACACAGTAAATGCCTGTGTTGATTTCTTGAATCTGACGCTGAGCTTCTGTTGCATCTTTATGCTCAACAATCGCTTGAATCTTACCTTCTTGACGAACGATACGACCATAACCTGTTGGGTTGTCGACATGTAAAGTAATCATGCCAATGCCCGTTTTACTTGAAACTTCAACAAGTTGCTCTAGCGTTGTTTGACGTACTAAAGGTACATCACCATAAAGAATTAATGAAATACCGTCTTTAGGAAGTACGGGTAAAGTCATTTGTACTGCATGACCTGTACCTAATTGTTCTGCTTGTTCAACCCATTGAATCTTTTCTTGTGCAAAAGTTTGTTTGACGTGGTCACCACCATGTCCATAAATCGTAATAATATTTTCTGCGTGTATTTTTTTTGCTGTTTGAATGACATGTCCTAAAAGTGGGCGACCCGCTAAAGGTTGTAATACTTTAGGAAGCTGAGAACGCATACGCGTTCCTTTGCCTGCAGCAAGAATAATGACGGTAGTTGACATGAATAACTCTAATGATTTAACTCAAATGGATAATAATTAGTGTACAAAGAGCAGCCCATACACCGGCAATAATATCGTCAAGCATAATACCAAAACCACCATGCACTTGACGATCAATAACGCGTATAGGCCAAGGTTTCCAAACATCGAAAATCCGAAATAATATAAATCCCCCAATCACCCACATCCAATTCATTTGTTGTAAATAAAGCAGAGGAAGAAAGGTAATAGATTGACCTGCAAACTCGTCCCACACAATTCGACCATCATCGTGTACATCAATAACTTTTGCTGTTTGACCACAAATATAAATTCCTACCAAGGACATGATGAGGATAGCGATCAAGCTTAAGTTAAAGCCAAGTGATAACCAGATTGGAACGAAAAGTAGGGCAAAGGCAGAGCCAAAAGTACCGGGAGCTTTAGGTGCGAGACCAGATCCGAAACCAACTCCACAGAAAACGATGCAGCGGTTGAACCAAGACATGTCCTTAAAATGAATCGGTGGCTTATGCAAAGTGTTGGTATCCATGAATTTGCAATGGGTAATCTGAACCCAAATGCTCAAAAGTTAGTTGTGTTTGCTCAACGATCTCTCCGATCATTGTAATCTTAATGTCTAGTTGTTTTTGCAAAAGTTTTTCATAATTTTGCGGTGTTATTGTAAAACATAATTCGTAGTCATCGCCACCAGCTAGCGCATATTGCCAGCGCTGCTGTTCCGGTAGTTCTTGTAGTGTTGAATCAATTGGTAACTTTTCTAAAAGTAATCGGGCACCGACCTTTGAAGCTTTTAAAATATGGCCTAAATCTTGGGCTAATCCATCAGAAATATCAATCATACTTGAAGCTAATCCCTTCAACTGTTGTCCAAGCTGACAACGTGGTGTCGGGTAGTCTAGTCTTTTTTGTAATGGATGACCTAGGTGCTGTAAACCATACGCTGCATCACCAACTTGACCACTCACACAAACATAGTCACCGACTTTGGCGCCTGAACGTAACACAGCTTGTCCAGTTTCAATCCAGCCCATGGCTGTGACGGTAATGGTGAGATGAGGGCCTTGGGTCGTATCTCCACCAATGAGAGCAACCCCAAATTGATTACAGCAGTCATAAATTCCCTGACTGAATCCTTTAAGCCATTCATGGTCAATGGTAGGTAGGCTGAGCGCAAGTAAAATACTATGCGGTTTTGCCCCCATGGCAGCAATATCTGAAAGATTGACAGCCACACTTTTCCAGCCAATCGCATGGGCAGAAGTATCAAGAGGGAAGTGACGTCCAGCAACTAGCGTATCTGCACAGATCACTAATTGTTGGTTTGCGGGAGGGGTAATTAAGGCTGAGTCATCTCCAATACCCAAGGTGACATCTGTGTAAGATTGTCTGTTAAAGTATTGGTCAATAATAGAAAACTCAGCCATATCAACTTCAAACCTATTAGTTTGCTTGTTGTTTTTCAGCACTACGTAGTGTTGAACTTAAACGATCTAGAACGCCATTAATGTATTTATGGCTATCTGCTCCACCAAAGTGTTTAGCGAGTTCAATAGCTTCATCTAGAACGACACGATAAGGTACTTCTAAATGATCACGTAACTCGTAAGCACCCAAGCGTAATGTTGCTAGCTCTACACCATCAAGTGCACTAAGTTCACGGTCAAGAACCGGAATAAGTAATGCATCAAGATCTTCGTGCTGTGCAATCACTTGTGTTAACAGTTCGTGATAGTAGTTTAAGTCTACCTTGTGCATTGCATTTTCCGCACGGGTACGTGCTTCGATTTCATGTACAGGGTTGTGACTCATTTGCCACTCATAAATACCTTGTACAGCAAAACGACGTGCTTTGCGTTTTGCTGCATAAGCGGCTTGCAGTGTTTGAGACATGCTTTAAATTGCCTTTAATAAATTAACCATTTCAATTGCAGTTAAAGCAGCTTCGCTGCCTTTGTTTCCTGCTTTTGTACCTGAACGTTCGATGGCTTGCTCGATGCTATCAGTAGTTAATACACCATTGATGACAGGCAAGCTGCTTTCTAACGCGACTACACCTAAACCTTTTGCACATTCACCAGCAACGAAGTCAAAGTGTGGTGTGCTACCACGAATAACTGCGCCAAGTGCGATGATTGCATCAAATTGATTTGATGTAGCTAATTTTTTAGCAACAATCGGGAGTTCCCATGCGCCAGGAGCATGAATAACAGTAATGTTATCTTCATTTACACCATGACGTTTTAATGTGTCGATTGCACCATCCAATAAGTGTTCAACAACAAAACTGTTGAAACGACCCACTAAAATCGCATAACGACCTTCGCTTGCGAGATGTAATAAACCTTCAATACGGCGAATTGCCATAGCAACCTCGATTATTTCGTTGTGATTTGATCAGCAGTGACATATTCCACTACTTCTAAATTAAAGCCAGATAAAGCATTGAAACGTAATGGTGAGCTAAGAAGCTTCATTTTTTCAACACCTAAGTCACGCAAAATTTGAGCGCCTACACCAATGGTTTGATATTGATGTGAAAGTGCTGCATTGGATTTCACCGGTTTTGGTTTATTTAAATCATCCAACGCTGGTCCCAAGTCTTGCAAATGATCTTGCCCGATCCAGACTAAAACACCGCGATCACTCGCTGCAATTGTCTGTAGTGCACGGTCTAGATTCCACGCAGGTTCACCATCAGCTTTATTTAGCTTAAGCAAATCACGAATTGGACTGAAACCATGTACACGTACTGTTGTAACACCTTCTTTTGGCTCGCCTTTGACTAAAGCCAAATGGATGTCCGGGTTACCAATCTCACGATAACGATAGAGTTCAAATGAACCATATTCTGTTTGAATCGTTTTTTGATCCAGACGTTCAACCGTTTGCTCATTGGTCATGCGGTAGTGAATCAAGTCCGCAATTGTACCAATTTTTAAGCCATGCTTCTCGGCAAAAATTTCTAAATCTGCACGGCGCGCCATTGTGCCATCTTCATTGATGATTTCACAAATGACAGAAGCCGGTTCAAGGCCTGCTAAACGAGCTAAATCACAACCTGCTTCGGTATGGCCTGCACGATGTAAAACACCGCCTGGTTGAGCCATTAACGGGAAAATATGACCCGGCTGTACGATATCAGTTGGTTTTGCATGCGCTGCGACAGCAGCTTGAATTGTATGTGCACGCTCTGCTGCTGAAATACCTGTGGTAATCCCTTCAGCGGCTTCGATTGATAAGGTAAAGTTTGTACTGTGCTGAGCACCGTTTTGGTCAACCATCAATGGAAGGTTTAACTGTTTACAGCGCTCACGGCTTAGCGTTAGGCAAACTAGACCACGTGCATGGGTAATCATGAAGTTAATATCTTCAGGACGAACATGCGTTGCTGCAATGACAAGATCACCTTCATTTTCGCGATCTTCGTCATCCATCAAGATAACCATTTTGCCTGCACGAATATCGGCGACAAGATCTTCAACACGACTCAGCGGCATTCGCTTTCACCTTTTTTTGTCGTAAGACAATTTCTATTTAATAAATTTTGCATAGTTTACGCTGTTTAGAGAATTTTGCCTATGATTCTGATTTATCCAAATTTGTGACATCTAAGAATAGATCGAGATTTATTTATACAAATAAATCATAAGAAAAAGGAGTAGTTTTAAATAAAAGCTATGAATTTAAATAAAAAAACCTAGCCAAAAGGCTAGGTTCTGATGCGCGTAGTTACTTTTTATGAAGCTGCACTACTTGGACTATCATTTTGTGGGATTGATTTTTTCCCCATTAAAATTTCAGTCCGGATATTTTGAGCAAGTTCAGCACATTCTGCATTCATACCATTGATCATAAATGCATGACGTGTCATCACATTGCTTGGGTTTGGCATTGCAACAAGTTGGTAGCTGTCTTGAATTGCTTTGAGCTGTTCATTCTCAAGATATAAAGCAGATTCTTTAGCGTGAAGATGCTGTGCTAAACGTTGAGCAGCTTCTTTTGCATCGATTTGCATAGCTTCTACAGCATTACATGTTGCACTACGAGTTTGTAGCGCAAAGCGTTTATCTTCACGATAACGTTTATATAAAACATCTGAAAGTAATTGGAATACGGTTCCAATCATAAGCAGACATTCTACGGCATGCGTATGAGAGGTTGAAATCGCAAGTGTCGCGCCTTCGGCATTAAACTCATCTACTACTTCAATATCTGTGAGCTTCAATTGATAGTGCTTAACGCATAACTCAATACTCTTGTTTAAAAAGAGCTGGCAGAGTTTGAAATAAGGAACAGATACCGATTGGTTAACACTGCTTAATAACTGTTTAGGGTCATAAAACTGAATATTGAGTGCCAACGTATGTTGGTCAGCTGAATCTGAAGTTTTCTCGGCTTGTTGGCGAGCTGCTGGTTTCGCTTTAGCTTGTTGCTGAGCTTGTGCAACCAAAGTTACCGTATTTTGTTTTTCTAGAGCCAATGCTTGAGTTAACTGCTGAATTTCATGCTTCAAGCGGTTTTCTTCATTAATGCGTGCCAAATATTCGCTTCGTGTTGGACGAGCAATCGCGCGATAGGCAAGCCATAATAAAACATGCAAAAACAGAGAAGCTAAAATTGCAAGCCATTGAGTACGAAGAATTTCTCCTATACTTGGCTGAATCAACGTAACTTCGATAGATCCGACTTTCTTTTCATTTTGAAGGGCATCACGAGCAAAAATTTCGCCTTGGCGGGTTTTTGAAATTCCGCTCGTTGCTAGAACCTGTTTGTTCGCATCAAGAATGCGAATAGACGCAACACTTGGATTGGTCGCATAGCGATTGGCAATCAGAGCTAAAGACACCGTATTAGCAGGTTCAAGCTCAGATAAGCTATCTGCAACGAGCTGACTGGTCATGAGCTGACCCTGACTCGCACGGTTTTCATTAAGCTGGTGTGTCGTTGCAATGACCAATAAAAAGGTATGCAATGCAAAACTAACGATCAGTAGGCTAGCAAATAGCCCTTGTCTAGGCGCAATCAAGTTAAACTTCCAAGGCAATTATATTGAAATTCGATTATGATTCTTACAATAGTTGTCACTCAGACTAGAGTCAATTCATGCGAGAAATCATTCTTATATCCTTTTTAGGACCGGACCAACCAAACCAGTTTACCCGATTAATGCAAGTACTATCCGTACATTCATTGCAAATACTGGATGTAGGTCAGGCTGTTATTCATAATCAACTTACATTAGGCATTGTGGTCGCTTCTGATAATGAAACTGCGACCGCATTGGCAATGAAAGAGATTCTGATTTTAGCACATGATATTGGCTTAACAGTGCGCTTTAAACCAATCACGGGCGCAGAATACGATCAATGGGTAAGTGAAGGTGGTCGGACTCGCTATATCGTCACGGCTTTAGCCCCAGAACTCACTGCGGCACACTTACAAGCAGTTACAAAAATTGTGTCTAGCCAAGGCTTTAACATCGAAACAGTAACGCGTTTATCAGGTCGTGTCGACTTTGAAAAGGATAGCGCATTCCCACGTCGTGCCTGTGTACAGTTTGGTCTAAGTAGCGGCCCAACTTTAGATGCACAAGCCATGCGTGCTGCATGTTTACTTCTTTCAAGCGAATTAAATATTGATGTTGCTGTTCAAGAAGACAATGCTTATCGACGCAACCGCCGTTTAGTGTGTTTCGATATGGACTCAACATTAATTGAACAAGAAGTGATTGATGAGTTGGCGATTGAAGCAGGGGTAGGTGCACAAGTTGCTGAAATTACTGAAAGAGCAATGCAAGGTGAGCTTGATTTCCAGCAAAGCTTCCGTGCACGTGTTGCATTGTTGAAAGGACTTGATGCTGCTGTTTTACCTAAAATTGCAGAGCGTTTAACCATTACCGAAGGTGCAGAACGTCTTATCTCGACCTTAAAGGCACTTGGCTATAAAACGGCAATTTTATCTGGTGGATTCCAGTATTTTGCTGAATATTTACAAGGCAAACTCGGTATTGATGAAGTTCACGCTAACATTTTAGATGTGCAAGACGGCTTCGTAACAGGCGAAGTAAAAGGTGCAATTGTTGATGGTGCCCGTAAAGCTGAGTTATTACGCGAACTTGCAAATAAAATGGGTATTTCTCTAGAGCAAGCGATGGCAGTAGGCGATGGTGCAAACGATTTACCGATGCTTGCGATTGCAGGCTTAGGCGTTGCTTATCGTGCAAAACCATTAGTACGCCAAAATGCAAATCAGGCAATTTCAAGTGTTGGTTTAGATGGTGTGCTTTATTTACTCGGTATGCATGATAAAGATTTAAATCGTGCTTAACCTATATGGATAAGCTTTAAGCGCTACTTCAGAGTAGCGCTTTTTTTATGCAGAATAGTCATAAAAACAAGCAAGTTATGACAAAATTTTGCACAGAAAAAAGGCAATAAAAAAATCTGAAAAAAACTTATTTTGGTCCTTAAAAACAGCATATTTTTTTGTAATGACACGCCAGAATTGATGCCATATAGGGAATCGAACTTTTTGAATTTTACAAAAATGTAATGACAAAAGAATGTTGCGACAAAGTATGTCGCATTAAGAAAAAACGGGTCTTTTTTTCTAAAAAAAAACATCCATAATGCATCGTAAGCTTCAACACAAATCATGAATTAAAGTTGTTTTTGGAATGAGGTCGGGTATTAAAGACCGAATGTTTTTAGACGTTTTCATTAAGACGGAGGTTTCTATGGTAACAGCGAATTTTGCCGCTATCGCCGGATTCAGCTTAATTGCTGTCGCGCTTGTTGCTGTTTTCTTTTCTCCTTACCGTCGTTGGCTTGGTTTTATGCTTGCAGGGATGTTCTTTTGGGGGCTATTGGAAGTGGTCCGTTTTGGAGTTCAAGTCACTTTTGAAATGCCAGTCACATATAGTTATTTAACTGCATTAAGTCTAGCGATGGTAATGGTTACATTTATTTTGTTACGTGAGGATAAACAAGCACAAAAGGCATTGGCAAATCGCCAATATATAGAACACACGCCAGTATATGAAGATGATCAGCAGCAATGTTCTAGCCGATAATTAAATTGTTATCTAACGGTAAAAAGGTATGCACAGCATGCCTTTTTCATTTACGAAACGTGATTTTTATTATACAAAGCATTTATTAAAAAATAGCCAGTTATGCTACGATAGATGGGTCTGTTGACGTTTCATCTAGATTGCGTTGCCAGCTAAAAAATATCAATTGATGCATAAAACATAGGCAATGGTATGACCTTGCTAAGTTTTGCTCTAAAGTTTTCATAAAAATACAATAGGCGTGAATGTTCATGAAACTTTCTTCCATACCTGTAGTCAAGTTACCTCTTGTTGATGTCAGTACAGACCCATTAGATTTGTTGGTAGCAGGTTTAGTGCTGCGTATGAAGCAGTTGGCGCGTACTAGCCCTAAGTTTATTGAACTGATTCATGACCGTGCATTTCGTATTCAGATCGGTACAGATTTAGGTGTTGCACGTCAGATCATTATTAATAATGGTCAGATTGATACTGTTGCAGGCGCACCTGAAAAAGCTGATTTTATTTTGCAATTTGCAGACAGTGAGCAAGGTGTAAAAACTTTGATCAAAGGTGACCCAACAGCATTTATGACGGGTATGCAAGATGGCAGCATTAAAATGGAAGGTGACTTCAGCTTGTTGGTATGGTTCAACCAGGTTGCTAAGCTCATTCCACCTAAGTTACCAAAACCAGTAAAAGATAAAGTACGTCAGGCACGTGCTTTTATTAAAGAGAAAACTGGACGTTAATATCCAAATATAAAAAAACTCCCATTTTGGGAGTTTTTTTATGTCTATGCTTCGACTTCTAGATTGAATGTCACTGGACCATCATTAATCAAATGAACTTTCATATCGGCTGCAAAAATTCCAGTTTGAACTTTTTCAAATTGAGAATGCGCATATTCAACCAATTGTTCGTATAACGCTTTTGCGTCGCTAGGTGGCATTGCTGGGCCAAAGTCTGGACGCAGACCTTTTTGTGTTTGTGCCATCAAGGTAAATTGTGACACAAGCAAGATTCCACCATTTGCTTGAGACACGTTCCAGCCCATTTTGCCTTGTTCATCATCAAAAATTCGATATTTCAAAATTTTATCAATAAGCTTTTGACCAATAGCCAAAGTATCATCTCGGCCAATGCCTAAAAACACCAGTAGGCCGTGTTGGATTTCGCCTGTAGTTTCACCGTCTACAACCACTTTGGCTTCAAGAACTCGTTGTATTAAAGCGCGCATAGTTAAAGCAAATTTCTATAATTAATTGAATTAACGTAGTTTAGCAGAATTTAAATTAAATGATTTTTAAAAGGAAATTTCATGGAACTGCAACAATGGTATAAAACCTCGTAATTCATCCATAAAAATATGCTTTAATGCTAAGAAGCAAGCGAATAATCATTGACTATGTCTCCAATTATCCATTCTTTACTAGATACAGACTTGTACAAATTTACGATGCTACAAGTGGTTCTGCATAAATTCCCGCAAACACATAGTGTCTATCATTTTCGTTGCAGAAACTTAGAAGATACAGTCTACCCATTAGTGGATATTTTGGATGACTTAAACGAGCAACTCGACCATTTATGTAATCTCAAATATAAAGAAGACGAGCTACAATATTTAAGAAAATTACGTTTTATTAAAAGCGACTTTGTCGATTACTTAGAATTATTCCAACTCAAACGTCGTTTTATTCAGGCTAGTATTGATGCAGAAGGCCGTTTAGATATTCATATTGAAGGACCGATGGTTCAGGCGATGATGTTCGAGATTTTTGTTCTAGCCATTGTAAATGAGTTGTATTTTAGCCGTATCAAAACAGACCAAGTTTGGGCCGAAGGCGAACGCCGATTACAAGCAAAACTCGATTTGATTCAGCAATATGAAAAATCTCAACAACCAAATGATCCACCGTTTTTAGTTTCTGATTTTGGTACACGTCGTCGTTATAGTTTTGCTTGGCAAAAACATGTCGTAGCGGCATTTCATAAAACTGTGCCAAATGTGTTCCGTGGTACAAGTAATGTGTTGCTGGCTAAAGAGCTTAACATTACTCCAATCGGGACCATGGCACATGAATTCCTACAAGCTTTTCAGGCACTTGATGTACGTTTGCGTGATTTCCAAAAAGCTGCTCTGGAAACGTGGGTACAAGAGTACCGTGGAGACTTAGGAATTGCCCTAACTGATGTGGTAGGGATGGATGCTTTCTTACGCGACTTTGACCTGTATTTTGCCAAACTATTTGATGGTTTACGTCATGACAGTGGCGACCCGTATGAATGGGGTGATAAGGCTTATACGCACTATCGTAAATTAAAAATTGATACCAAAACCAAAATGCTGACCTTTAGCGATGGCCTTAATTTGCCAAAGGCATGGGAGTTGCATCAATACTTTAAAGATCGTTTTCAGGTGAGTTTCGGTATTGGTACTAACCTAACCAACGATATGGGGCAAAAGCCGCTAAATATTGTGCTAAAACTGGTTGAATGTAATGGTCAGTCAGTTGCGAAGATCTCTGATAGTCCGGGTAAAACCATGACTGACAACGATACTTTCTTGGCCTATTTGCGTCAGGTTTTTGAAATCGAAGAACTTGAAGAAGTGGTTTAAGTAAAAAGTGGTCTCGCTATTTTTTATTTTTAAAAGTGAGAATGCTGATATCTGATTTTCTGCTAAAGCGTAGCAGAAAATCAGAGTTTGTTAGATATATGCTTATGCTAAGATTGAAAATAAGCTGGTATAAAAAGAAACCATGACGATGACACTCCCTGATTTTAAACTCGATTTATTAATAGAAGCAGAAGAATTAGTGCCTTATTTAGGCAATGAATATATTCGCATTATAGATTTAAGCCGTGCATCGGTTTATGAACAACTCCATATTCCGCATGCCATTCATTTACAGCCTAAATGGTTAGTGGCTCAACAAGAAGAAGCCACTGGTGTTTTGCCGGATGAAGCGGGTTTGCAAGCACTTATTGAAAAATTGAATATTTCACCTAATCATCATGTTGTGGTTTATGACGATGAAGGTGGGGCATGGGCTGGGCGTTTAATCTGGAATTTGCATTGTCTAGGATTTACCCGTACCAGTTTAATTAACGGGGGTATCCATGCATGGTTAGGTGCAGGCTTACCAACTACAGCAGAAGTTGAAAAAATTTCTCCTGTTACGGACTTAATTCAAATTGATTTATCACATGCCGCTCAGTTCCGTGTGAACTATGAAGAGCTACGCAAACAAGTTGAGCAAGAAAGTGTGCAACTGTGGGATTGCCGGACGAGTGATGAATATAGTGGTGTCCGTTTAGCAGCGCGACGCGGCGGTCACATTCCAAATGCCCTCCATTTTGAATGGAGTACTGCACTTAATCGTCAAAATCATCTAAAATTGCATCCGCTTGAACGCACGCGGCAGCGCCTTGAACAACTTGGGTTCGATTTACAACAACCTGTAGTTGTGTACTGCCAGTCACATCACCGTTCCGGTTTGGCCTATATTCTGGCTAGACTCTTGGGCTGGGAAGCAAAAGCCTATGATGGTGCGTGGAGTGAATGGGGCAATCGCCTCGATAGTCCTATTATTACTGGAGAATCACCGTCGTGAGTTTCACATCTCGATTAAAAAAAGAATTATTTATTAAGGCACAAAACCTTGTACCACAGCATCAATTGAGCCGTGTGGTAGGTAAAGTTGCTGCGAGTGAAAATCCAGTTGTGAAAAACGCTGTTATTCATGCGTTTAAAGCCAAATATGGGATTGATTTATCGATTGCTGAACAAGGCAATGCACTGAAATATAAATCTTTTAATGACTTTTTTACCCGTGCATTAAAAGAAGGTGTACGTCTGATTGACGAAAATGCAGATAGCATTGTGTCACCAGCGGACGGCGCAATTTCTCAAATTGGTAAGATTACTGCAGGTGAAGTATTTCAAGCAAAAGGTCAAAGTTTCTCTGTAGAGAAACTCATTGGCGATCCACAACTTGCTCAACCATTCCAAGACGGTGAGTTCGCGACAGTTTATTTATCACCGCGTGATTACCATCGTGTTCATATGCCGTTTGCAGGGACATTAACAGAAACGTTATATGTGCCAGGCGAGCTATTTTCGGTAAATCAGGTCACTGCTGAAAATGTACCGGGATTATTTGCTCGTAATGAACGTATGGTGTGTTTGTTTGATACTGAACTTGGTCGTATGGCTGTTGTTCTAGTAGGTGCGATGATTGTTGCAGGTATTGAAACTGTGGCAACAGGCAAGGTAAAACCTTCAGGCCGTATCGAATTACAACATCATCAGTTAAAGCTAGAGAAAGGTGCTGAGCTTGGACGTTTTTATTTAGGTTCTACAGCTGTTATTTTATTTGAAAAAAATAAGATCGAATGGGAACAACGTTTTAAAGCTGAGTCTGTAGTTGTAATGGGCGAGCGCATGGGACATACCGTTTAGTCTTCTATAGAGCTCGTATAAAAAAGCAAACCCTGAGTTTAATTATTCAGGGTTTATTTTTTTGATTTAAATGATATAAAAGTAAAATATATAACTGTGTTTGGATTTATATTATATAGAAATATAATTATTATTAAGTGATCTAAATGAGTACGTTATATAAGCTAGTCTATAAATATGTATCTGAAGAGAGCAAAAATATTAATATGATTGAAAATTAATAAATAAAAATAGAATGAAATATTTAAGTTAGACTTAAGTCGAGGTTTTAATTTTATTTGAAGATAAGTTATTAAATCTAAAAAATTTATTTAGTTTTTTTATAAGCATAAAGCGCTTTTTAGATATTACACAACTTTAGCCTTGGCACAATGCTTGCTACTTGTTCAGGACTTTACTGTAACTTTCATATTTTTTTAGGTTCTGAAATCATGTTAAAAGTTAAACGCCTGACAGCTTCGGTTTTATCTGTACTTTGTATTTCACTCAGCCATGCCAATGATTTTAAAGTTTTAAATCAAATTTCAAAACAACCTACTCAACTTCAAACTGGGGAATATAAAGGTAATTATTATATTCCATCTACTTTAAATACCATTACATGGGGCTATTTACCGAATCGGGATGCCAAACCCGTCCTTACCGTTCCGTCGGGTAGTGTTGTGACATTTGATACGGTTTCTCATGAAGGTTTGCTTGAAGACCAAGGGCGTAATGCTGAAAAGTTCTTTAAATCGAAGGGTGTAAATTCTAATCAAATATTGGAAGATGCAAAAATAATTACGCAATCAAATTTAAAGCATGATTTTCATAAAGATGGGCCGCATATTGTGACAGGCCCTGTTGCAATTGAAGGCGCACAGCCCGGTGATATTCTGAAAGTTGAAGTACTTAAAGTTGAGCCACGTGTTCCTTACGGTGTGATTTCAAATCGACATGGTAAAGGAGCTTTAGTAGGGGAGTTTCCTAAAAAAGGAAAGCAAGAAAATGCATCGGCTGAGCATCCTGAACGTTATGGAAATGTATCGATTTTCACCCCAATCGAAAAAAATGCTAAAGGTGAATACGAAGGTGTATTAAAAACAGAATCTGGTAAATCAATACGTTTTCCGCTCTATCCTTTTATGGGAATTATGGGGGTAGCAGCCAATACGTCTGAGCCTGTTCATTCTGTACCACCTGCAATGTATGGCGGAAATATTGATATTAATGAACTAGGTGCAGGTTCAACTGCGTATTATCCTGTTCAGGTTAAAGGTGCATTATTCTATACGGGTGATAGTCATTTCGCGCAAGGCGATGGGGAAGTGGCATTAACGGCACTAGAAGCTTCAGCCCGCGCCACACTGAAATTTACCTTACTCAAAGCAGGTAAGGACAAAATACCGGGCAAAGAGCTAAAACAACCTTTAGCTGAAAATGCTGAGTTTTGGATTACACCGGGACTTGATGAAGATCTTGATGAAGCGATGAAAAAGTCTACACGTGAAGCCATTCGTTTCTTAAACCAAGAATACGGTATTGATGAAGCGACAGCGTACGCCTATTTAAGTGCCGCAACTGATTTTGAAGTTTCACAAGTAGTAGATAAAACCAAAGGGATCCATGCAAAAATCAGAAAAGCTGATTTTAAAGAATTTGAAAGTAAATAATTGAGATGATCTGAGCTTGGTATTTAAAATATTAAATACCAAGTTAATTTTATTTTAACTATTTATAAGTTTTATATAATTTATAATTAAGTATAATAAATCTCACACATATTTATTAGTATAAAATCTAATGCAATCACTTCCAAACGTTCTACTATATCTTGCTGCTTTATTAACATTCTGTGCCGCATTACTTCATTTTGTTTGTGTGTTCTGGGGAGCAAATGGTTTTCGGTTTTTAGGGGCTGGTAAAAGTATTGTCCAGATGGCCGAAAGAGGGCACTGGTATCCTAATTTTACAGCTATAACTGTGGGCTTAATTCTAACTATATGTTCTGTGTATGCCTTCTTTGCAGCAAGGGGAATACAGGTATTACCTTTTACCAAAATTATTTTGTCGCTTGTTGCAACAGTGTTTCTTATCCGTGGTTTTGCTTTTCCATGGTTAAAGTCAAAATTTGTGGGAAATAGTGATTTATTTTGGTATATCAGTTCAGCCTTTTGTTTAGTACTAGGCACTTTATATGCCGCAGGCGTATATTTAATTTGAAACGAATATATTCTAGGTGAACTAGAGTGAATAATTTTAAAAAATAAAAGGGAGCTTGGCTCCCTTTTTAATTATTTAGTCCAACCATATTTTTTGAAAATAGTATTGCCTTGTTGTGAAGATAGAAAATCTACAAAACGTTTAGCCTCGGCATCTTTTAAACTATGTTTAGTCAAGGCTACACCTGTGTCACGATAGACAACTAGCTCTGGTTCGATAGGGATAATTTGTCCAACGTCCGGGTTACGGATTCCCCAAATATTAAAGACTAACCAAGCATCATAGCTGCTATTTTCTTCCCAGTTTTTCTTGGCAATACCTGTGTTGGCTGCATAAGTAACAATATTCTTTCGAAAAGCTTTTGTTAATTGGATATTTCCAGTTCTGCCAGCGATATCTTCCCACATACCAACTTGACCTGCACCATGTGTAACTAAAACCTTAACGCCAGATTTAGCGAGGTCTTTAAATCCTTTAATATTTTTAGGATTTCCTTTTCTCACTAAAATCGCTGCGGGGCGTAAATATAAAGGTTCTATCGAGTCTTTTATAATTTGCTCAGAAAATGTATTTTCGAAATCAGACATCATGGCTTCGGAACCACTATAGATAACATCTGCATCTAGTTTCGCCTTTTCAGACCATTGAGTAGTAGGACCAGAAGTCACATGGACTGCTATTCCTGTCTTATTGGTGAATTGTTTGGCGGCTTCTTTCATAGCGGGTGCTGGCCCACCCGGACCATATACTTGTACATCTGCAAAACTATGGATAGATAGAGAACCGAGAATAAGAAAAATCAGGTAGGGTATAAATTTTTGTTTTGGCATTTTAATCGCTATCGTAATTAAGAAAATATCAGCATATATTTTTTATTATTAAAATTGGATTAATTTTTGCAACGATATTTATAATACATATTCTTTAAAATATATTTAATAAGATTTTAAGAGGCTATATAAATGTAAATTATTTTGAGTTGAATATAAATATAGAAGATTCTATGGTAATTTATATTTTATAAATTAATTATTTAATTAGATGTAATTTAAATAATAGAGGAGTAATCCCTTGATTAGAAAAAGTAATTCTTTTTTAAAAATTTTATTTAGCAGTATTTGTTTGGCATCTGGTTCTGCTGTGGCTGCTCCAATTACAGATTTGGGTAAGCAAATTGTGAGCGAAAAACCGGGTTCAATATTGTCGCTAGAACAGCAAGCTGTAACGAATTTATTTCCTCATGCCGGTCAGCGTTTGTTGGTCAATTATCGTAGTCGAGGTGTGAATGTCGAGCCTATCGTTGCCTCAGCGTTTATTTTATTACCGAAAGGAACACCACCAAAAAATGGCTGGCCGATACTGGCTTGGGCACATGGCACGACAGGAGTTGCTGATACTTGTGCACCTTCGGGCGACTATGTGGGTGGGCCAGTTCATTCATATCAAGAAGTTGCTTCTAAAGCTTTAGATGCTTGGCTTGCACGTGGTTATGCAGTTGTCGCGCCTGACTATCAAGGCTTAGGTACATTAGGCGCACATCCCTATATGAATGCAAAGAGCCAGCTGCATACAGTGGTTGATGCAGTGCGTGCATTACATATGCTCAAGCCAAAAGACTTCAATAAACAGTGGTTGGTAATGGGGCATAGTCAAGGCGGGGCTGCGGCAATTGCAGTGTCTGCTTATGGTCAAAAAGATGCTCCCGAACTAGATTTAAAAGGGGCGATCGCTCTTGCGCCAGGCGGCTATCAATATGAAGGCATTGCAGAATATGTGCAGAGTAATCCAAACCCAGAACCAAGTGTGGCAGCATTTTTCCCAATTGTGTTATTGGGAGCACAAGCAGCAGAACCAAGCATTGTTCCTGAAAACTTAGTCAGTCCAGAAATGAATGCGGTGCTAACTCAAGCACGTAGCCGTTGTTTATCTGAACTTCAATCTGATTTGAAAAAATCGCCTTCGAGCATATTTCGTTCTAATGCTGACTTAAAACCTCTTTTGACTTATCTAAAACAGCAATCTATTGAAAATATGGTGCCGACCGTGCCATTAATGATTGTTCAAGGCTCTAAAGATCATTTAGTCGACCCTAGAGGGACATCTGCTTATTATCAGCAGCTATGTAAATTAAAAAAACCAACTATTTATCAAACGATTAATGGTGGAGATCACCGTGATGCACTGCGTCAAAGTAATACTTTTGCCACTAGTTTTTTAAATGTCATCGAGAAAAATCAGACAAAATCGTATTGCTCGAATTCTAAGTAAATTGGTTTAAATAATACAAAAAAGCCGACTTTTCATGAGTCGACTTTTTAAATGTGAGAGGGCAACTTTAGGTCATGTTATAGAGTCTTTCTTTTGGAAAAACTGCGGTAAATGTTGATCCCTCGTTTTCTTTAGACTGCACATCTAAATAAGCTCCGTGTTGCATCAGCACGTGTTTTACAATCGCTAAGCCTAAACCTGTACCACCTGTTTGACGACTACGGTCGCTATCCACACGATAGAAGCGTTCAGTCAGTCGTGGCAAATGTTTAGGGTTAATTCCGATGCCTGTGTCTTGCACGCTAAAGTAAGCATGTTCACCATCATCATGCCAACCAATCGTAATGGTTCCACCTTTTGGCGTGTACTTGATGGCATTGGTAATTAAATTACTAAATGCGCTGGCAATTTCCATGTCGGAACCAATCAGGTCACAGTGGCTATCAATGTGTAAATTGAGCGTGTGTCCATAATCGGCATTGTAGGCCTGAGCATCATCAAACAATTGATTCATTAAACTCGGCATTTCAATAATCTGATTTTTTGCAATTTTCTTGTTATTTTCTAAATTCGATAACAGCAGTAAATCATTAACCAACGCATTCATACGCTTGGTTTGTGATTGCATCTGGTCAAATGCACGTTTCCAGCGTGGGCTAATATCTTCCTGATCTGTAAAGGTTTCAATATAACCACTGAGCACGGTTAATGGTGTACGAAGTTCATGAGAAATATTATCGACGAAGTCTTTACGCATTTGCTCAAGGTTATGCATACGAGTCACGTCGTAAGCCACCAATAAACGACTTTCTCCACCAAATCTTGTGAGCTTAACCTGTACATAACGGTCATCATCAAAATTGGAATGCAGCTTAATCCCATCAGGTGCCTGATCAATATTGTTAAAATATTCAATAAAAGTAGGCTGACGTAAAATCGTTAATAGGTTACGGCCGCGGTCAAGAGGGCTGATTCCTAACAAACGTTCCGCAGCTGGGTTCCACCATTCGATTTGATGTTGATCGTCAATCAGAACAACCGCTTCAGCAAGCGCCACCAAAGATGACTGTGCACGGTCAATTAAACCGACCATTTCGGCCTGAACTATTCGTTCCTGACGCTGAGCACGGTAAACATTAAATAACAATGCCCCCCAAATCCCGTTAAGGTTTGGAGGAACGTCATAAGGTTTATTGGCAATCCAGTCATTGACCAGATATAAAGAACGCAACTGGAGTGTAAAAAACACCACGAAGGCGATAAAAATACAGCTCCAGAAATACCCAATACCGAAACCGACTAAACCGGCAATAATTAGAAAAAATAATAAAAGCCGTAAATCTTGTTTGGCAAACGTCCATAAACTACTGTAACGAGAAAGCTTTTGTTCACGTACCTGTTCAGGGACGGGGTAGGGTTCATACATAAATCTTGGTTAACCTGCGGCTAAATCTGCACGTGTTGAGAAACGGTAGCCCGTTCCACGCACAGTCTGAACAAATCGGTCTACACCAAAAGGTTCTAAAACTTTACGTAAACGACGGATATGCACATCGATAGTGCGGTCTTCAATATATACATTACCGCCCCATACCTGATCGAGCAACTGGGCACGCGTATATGCACGTTCTGGATGGGTCATAAAAAACGCAAGTAAGCGATATTCAGTTGGGCCCATATCTAAAATGCTGTTGCCAAAGCTAACACGTTGGCTTACAGGATCAAGAATTAAACCATTGGCATCAATGGTTTTTTCACCACTTAATGCATTCGCGCGGCGCAGAACTGCCTTAATACGTGAAACCAGTTCACGTGTTGAGAAAGGCTTCGTCATGTAATCATCTGCACCCGCATCAAGACCTTGTACTTTATGGTCTTCTTCTCCGCGAGCGGTCAGCATAATCACTGGAATTTCTGCTAGGTTCTCATCGCGTTTTAAGCGGCGACATAAATCGACACCACTTACTCCTCCAGGTAACATCCAATCAAGCAAGATAAGCGCCGGACGTTGGTCGACGATAATTTGATGAGCCTGTTTGGCATCTTCTGCCTGTAAACACTGAAAGCCTGCCATGTCCAAAGAAGTATGGATCATTTCACGAATAGGAAGCTCATCATCGACAATTAAAATATAGTCATCTTTCACAACGCAATATCCTATAGATTTAACGGTGAACCGTTTTGTAGTTATGACAGGCTTATTACAAAGATTAATTATGACAATTTCATTGCAGAAAAGTCTATAAAAATGAATTTAGCAATAATTTGTGACAAAACTAAGGCAAAGGTATGACCAAATTATGACATCTCAGCCTCAAAATTTCTAAAATCATTCAATAGGTTATCACCTTAATTGCTTAGCTATTTTTTCACATTTTTGGCTGTCAAAAAACTTTAATATTATTTTGAAACTTGAGCTAATAAAGATAAGAAAACGACACGGCATGCAGTTAAAACCTGCTCAAGAGACTGCTCAAACCCTCCCATCACCCATCGAATCGCAATTTGTGTGACATATCCATTCAAACCAGTTGCAATTAAAGAGAGCTCATTTTCATGGTGCTGAATTTGGGGCATGGTCAGCATAACAAAGGCCTGAATCATGCGATCAAATTGCGCAAGTGTTTCTTGAATGGTGGCTTGATTATGTAATTCTTGCACCAAGACTGCGTCGACATAGACAATACGAGCTAATCTTGGGTCATCTTTTAATGTCGTCAGCAGAGCTCTTAAACCAGCATCGACCATTTTTTCTGGATCGGGGGCAGCTTTAATCACGGCTTGCATCAGATTTTGTTGTAATTCTTCAATCATTTTTAAAAAGATGGTTTGGAATAAATCTTCACTCTTTTTAAATGATTCATAAAAATAACGTTCGGTGAGTTTTGCCTCTTGGCAGACATCTTTTACCGTTACTGAAAAAAACCCAAGGGTTCCATAGGTTGCAATACCCGCTTCAATCAGCTTTTCACGGCGTGCCTCTTTACGTTCAGATAGAGATAACCCTTTGAACTGACGTTCTTTACTCACACTTTTTGTTTTCTTTTTACTGGTTGAGTCGTTAGTCGCCATAAATAAATTGTTTCCTAAAGAATGGTTTCCTAATTTATAGGTTTTGGCCAAATATGCTCACTATGATAAAGCCCTCAGCAGAATTGTGCCATTCTATCTGAAATTACAGTGTACTATATTGACAATGTGTATTGTCAAAATTATATTGAAGGTGTCTAAAGTGCACATGCAATGAACCGGTTGTGCAAATCGAAAAACAAAGGATGGACAATGAAAAATTTTAAAAACAAAGTTGCTGCAATTACGGGCGCGGGTTCTGGCATTGGGCAACAGTTAGCAATTCTTTTGGCAAAACAGGGCTGCCATCTTTCGTTGAGTGATATTAATGAAAAAGGATTACAACAAACTGTCGAGCTTTTAAAGCCGTACAGCAACATTACTGTTACCACCAAAAAGCTTGATGTGTCTGACCGTGAAGCGGTAAAGCAGTGGGCGCAAGAAACAGTACAAGATCACGGCTCTGTTAACCTGATTTTTAACAATGCTGGCGTTGCGTTAGGTTCGACTGTTGAAGGCGCAACCTATGAAGATTTAGAGTGGATTGTTGGGATTAACTTCTGGGGTGTCGTATACGGGACTAAAGAATTTTTACCGTTCATTAAGCAAACTCAAGATGGGCACATTATTAACATCTCGAGCTTATTTGGTCTGACTGCTCAACCAACCCAATCTGGTTATAACGCAACTAAATTTGCTGTACGCGGCTTTACCGAATCGTTACGCCAAGAGTTGGATATTGAAAAAAGTGGCGTGAGTTCTTTGTGCGTACATCCGGGGGGAATTCGCACCAATATTGCTAAAGCTGCAAAAATGAGTGATAGCTTGAGTACTTTAGGTATGGACCCAGCTAAATCGATTCAAAACTTTGATAAGTTTCTACGTACCCCACCAGAAGAAGCGGCTCGTCAAATCTTGGATGCCGTTTTGAAAAATAAACGCCGTTTATTGATTGGTAGTGATGCAAAATTTCTTGATGCATTGCAGCGTTTGTTCCCAACAGGATATCAACGCGCTTCAACCGTTGTGACCAAATGGATGAAATAAGATTTAAATTAAAAAAAGCCATCAAATGATGGCTTTTTTTATGTAGCTTGGATGGTTCTAAATAAGAACTTTGATCGTCTTTTTCTTCCAAATAAATTGATAATACAAGCCTTGAATAATACATAAACTCACAAATGCCAAGGCATACGCAACCCAAATGCCTTTAAGTCCCCACATTGAGCTAAACCAGTAAGCACATGGAATTTCAATAAATAAAATGGCAGAGATGTTAATCAGCATTGGAACAGTCACGGTGCCGCTCGCACGCATGATAGATGCAAAAATGGCACCTGCGCCAAAGAATAAAATTGCCCAAAGTACAATAAATAACAGCTGTTGACCTAACACCACCACAGTTGGGTCGGTAATAAACAAAGCCATTAAATATTTTGAAAATAGATAACCAAGTGCAATTAAGGCCCCTGTAAATAAAAAGTTCATTCCCAGAGCCGTACGGGTTACTCGCGCTAATAGATCTGATTTACCCGCACCAATCGCTTGCGCTGCAAAAATTGAGGCTGCGATGGAGATCGAAATCGCTGGAAACTGAATGTAGTTGAGCACCTGGTTCACTGCACCATAAGCTGCTGTAGCATGTGAACCATAATGGTTAACCAACCCAACAATAACTAAACCCGCCATTGAGGTGGTAATCATTTGAATACCCGTTGGGACGCCTAAGCGTAAAATGATTTTGCTTAGTTCTGGATTATGACGGATATGTTGCAGAAGCTGACGATTCGGCCGAAGTGAATGATTTTTCTTGTTAAGATAAATCGCGAGAAAAATTAATATTGCGATATAACTAATAATTGATGCTATAGCAGGAGCAATAATCCCTAGGGCAGGAAAGCCAAAATAACCTTTGAGAAGAATTGGTGTAATAATTACACCGATGACACTGGTTAAAGCGAGGGCCAGTAAAGGGGTCGTACTGTCTCCCACACCACGTAAAATTGAGGTATAGATAATATAAACGAACAGAAGAGGGCTACCCGCCAACATCCATTGCACATAAGGCAAAGCAAGATGCATTACCTTCGGGTCAGTACCTAAAAGCTCCAAAATATCATGGGCGAAAAACACACCGATAATCGCGGTAACGATTCCACCAATGATGGTCATAAACAGGGTAGAACCGACCACACTTTGGACTTTCTCTATATTTTGCGCACCCCATGCTTGCCCTACTAAAACAGTAGTACCCGTTGAAATCCCGATAATAAAAGCGAGTAGCAAAAATAAGATAGGGAAATATACAGAAACTGCCGCAATTGCATCTACTCCCATCATTTGACCAACAAAGATGGTATTAATAGTTCCCGACAAGTTCTGCAAAATATTGGTTGCAATCAAGGGTAGCAAGAAAACAAAAAATGTTTTCCATAGATTTTGCTGTTGAATTAAGGACTGTCTTGGTGGCATGTGTTCTCCATCGCCCATCTCTTTGATGAGCGGGGCGGATATTCAACTTAGCATAGTTGGAGCGAATGACTTGTAGTATTTTTACAGTGCTAAGTGGCTAAATTTATTAACATTGATTCAAAATTTCTCCTGCTTTTTGCAGAGTCTCATCATTTTTAGCAAAGCAGAATCGAATCAAGCGTAAAGACTCAGGCGCTTGCTGATAGAAAACCGAAACTGGAATAGCCACAATCTTATGTTGCTCGGCAAGAAACTGGCACATTTCTACATCGTTTAAGTCGGGACGAATTTGACTGTAATCGAGGTTTTGGAAATAAGTACCTTGAGAAGGTTTAAGTAAAAAACGACTATTGTGAATTGCCTGATTAAATCGATCTCTTTTCGTTTGGTAAAACTGCGAAAGCTCTTGAATATGTTCTGGATGTTGCTCCATATATTGCGCTAGGGCAATCTGACAAGGAGTCGTGCCACAGAAATTCGCATACTGATAAATCTGGCGGAATAAACGCATTAGCTCAGGTGAAGCGACGCAGTAACCTGTTTTCCATCCTGTCACGTGAAAGGTTTTTCCAAAAGAACCAATTACAAAACTACGCTCTCTGAGCTCTGGAAAATGCAATGCACTACAGTGTTGTTGACCATCAAAAACTAAGTGTTCATAGACTTCATCGGATAAAACCAAAATATTTTTATCTTGAATCAGTTCAATGAGTTCTAACCAGTCTTGTTTATTCCAGATCGTACCTGTTGGATTATGGGGAGTATTCACCACAATCATGCGTGTTTTGTCATTGATCAAATCTTTAACGTGTTGCCAGTTCACCTTAAAGTCGGGTGCTTGCAGGGCAATATGAACCGCTTTGCCGCCTGATAATTCGACAGAAGGGCCATAGCTATCATAACTTGGGTCAAAAATAATGACTTCATCACCTGCATTGATGCAGGCTTGTATGGCACAAAAAATTGCAATGGTTGCGCCTGGTGTAATTGTGATTTGAGTAACAGGATCAAGTTGAAGTTGATCACGCTGCTGAAATTGTAAAGCGAGTTGCTCCCGTAAACCGAGAATACCATCGCCAGGCGGGTACTGATTATGTCCAGCTAAAGTCGCTTGAGATAAGGCTTCAAGTAAGGCTTGTGGCGCCGGAAAATCTGGAAAGCCTTGTGATAGGTTGAGTGCACCTAGACGATGTGCCAGTGCCGTCATGGTACTAAAAATAGTCACGCCTTGAGTGGCCAATTTTGACTGTAGCTGAAGCATATTGTTCTCTTATTAAAAATATTTAAAGTTATAAAATTGATTCAATCACTGCCCGAATTACACCGAGTGTCAAACCAATAAATGCACCCACTACCACACCATTTACACGGATCATGTGTAAGTCGCCACCGACTTCATTTTCAATTTTCCCAATCATTTCACGTGAATCCCATTCATGAATGCGTTCACTCACATAGCGTATGATTTTATGGCTATATTGATCCGTAAAATTCATGGCAAGTCCTGTCATTTCTTTGTTGAGAACTTCACGTACTTTTACATTTTGAACAAGGTTTTCACCGAGCTGCTGAATCGCAGCTCGCAGGTTCATTGCAATGCCAGAGTCTTCTTTCATTAAATCTTCTTTAATGGCATCACACAAAATGGTGACAGCACCACTAATAAAATTTAGAACTTGAGGACTATCAAGGAGCGCATCTTTACCACTGTTAAGACGTTGACTGGCAACACTATCGGGTTTCGCTAGTTCCAGCATGAGTGAATGTGCAATTGTTTCAATTTCTTGCCGCCATGGGTGTTCATGGTCGGCCAGCATCGATTCTACTTTTTCAACCAATGAGTCGATGGTACGTTGTTGAACATCAATTCCAATCCAGCTTGCACCTCTTGCAAGTGACCAGACGCCTAGTGCTTTAAACATTTTTCGGGTTAATTCACGAGTTTTATCTGGATTTTGTACAACCCATTCATGAGCGATATCGAGACCACGCTGTAAAACGTCTTGGTGGAAATCATTTTCCAATACCGCGCGTAGCATCTCACTGGCGAGTTTGTTGACTTGGGTATTACGTACCCATTGCACACTGTTGTTTTGCACGAAATTAGCAATTTGCTCTTGGCTCACAAATTCAAAAATTTTCGGTACAGTTTGCTGAATGAGCTGCACTACTTGAGTATTGTTTTGTGGACTTGCCAACCATTGACCAATTGCGAGGCTCAAGTCTGTTTTTTCTAAGCTTTTTTCGACCACTTGAGGCGAAAGAAAATTTTCCTGTACAAAACGGCCCATTGACTCTGCAATGCGTGCCTTATTGCGCGGAATAATCTCGGTATGGTCGCGTAAAAACTTAGGAATCGGTAACCTACCAAAAGGGTTCCGAAACAGAACTGTAATTGCGTACCAATCGGCTAGACCACCAACTACACCTGCTTCGGCCCCTAGCATTAAAATATGAATAAAACCTGTGTACTCTGGCAGAAAACGGTCGGCTACCATCAGTGCAATCCACAGCACAACGACGATGATCAGCGCTAGGGTAGCAAAATATTTACTACGTTTAAGACTGGGCACGTGGTGAACTTCTTCTGCCATGCTCATAAATTTATCCTATTCATTTTTGTTTTACTGGAGGCTCGGGCGGTGGCAACAGCGTTCCTGTCGGACTCAATCCATATTTTTGTCCGAGTGATTTCAAGATCAAGCTTGCATCAAAAGCGTCTTGAGGAGCCTGCTTTTGATCCCGATAACATTCAATAGTATACGACACTTGAACAGGGTCGATATTGACCACTTGTGGGAAATCATAGAACGGATCATGCCAGAAACCCGGATAGCGACGACCATAGCCATAAGGATAAAAGCTCGGCGCAGATGGATAGACCACAGCCTGACGTGGTGGTTTCTGACTTTGGTTACTTGGGTCATTCAGTACTTTAAAAAAGCGGAAACCTTTTTGCACGGTCGTTTGTGCTGATTTTACTAAAGTGATTTCTTCAGCTGCACCGTAACTCATATTCGGATCGGCTTGGAAACTAATACGAAACGTTTGCGCATTTAAAGGGTATGCGGAAAACTGGCCAAGTTGATCAAAGGTTTTTGGTTTACTTGGAGTCGTCGCACAAGCAGTTAAAGTTAAGGCAGCGCCTAATGCTAAACAAAGAGAGAGATATTTCATGGTGAACTCCCAGCTGAGCATTAAAACAAAGATGACTCAGCATTAAAAATTAAGAAGCTTTAAAAACTACTGTTCGGTTCTAATAAAAATTCGGTTTCCTCTGGAGTAGAAACACGTCCAAGAATGGTATTGCGATGAGGATAGCGTCCAAATCGATCAATAATGACTTTATGCTTTTTCTCAAAGCTTAAGTTAATTTCATTGCCAAGACGTTGAAATAGTTTCAAGGCAAATTCATGGATCAATTTTGATTCACTATGCATAAACGGCATATATAAAAAAGAGCGTTGCTCTGGATTAAGCTGTGCATCGAGTTGCAAACTAATTGCTTCTTGTGCCAAAGCTAATGCCAAGCTGTCATAGGCAAAAGATTGGGGCTGATCACGATAGATGTTGCGAGAAAACTGGTCTAGTACAATAATCTCTGCCAAACGACCTTCTGCAGTTTTTCGCCAAGACCAGAGTTCTGCTTGAGTTGCCTGTCGATGAACATCAGAAAAATTTTCACGGATTTTTTTGTCAAAATCATCACTTTTTGCAAACCAAAGTGAACGGTGTTCAGGAGAAAACCAGAAGTTTAAAATGTCTTGTTCGTTCATGATATTGACAACTCTTTAGCAATTATTCTTCAATAAAATCACAATTCTTTCGTGTCTTAAATAACAAGATTGTGATAAAAATTGCCAAACTGGAATGATGTGATTATATAAGTAACCGTATCATCTCACGATTTTGTATATAGTGATCTTTAATAAGCGAGCAAATGCATGAGTCAACCCACTACACCATCTCAATCAGTTCTTCCTGCTTGGGTGGATTCGTCGCTACTACAAGGCATGTTACGTGGAATAGAGCGTGAAAGCCTACGTATGCAAAGTAATGGGTTCTTATCACAAGAGTTACATCCGAAGGCACTAGGTTCGGCGTTAACACATCCAAAAATTACGACTGATTATTCAGAAGCGTTGATGGAGTTTATTACTTCACCTAAGCCAACCATTGAAGAAGCTCTGCACGAGCTCACCGATATTCATGCGGTTGTGCATCGTCATTTAGAAAATGGTGAAAAACTCTGGCCGCTGTCTATGCCATGTATGTTAGACGACAATGAAGAACGCATTCGTCTAGCACAATATGGCACTTCTAATATTGGCCGTTTTAAAACACTATATCGCCGTGGGTTAGGAATTCGATATGGTCGTCGTATGCAGACCATTTCAGGGGTGCATTACAACTTATCTTTCCCAGATACACTTTTTGCTGAGTTGCAAGCTCATGAAACTGACGAACAATTAAAATCATTAAGTTTGCAGGATTACCGTAGCCATCGTTATTTTGGCCTTATTCGTAATTTTATTCGTTTAACACCATTGGTCATGTTCTTGGTGGGCGCGAGTCCAACTGTATGTCGTTGTTTCTTGACTGGACACAAACATCATTTGTTGCCTTTAATCAAAGGTTCATACTATTTACCGTATGCTACAGCACTCCGTATGGGGCGATTGGGCTATCAAAACTCAGCACAAAAAAGCTTAGGTATTCATTACAACAATTTGTCCGGCTATCTGGATGGTTTACAAAAAGCCGTTCATTCTCCTTACCCACCGTTTAGCCGTTTAGGGTTAAATGATGCTTCTGGTGAACCGTTGCAAATTAATGATCATGTTTTGCAGATTGAGAATGAATATTACAGTCTAGTACGTCCAAAACAGGTACCTCAAGCAGGTGAAACACCGTCTCAAGCTTTAAAAAATCGAGGCGTCGGTTATGTTGAGTTACGTGCAGTAGATGTAAATCCATACTCGGCAATTGGCGTTGATGAAACGACAGCAGGCTTTCTTGAAGTGTTAGCACTTTATTGTCTGTTAAGTGATAGCCCAGACTTGTTATGTTCTGAGCAAGACTTGGTTGAGAAAAATCAGACAGAGGTGGTCAACCGAGGTCGGGCACCGAACGCAACCATTACAGATTTAACTGGGTCGTTTCACATCGAAGATTGGGCACGTTTATATATTGCAAAAATGCAAGATTGTGCACAGCTACTCGATCAGACCTATGCAACGGACTTGTATGGTTCATCTTTGGCGGTCATGCAAGCACGAATTGATGAAGTTGATGAAACTTTATCTGCCCATGTCATTGACGATACGTTAAAGCATGGTGGAACTTGGAGTTTTGGTAGCCACATGGCTCAGTTACATGCTGAAAGTTATGAACAGCATGAGCTTAGTGTGGAAACTTTGAAACATTTTGAACAGTTGGCTGCGCAATCTTTACAGCAGCAAGAAAAACTTGAGCAAGATACCAAGATCAGTTTTGATCAATATCTTGAACAATATCGATAATAAAACGAGGTTTTACATGCGATTAAGTTACCGTTTGGTGAGTGGACTACTTGTTTTAGCAAGTATAGTCGGCATGTCTTTTGCGTTGTATCTGGAACATGTAAAAGGTTTAGAGCCATGTCCGCTCTGTATTTTTCAACGTGTTGGCTTAATGGCGATGGGCCTTGTAGCACTCATAGCCTTTTTGCATAACCCAGTTTCAAATGCGGTTAAACGTTTTTATGCATTTTTAGCAGGCATTGCAATTTTATGGTCAGTAGGTGTGGCAGGACGTCATGTCTGGTTGCAACATTTACCACCAGATCAAGTACCAAGCTGTGGCCCGGGTTTAAATTACCTCATTGATGCTTTACCAATGAAAACGGTTTTACAAGAAGTATTGTCGGGTTCAGGTGAATGTGCAGCAATTGATTGGACTTTTTTAGGTCAATCTTTACCAGTTTGGTCATTGGTCTATTTCCTCTTACTATTACTGGTCTGTTTATGGCAGTTATTCCGTTTTTATCCAGTATTTAAGACAACCAAAAAAAGAGCTTAAAGCTCTTTAAAAAAGCCCAACACTATGTTGGGCTTTTTATTGCTTGGGAATAGGTCAAAATATAAAAAAACGAATTAAAAAAAGCATAATCATATAGACAGATAGTTCTGTTTTTTATAAAGTGCAGCCGTTTATATATCCTTATGATTATAAAAAAATGCTTTTTAATATCTTTAATGTTTTGGAAAAAATAGGGTTAAGTGCGCAGAAACGTGCCGTCCATGTGCAATTTTCTAATGAACTACTCAATAGCCAAGTTTTTTTACAACGTATAGAAGGCCAACATCAGCTAAATGGGGGATTGGAAGCTGAGTTGATCTGCCTTTCAACGAGTGCTCAAATTGCATTGAAGCAGTTTATAGGTGTGCAAGTTGCCGTTGATCAGGTCACTGATTCAGGACAATTATTTCGAACTACAGGAATTGTGACAGAAGCGAGTTATGGCCAGAGTGACGGTGCTTTAACGCTTTATAAACTCACCTTAAAAGACGCGACAAACTTATGGCACAAGCGCCGTAATAGCCGTGTTTTTATGAATAAAAGCATTATTGAAGTCACGGAAGTTTTATTTAAAGAATGGCAAGAAAGAAGTGCACTTTTTGCGACAAGTTTAAGTCTCGACCTTAGTGGGTTAAGTCAGAGTTATGATATTCGCCCATTTATCATGCAGCACAATGAGTCTGATTATGACTTTCTTACACGCTTGTGGCGAAGTGAAGGCGTTAGTTGGGTAATTGATGAAGCAGAGCTTTTTGTTCCTCACTTTACTGCACCTATACAACCTCAAAAACTAAGACTCATTGATGACAATAGCCAGTACCAAGCTTTAGCACGTCGCAGCATTCGCTATCACAGAAGTAGTGCAACAGAATATCAAGATAGCATTACAGGTTTTGTTGCGGTGCGGTCTTTACAGCCGACTGCTGTACATGTGCAGCGTTGGCAACCTGATGCTCTAGCACATGAAGAAGGTGTAGGTTCAGTTATCACTACACACCTACATTCAGAGCAATTTGATTCAGCGAGTTTGAGCCTTGAACAAGCATGGCATGTTAGTCCTGCTTGGATGCAAGATTTGAAAGGGGAAGATCAGGCCACTGCTTCAAGTAGTAATCAGCTAGAGAAATTGAATCAGCAATTTACGGATATGTACGCGAGTAGGGCCAAATATTTTAAGGCTTATAGTAGCGTCCGTGATAGTCAAGTCGGCTATTGGTTTAATTTACAGGAGCATCCTGAAATTGATCAGCATGAAGGAGCAGATCAAGAGTTCCTGATTATTGCTAAAAACTTCTATAACCAAAATAACTTACCAAAAGATTTACATCAGCAAGTGAGCCAGTTGTTAACCCAAAGTCGTTGGGATAAACATGGTTATGATGATATTGAGCGCCAAGGCAATGAGCTGACCCTAATACGCCGTCAGATCAAGACGGCACCTGAATATAATCCAGAACAGCATCGCCCAATTGCTTACCCACAAAGAGCGAAAGTTGTGGGGCCAGAGGGAGAAACCATTCATGTCGATGAGTGGGGACGTATTAAGGTACGTTTTCTATTTACCCGTAGTGATGATCATGGCCATGACGGTGGTGCAGGTAGCAATGATAACGATACGGACTCGGCTTGGGTGGATGTACTGACCCCTTGGGCAGGCGAGGGCTATGGAGCACGTTTCTTGCCACGTATTGGTGAGGTGGTTGTCATTGACTTCTTTGATGGCAATATTGACCGTCCATTTGTGACTGGACGCATTCATGAAGCACAGCGCTCACCAACCAAGTTCGATGTGAAAGGGCAGCTTCCTGATACTAAAAAACTAAGCGGAATTCGCAGTCAGGAAATCAGTGGTAGTGGTTTTAACCAATTACGCTTTGATGACACAACGGGGCAAATTAGTACCCAATTACAAAGTAGTCATGCAGCAACACAGCTGAATTTGGGTAATTTAAGCCATCCGAAAGAACAAGCGACGAGCCAAGGCCGTGGAGAAGGCTTTGAGCTAAGAACAGATGCTTGGGGAGCTGTGCGTGCAGGTAAAGGCATGCTCATCAGTACCTATGCACAAGAGCAAGCTATTGCAGACCATCTAGAGGCCGCCCAAGCACAATCCTTACTTTCACAAGGTTATGAAAGCATGAAAATGCTCAGTGAAGTTGCAGCCAAGCAACAAACTGATGCTTTGAACGTGATTAATCGCTTACCCAAATTTATCCAGTCACTTGAGCTAAAAACTACAGGACAGGCATTAGATAGCACGGTGAATCTATTTAAAGAAGGGATTAATAACGATCCTATTCATGCATTAAAAGACTGTGGCGGCTTTATTCAAGATATTGGTGCGCTAGGGGGAAATGCAAAAGGCGTTGTAGACGAATTTAATTCTTTTTTTAGCGATGCCAAAGATGCGGTAGAAAACTTAAAAGCATTTATTGAAAATGTTGAAGAGCATGGTGCTGACATCGTTAAAGGAAAACTTGCCAGTATTAAAGACCGCATTCATAAAAATCCATTTGAAAGTATTCAAGAGGTTGGAAAAGTCTTAGCGAATGTCGAGACTAAAGACTTTGACATGATGAGTGTATGTGGAACGTTTAGTAAAGGCAGTAAATTGGAAGTATCACCTTCTAAAGCATTAAGTTCTTTGCAAGGCTTTATGGAAGGTTATACCCAAGGTTTAGAAAGTAGTTCCGATACTAAACAGCAAGAACAAGGCAAAATTTTTAGACAAGCGCTGATGTTATTAGCATCGCCAAATGGGATTGCTTTGACGACACCTGAAAATATTATTCTGCAAGCTTCGCAAGATATTGCAGAAAGTGCTAGCGGTTCAATTAATTTAAGTGCACAGAAAAATATTGTTGGACATGCACAAGACAAAATCAGTTTGTTTGCCGCGCAAAAGGGTTTCCGTGCTTATGCAGCAAAAGGAAAGCTCGAACTGCAAGCACAAGATGATGCTATTGAAGCAATTGCCAAGAAGGTCATCAAGCTCATTTCTACTGAAGAAAAAATCGAGCTTACGAGTCCAAAAGAAATTGTATTAACAGCAGGTGGTTCACAGCTCAAAATTAATGCTAATGGCGTATTTTCAACCACAGGCGGTAAGTTTGAAAGTAAAGCTGGGCAGCATTTATTTACGGGAGGAGCAACAGTAAATGCTGAGTTGCCAAAAATGCCGGCAACTGGGATGTACAGTATGAGGTTTGATTTAAATCAAATATTTGATACTAATATATTAAAAAATATGAAGTATAAATTGATTAATCACTCTAAGAAAATTGAAGCTGTATATGAGTTTGAGCAAGAAAGTAGCGCGAGAGTTTATAGTGATTCTGTTGATAATGTAGAACTCGCTTTAATACCGGGAGCTTATTTAACAGAAATTAAAGAGCTAATTCCTGAACAGGAAGCTGAATTACTAGACGATGAAGAGATTGATGGTTGTGGGTGTGGAGAAGAGCATGAACATGATTGAAATATTTAAACGAAAAACAACGCAAGTTTCGCGATTGAATATGAAAAAGACTTTTATATCAATTTTTCTATTGAGCACAATTATTTTTAGTTTTAATCTTTATGCAAATGGCGATACGTTTGAAGTTTCGGCGAAATGTAAGGATGAATATAATTCTAGTTGTGACATTGTGAGAACTGTAAATGCTCAGAATGAAATAGTTATAAAAGGTGTCAAACTTTTAAATATTTCAAAAATAAATCAAAACTTATATAAAGTAAAAACATCTTGTGGGTCTCCATGTTCAGTTACGCTTTTCTATAGTCAAAATAAAGAGGATTCCACAGACGAATTTATTGCCATTGATAATAAAAATAATTGTTTGATTGAAAGTGATAGTGAAAAGAAAATCATTTATGCAAGAAAATTGTTTACAAATAAGGCTAGAAAAATTGTCAATTTAAAAACTAAAGAATTTAATAGTTTGATTCAAAGGTTTGATTATTACAGTTATTTTAAAAATATGAGTTCTTTTTTACCTGATGGTAGTTTAAATTTAATAGCAAATAATGAATCAACCATATTAGCTAATAAAAAAATAGCTAATCCATGTGGAGAATAACGATGAGTTATTCTGAAGAGTTTATTGATTTTATCGCAACTATAAAAGGCGAAGCGGGTATTTGTGGAGATATTTCAAAGAGAGCCGTTGCACATTGTATAATGAACAGAATAGGTTTTGGTGAATGGGCTCAACACACAAGTATAATGGGATATTTAAAAAATGATTTTGATGCTTTAACAGATGAAACTGATGCTGTTCGACAAGTTAGGTTGGAAATGAAATCTAATAAAATTTCTAAATCTACTCAGCATATTATTGATTTAGTGTCACCAATTTATAATAGACAAGAAGAGGATTTTACAAATGGCATCGTGCTATATTGGAGCCCAAAAGCACAAGCACAACTACATAAAGATAAGCCAAAAATTTATAAGTATCCACCAGCATTTGTAAACTCTGAAACAGAAAAAGTTGAAATAAAAGGTACTGAAAATGATGATATGAGTTGGCATAGATACAAAGGTACATCACGGTTTTACCTGCAATTTGTAGATAAAAGTGCTAGCCCATTAGTTAACTCTAGAGTAAGTGTTGGTTACAAAAAAACAAAAGTAGTGCCAACTCTTAGTAATTTATTGACAAATAGTCAAGGAAAAATTAGATCTATTTTAGTGAAAGGAGGATGGGGAGCAAGGATTACCGTTGATGGAAAACCTGTTGTTGATAATAATCAAAAGCCAGTACTATTAATTGCTGATGGTAAAAATCATTCTGCAGTTTTGGTGGTTGCAAATGGTATAAGCGGAATCAAATCCCAAACAGATATCCATACCCAACAACCGACTCCTTCGCAGAAACCGGAGCCTGTGAAATTAGAAAATAAAGCAAGTGTTGAGCAAAACGCGAAAGTAAGTAAAAGTAATGATCAGCAAAAAAATGTTAATTTTAGTATTAAAGTCATAGACAGTGAAAATAAACCGATTCCAAATTTTTCTTATTTTCTAAAATATAAAAATGCAGAAAAGAAGCATAGGGTAGGTGCTAATGGTATTGAAAATAGCTTAAAAGCATTAAGTGGCGAGGAGATTACATTTTTAATTAGTGGGCTAGACTCAAAACAAGAAATTATTCGTTTTACAGCACACGAAGGTATGGGCGAAAAGACGATAAAGCTTAATTTACATACTTTTAATATTCTTTTTAGACATAAAGATACGAAAAAACCTATAACAAATTTGAATTTAATTCAAAAATATAGAAATCAGATAAAGCAAAAAAAGACTGATGGTAATGGAAAGATAACTGTTAGTGCAATGCCAGGATTCGAGCTGAATTATAAATTAAGAGATGAACGGAACTTATTGACTATCAAAGTTGATAAAAATAAATCGCTTCGTGTTATCGACGTTGACTCGTCAGCAATAGAGCAAGCATCAAAAAATATAAAGACAGGGACTAAAGTTGTAGAAATAGCTCAATCTAAACGACAAGTTCCTTCATCAAAACATAAACAACCAGTTGATAAGCCAGTTGAAACTCATGACTCTACTCCTAAAAGAGATGAAAACACTGCGGTAAGTAAAGATGGTCATCCCAAAATGGTGGTCAATGATAGTAGAGAAGTTGAATTTACAGTTTTAACTTATGACGTTAAAACTAATCAATTATTTAATGGTGGTAGTTATATTGTTGAGTATAAAGGAACAAAACGTAGTCATGTCAGTGGTGCAAATGGGCTGGGTAAAAAAATTCATAAAGGGGTAATAAATGAATCTATTAGAATTATAGTTTTGGAATCCAATAAAGAGAAAATTATTTTTGATGGAAAAATTGAAAATAGTATGGCAACGATTAATTTGAAAATTCAAAAAGCAGAAGTAGCTAAGGTTGAAGGAGTAAGTGTTCTATTTAGCGGCGTGAATGAAGAGTGGAGACGAAATATTGTTTCTGAAAAAACCAAAAAAATATTAGCATTTTTAGCTAAAGAAGCGGGAATGAATAAAATATATATAACAAGCACAATTCGAACAGCTGAATCCCAAGCTAATGCAATGTATAGTCAGAATATTAGGTATACTGCGCCGGGAGAAGAAGTAAAAAGAGTCAGAGATGAATGTAAAGCCAAGAATATGAGGAAGGAACAAACTATTAGTAAAATGGTAGAGAAAATTATTGAATTACAAAAACAAAATAAAAAAGTTTCCAAACATTGTGTCAGTACTGAACAATATAACAAGGTTAATGTAGTAGATATAGGATTAAATAGTAATGGTTTTGGTACTAATAGTCACTTGAATGCACAAGGGAAAAAATTTAAGCAAGCCTGTAAGGATGCTAAGCTTAATGGTATCATTAGTGGCTTTATTTCTGGGGATGAACCTGGAGAAGGTGCAATGCATATAGAGATAACCCAATGAAAAATACTTTATTATTAATACTAGTTTTATTAATTTCTGGATGTTTCAATACAGCTAATACAGCTAATACAGCTAATACAGCTAATACAGCTAATACAGCTAATACAGCTAATACAGCTAATACAATTTATTATTCATATAAAAAATGCACTTTAAAAAACATTTGTAATGAATTTAATTATACAAAAAATCAAAACAGCTATGCATTGTTTGCTTATAAGCCTCCGGTAGATGAATTTTATATAGAAATAAAAGATAATAAATATTATGTTATATATAAAAATATCTTTTCAGAAGGTGTTGAAATGGGGTGGGCACAAATGAAAATAGTTACAAATAATGAAAATAATCTAGTTATGGAAACTAATAAGATATTTCAAACTTTAGGAAACTATAATTCTATAGGTAGTGGTGATAACTCTAATTATGTTCCCTCGAGAAACTATAGAAAAGATATGTATATAATTAATGACTTCTATGATGGTTACTCTTTCAAACAATATCAAAAATTAACTTTTATAAAGAAAAATAAGCAGCTTTTACTTGATTGTAAAAGTTATATGAAAGATTTAGATCCGAAGAATAATTATTCAGGCATGTTCTATAGCGTTTGTTCTGATAAGGAAAAAATTTATTTTAAAGAAATTCCAGAGTTATAACCAAGGTTGTTTTTTACTATATTAACTCTTTAACTTTATAGCAAGAGTGGTAAGTTTTTTTACTTTTATAAATTAGAGAGACTAAGTACTTGATATGAGAATAATATTATTTACACCTAATCTTATTTAAGTAATAATATTATTTACACCTAATCTTATTTAAGTAATAAGATTAGGTGTAAGATGGTATGTATTACTATTAATTATATTTAACTAAAATATTTGATATTAAATTACGTAAAACAGTTGATGTTCAAAATTAAGTATCAAATGTTTCAATATATTTTATTTTAGCAGATGTAGCTGGTGAAGGTGCTATGCACATAGAGACTATGCAATGATGAGCAGATTATTTCTTGTATTTTTAATTAGTTTAACGTATGCATGTACAACTGAAGCTGATCAGCCTAAATCAAGTAACACAAAACTTTATTTTTCATATCAAATCTGTGAAAAGTTAGGAAAGTGTAAGAATTTTACACCTACAAAAAAGATGGATAATTATCTCTTTAAAAGACTTGATCCTGCATATGATGAATTTTATATAAAAGATAATAATGGTAATTTTACTTTATATTATAAAAATGTTTATAGTGAAGATGTTCAAATTGGATGGGCAGAAGCTAAAGCGGATAAAAATAATAGTAGTGAGTTGAGTTTAAATATTGATAAAGTTAACCTCGCCTTGGGAGGGATTGATTTTATAAAAAATGGATATGCAACTAAACAGGCTGAATCAAAGAATTTTAAATCGGGAGTCTATTATTTAGCTGATAATTATACGGGTGCTCCATATTATCAAAAGCAAAAAATATTTTTTAAGAAAAAAGCTGGAGATTTAGTATTGGATTGTAATAGTTATTTGAATAATCCCTCTGTAAAGAATGAATCTTATGGGGTTTTTTATGGAGTATGTTCCGAAGGGGAAAAAGTATATTTTAAGCAGGTAAACTGATTTAGTTTTTTTTTGAATAAAAATGTAAGAATAGTAAGTCTTACATTTTTAAACCTAACATATTTTGTTTAAATAAATAACTTAGGTGTTATGTTTTTTTAGGATTAGATAAAAACTATAAAAACAGAAATTTGTCTTAATATTTTTTATTAAAGGTGTGTATAGTGAGAAATAGTTTCACTAAATTTTCGAATATTTTATTAATCTCTAGTTTGAGTATCTGCTCAAATGCTGCAGATTATAAACCACAACGGTTAGACGAGAAAACAATATATATTAATAGTGAGTATGATCTGAATAGAATGTATTCAGATATAAAAGGCTATATCAGTGATAATAAAAATGAAGTTAAGTATCTGGTAGATACTCAACGTTCTTGGTTGAAAGATAGAAATTTAAAATGTAAGTTTAATGAGAAAGAAGGAAGTAGTGAAAACTATAAATGTTTAAGTGATTTTAATAATTCTAAAATAAAAGATTTGAAAAATTCATATTTGGACTTTGTTAGTTTAGAGGGGAATCTAATAAAACCATTTAAGTACACAAATGGTATTGTGAAAGAATTAGAAACAGGTGGATGTTATTGTAGTGAAAGTACAATTAAAATTTTAAAAAACAAAATTTATATATATCAAGCTTGTGATCAAGGGTTGAAGGAGCCACGTATATATAATATTGTTGGTAAGAAAAAAGACGGATTTTCTTTGGAATATCAAATTGATACTACTAATAATAAAGTCCCAGAGTTTAATTTGGTGTTTGTAACTAATGGAAAAAATGTTTGGAATATTGTTCCTAAGGTTTTTAGAAAAGAAGACTTATTAAATTTAAATTTTAAAATTGGCTATACAACTGATACGAATTTAAAAAACAAGAAAATTGATTGTAATGATTATGAGGAATAATTCTAAATTATTAAAACTTTGATTGTATTTGATAATAGTAATATCAGCTTAAAATATGATATTGCTATTATTATAAAATAGAAATTCAAATTAAATAATGAGCTTAGCTTAAATGAAAAAATATCTTAAATTTATAGTTTTTACAGCTTTCATGATTGGATCTATTAAAGCTTCATATGCTGATTTTGGTTTTATTCAAGATAAAGATGGGTATGTGAATGTAAGGGAAAATTCAAGTTTAAGTTCGAAAGTTACAACCAAATTAAATAATAATGAAATTGTTTCTTGTGTGATGGATGAAGAGACTAATAATTTTTGTTTAGTTAATGCAAGTAATGGTGTAACAGGATTTGTCTATAAAAATAGAATAAATAATTTTGGTGGTTACACTTCTATTAAACTATCTCAATATTCTAGAGAAAAAGCTGTTTATAGTGATAAAAAACTAATAGTAGAAGTATATACAAAAAATGCTATTTTAGATCCTAAATTTTATAAAGGAGAGTATAAGTATTTTAATGGTAAGCTATTCTTTGGTACTGATGGTAGTCTACCTGACAATAATTTTTTACAACTTGATAAAATTATTGTTAGAGAAAGAGATAACAGAATAGAAATCAGTAGAACTGAGCTCGAGCAATATTTTTTCCCTAAAAATGGTATAGATGGTGATAAGAACGAGCTTGCTGATTTTAAAATATATTACTTAAATAAGAATATTTTTATTTTAAATACTTTTAATAATGGTGGTGCAGCAGCTTATAATATCATTTTAAATATAAAAAATGGAAAAGTAGCTGCCAATAAAGCTTGGAAGGTTGAAATTTGACAAAATTCATATAGTAAATTTATGAATGGTTATAAATATTAATTTCATTAATGATGCGAGAAAATAAGAGTGATTTATAAAAAATTAATTTTTATATGTTTATTAGGTTTAAACGTATGTACTATTCAATATCTAATTGAAGGTGCTTATGCCAATTCTTTTGAAATACAGAAAGTAGATAATAATCAATCCATTGAACCTACTGTAAAAATTAGAAAAATAAAGAAGATTTTAGACAATAAAATTTATTTATTATTAGATTCTGATGAAGGTTGTATAGTAAGTGAAAAACCTCTTAATAAAGATATCGTAATTATCTATAAAGAGGACGAAAAATTTAAATATGATGTTGTGAACCCACTATTGAAAAAAGATAGTAGTGATTGTGTTTCAGAATTAGCTTTTGTTACAGATGAGCCTAATTATTTTTATAGTATTAAAAAAAGAAGCAAGGATTTAGTTCGAGGCTATGGCTTTGAATTAAATAAGGATCAGATTTTATATAAAAATAATAAAATTAGAGGAGTTGATTTGATAGGGGATGGAATTCCTAATATTATAACTGAATGTTTTTCAAGTGAAGGTGCACATTTTAATATTTTTGGAGGGCAAAATAATGAAGAAAAGTTGTTACATCGTTATACTTACCTAGATATGAACTTACAAGCATCGTGCACTGAAAATGAAAAAATATATAGTAAGGGTTTGTTAGATTTAAGAAATAAGTATAGAGAAAATTAATGAAAGTATCTGATAATATTCTCTATAAATAGAAATTTAATTTAAATAGCATAGGCACTTTTATTACTAAAAGTGCCTATGCTATCTTTATTTAGTCTTTAGAAATCTATATAAACAATATTCATATCATAAGTTTAAAACCAATTTAATATTTTTAAATTTTTGATTTTAATATTTTTAATTTTCTTGTTATCACTATTAATTAAATAGGGGAGTTTGGCACCCATCAAAATAGGCAAGTCATCTTCAATATCATCACTGTATGTCGCGAACCAAGGTTGTTTGATATCAAGTTTATTCAATCTTCTTACTTTTTCTTCAGACCTACAATGTATCCCACTTATCCATCCTCCTAGTTTCTTTTGCAAAGGAGTACCAATAATTTGTACATCTAAATTGATAGACTCGAGTAAAACATTCGCTAACTTTTCTGGTGCAGCCGTGGCAATAAACACAATCCTTCCATGTGCTAAATGATCTTTAACTTCAGTTATACCTTGCTCAAACCAATATAATGAATCAGAAGTAATATCTCTGATATTATTGGAAAAATTTTTAAAACTGTATTCTAATTCTTCTTCATTCACACCATACGTTGCAATCCATAAATATAATGAAGCACCTCTAGATTTATACTTTTTAAATTTCATAAGAGGCAAAGCAACCGGCGTAACAATGAGTGCAGCGATAAATCTGAGAAGATTAGATTTCAATTTATCTGTTAACCATGCCTTTGTAGAATCACCCGAAAGTAATGTCCCGTCCAAGTCAAAAACAACGATTTCCTTCATATATTTCTCTAAATTTAGTAATAGTGATAAGAATTAGTTTTTAAAAAAAACATTTTAATATTTACTTTATAAATTTATAAAATATTTTATTGTAATTTTGTTATAGTGGTTTGATCTTATTATTTATAAGCTAATTTAATGAAAAAATATTTTACTATTATTATGTTTTTAATATCATCTCTAATATTATATTCTCAGAATTTATTTGCAAAGGATCAATGTAATATTGACCAACAAGTAAAATTAAATATATTTAAGAAAAATGATTATAAATTTTATAATTATATATGTGAGTCTTCAGAAGGTTCATCTTTGAAAGGTTATCTAGAAAATCAAGAAAAAAAGATGTTTGTTGGTGATTATTCTGATTTTGCAGCTAAGGAAAGTCCTAAACTTTTAGCTGTCAGTATTTATAAGTCAAATAAAAGAAAACCTCCCATATTAATTACCCTTAACTCATCATATTACTGTTGTACTCCACAAATTGAAGGTGAACTTTATCAAGTTAACCTATATCAAATTAGTAAAAATAAGACTTTAAATCTGAAAAATATAACAAATATATTAGGTAATAATGCAGAGGGTTTTGAAGGGATTGCAGAAGGGAAAGTCTATTATAAATATAAAAATATTTCTGAGATTAAAAAATGGTTAGATAAAAATTATTAATAGATTTATGATTTTTAGAATAATTTAAAAAAGCCCAACAAAAGTTGGGCTTTTTTTAAGTCTCTACAATTCCTTCTAAATCTTCGAGCTTATAGTTCGGCATATCAATAATATGGGTTTGAATACCCTCTTGAACATAATCATTCACATGAGGATATAACCAACGAGTAATCTGTTCCGCAACACTCGAGTGATACTGAATTTCAAAGTGATTTAAGCCATAAAACACAGCTTTATGTGAGTCTGGAACTTTAAGCTGAAAACGTGGGTTAGGGTGTTCGCCTAGCGCGCTTTTTACACTCACTAAGTAGTCACCAATTACGGTCAACGCTTTATTGCGCACCTTTTCAAATTCTAAGGTCCCTGCCACTAAAAAGGTGTTGATATGGGAAGGTAGCGGAGCAGGCGCGCGGTTATCATCCATCATACCAATACGGGCATCCATATGTTCCCAATCATCATCACGAACGCTGCCGTGGCGTAGGTCTAAAATACCATTACTCCGAATATTAACCAGTTGACCGAGTAAGCCGACAAAAGGGAAAGCCCCAAGTTTATCTTGTATGGTAAAGCCAAAGCGCTCTAAAACTGCCCCATGATGTGGAGAGCCAATACAGACTAGATTCTCGACCATATGAATCCATTGATACATATTTTGTTTGCCATAAAACAAGGCACTACGAGAGACTAGCCCGCCCATACTATGGCCAATGATATCAATGCTGGTAATTCTTGGGTTACGTTGTACCAAATCTTCTAATAAGTTTGAAAAACTGCGTCCATTGGCTGAAATGCGTCGACCTGTATTGTAATTTAAATACAACATGGTGTTATGGTCACGCTGCGCTAACAGGCGCTCACCAATGCCGCCATAATGTGCATTTGACCAAGTCAGATGGTTCATACACAAACCATGAGCTAAAATCACAATACGGCCTGCAAGTTCCCCTTGTTGTATTGCACCATAGTGATCGTATAGCACCATGGGTAAGGCGAGGGGGCTATGCTGTTTCAGTAGATAATCCCCAAAAATCCCATTCAAAATACCGACTAAAAAATGTAGGCTTGGGGTGAGTGGTTTTTCGTGAAGTGTAGGATATTTTTCAATAATATGGCGTAAGCTTGGCGCTAAAAAACAACTCCCATATTTTTGTAAAGCGCCATAAGAAAACTGATATGCCTTTTGCACAAATGGTCGTTTTTGAAAGTTTTTAGCATTTTGTGTGCTCACACCAAAAGCATTTTTTAATACTTCAATATTAATAACTTGAATTAATTCATGTACACCATTTAAGCTGGTACTGAACAGTTGAGCTAAACCTTCTAATACGTCTGCCTGACTCGGTGGCGTACGATCCCATTTACAATAAGTTTCATGTAGTGGTGTTAAGCTCGGCATATCTTTTCCCCATATACGTTATAACCGACGTTTTAAGCTGTACTTTTTATCAACGGCAGCTAACGTTTCCATCTTAGTAGTTTAAATAACACATGTTTTTAAAATACTGATGAATGGTTAGTTGAGTGGTTTTTCTTGTCTGACAATAGTGTTTTTATATACAAACTGAGAACAAAAATGTGAGTTTATTCTCAATTTAGAGGGAAAATATATGAATATTATCTACCTCCATGGCTTTAATAGTAGCTCTCTTTCAATTAAAGGGCTGAGCCTTAAGCAGTATTGTAGCGAATTGGGCATAAATGTGCATTTGCCAGATTTAAATAGATCTCCTGATCTAGTGGTTGAGCAAGTTTCAGCGCTGATTGAATCGTTGCAAGACGTGGCTTTAGTTGGTAGTAGTCTCGGTGGTTTTTTTGCGACATACTTTGTCGCGAAATATAATATTCCGGCTGTACTGATTAATCCTGCTATGCAACCATGGAAGTTGTTTGATGAGTTATTTCAAGTTGAAAGTATGCCCTATGTGGTGAATGATCAATGGTCAATTGACCATATTCAGTTACGGCAGTTACAACAACTGGAACTGAATCAACCTGAAAATGCCGACAAAATACTCGTCTTATTGCAACAAGGCGACGAAATTTTGGATTATCGTCAAGCACAACGCTATTATAGTGCTGCAACGCCATCCTCATTGATTTTGACGGATGCTCATGGCAATCATGCTATGGAAGATTTTGAAGAAAAATTACCGTTAGTGATCGAATTCTTTGCGCACACCATCAAATAAGGAAAACGTACAACGTGACACAATATACGGCTCAATCGCTTGAAGTTCTTTCCGGTTTAGACCCTGTTCGTCGTCGTCCAGGGATGTATACCGATACGACTCGACCTAACCATTTAGCCCAAGAAGTTATTGATAATGCTGTTGATGAAGCATTAGCTGGTCATGCCGACAAAATATGTGTCACGGTTTATAAAGATGGTTCGTTGTCGGTTGAAGATAATGGCCGTGGTATGCCGGTCGATATTCATCCTGAATATGGACAAAGTGGTATCGAAATCATTCTGACCAAGCTCCATGCCGGTGGTAAATTCAGCACCGATAACTATCAGTTTTCAGGTGGTTTGCATGGTGTGGGGATTTCAGTTGTAAACGCTTTATCAACACGGGTTGAGGTCGAAGTTCAACGTCAGGGTAATCTATACCAGATGGCATTCGAACAAGGTGAACCAGTAGCACCTTTAGCTGTTCTTGAGGGTAAAGCACCAAAACGTGCGACAGGTACAACGGTACATTTTTGGCCAGAAGCAAAATATTTTGATAGTCCAAAATTTGCTTTAAAAGCACTTAAACACAATTTAAAAGCCAAAGCTGTTTTAGCGGCTGGTTTAAAAATTATTTATATCGATCAAATTAACGATGAAAAAATCGAATGGCAATTTGAAAATGGCCTCGTCGATTATTTGATGGATGAATTGCAAGACCGCGAAATTTTGCCAAACCCTGCATTTGTGAGCAGCGGTCAGGCAGACCGAGCGGCATGTGAATTTGCGATTTGTTGGAATGTGGAAGGTGGTGAACAGGTTCAAGAAAGTTACGTCAACTTAATTCCAACTGCACAAGGCGGTACTCATGTGAACGGTTTGCGCTCTGGGGTTACCGAAGCATTGCGCGAGTTCTGTGAATTGCGTAATTTGCTACCACGAAACCTCAAACTTTCGGCGGAAGATGTTTGGGATGGTGTGAACTATATCTTGTCGCTCAAGTTCCAAGAACCGCAGTTTTCAGGTCAAACCAAAGAGCGCCTTTCGAGTCGTGAAGCATCCAATATTGTTTTAAATATTGCTAAAGATGCTTTCGCGCTCTGGCTCAACCAACATGCTGAAATTGCCATGCAGCTGGCGGAAATGGCAATTTCTAAAGCAGGTCGCCGTTTAAAAGCAGCAAAGAAAGTCGAGCGTAAAAAAATTGTTTCCGGCCCTGCATTGCCAGGTAAATTGGCTGACTGTGTTGGTCAAACACGTGAAGACAGTGAGTTATTTATTGTCGAGGGTGACTCTGCGGGCGGTAGTGCCAAGCAAGCACGCGATAAAAACTTTCAGGCCATCATGCCAATTCGTGGAAAAATCTTAAACACATGGGAAGTTTCTTCAGATGAAGTATTGGCTTCTCAAGAGGTTCACGACATTGCGATTGCGATTGGTGTGGACCCAGGCAGTGATGATTTATCAGAACTGCGTTATGGCAAAATCTGTATTTTGGCCGATGCTGACTCGGACGGTTTACACATTGCGACTTTGCTTTGTGCTTTATTCGTTAAACACTTCCCAGCATTGGTTGAAGAAGGACATTTGTATGTGGCAATGCCACCATTGTTCCGTATCGACATTGGTAAAGATGTTCATTACGCGCTTGATGATGATGAACTTGAAACAATTTTGAAAAATATTAAAGGTAATCGTAATCCGCAAATTACCCGATTCAAAGGATTGGGTGAGATGAATGCGATTCAATTGCGTGAAACGACTATGGATCCGAACACACGTCGTTTAGTACAGCTCGATCTAGATGATGTGCATCTAACGGCAGGTTTACTCGACAAATTGCTTGCGAAAAAACGTTCGGCAGATCGTAAGCAGTGGCTTGAGCAGAAGGGTAACTTAGCTGATATCACTGTCTAAAAAGGCGTAAAAAATCCCCGCTCAATTGGCGGGGATTTTTTTATGTAAATCTAAATTGTTGGAAATCACCACAACGATTTCTACCATTAAATTAAAATAGACAGATTTGTATATTTTAATTTAGACAGTAATTTTTATAGCTTCTGGAAATTGAAAAACATCACAATTTGCGCCGTTACCAATTCGATCCACTACTGCAAAATCACTTGGTGCCTCGAAGGTAAGCAAAGGATGATGCCAAGTGCCTGCCCGATAATTGATACTTTGCTTCCCATTTGAAACAAATGCACATAGTTTTGAAATATCAGGAGTATTTCCGTCCAAAGCGGGTGCCACGATAATTAAAAACTTTTGTTGCTGTAATGGAATAAATGCTTGAGAGCCTTTCGGATGGCGCTCTAGCATTGAAATCTCCAGAGGTAACACACTGGCCTTAATATTTCGGAATATACTGATTCCTGCCTTTGCTTCCCCTTCAATTTCAGTTTCGACGAGCGCATGGTAGCGCTCGGTGTGTGCATCATTAATATGAAAAAAATCATGCCCGTCACAACAGATGACCTCTCCGAAGGGCTGGAAGTTTTCAATAGTTAAAGGCTGAATTTGAACATTACTCATCATCATGACTTGGCAATTTTTCCCCATAAACGAACACGGCTAATACCACCATCTGGAATCATGTTAATACGAATATGCGAGATTTTTTCATGCTGTAAAATCTCATTCACATATTCATGAATATGATCCATTTGCATCGGTTGGGCTTCTAGTAAGTAAGACCAAAACATACTTTGAGGAATTAACTGTGCATCGGTTGCATTTTCGAGGTAAACCGCCTGAATAGATACTTGGGCAGGGAAGTTCCCTTTAAAATGAGCTGTATCAATTTCAAGCTTTTCAATTTTTCCGCTTTTACCCAATGCAAGAATACACCAGTCATAACCCGGTGCACGGCGGCGTTTGGTTTCCCATCCATCGCCCATGTTGACGCCACGACCTGGGTTAATCAAATTACGCGGGTGTCCAAAATGAGCATCACTATAGGCAACTACACGGCCACCATTTTCGAGAGCCAATAAATCGAGAGTTTGTTCGCTGTCAGTTACCTGAATATGAACATCTCCATAGACACGCAAACGGGCAATACCACCATCTGGGAAAATGTTGAGACGTATATGAGTGAAAAGTGCATCATTATTGACCATAAAAATATGATGTTGGCTTGGGCCGAGTCCAGTATTTTCTAAAACATTCTCCCATTTTGCCCCTGATAGGTCCCCATTTGGTGCATAACATGCTTCTAATGATGCAGATGCAGGATAATTTCCTGTAAAAAAGCTGGTATCAATATCAAGAGCAGTGATTTTTCCGCTTACACCAAGCTTCACGATACACCAATCATAACCTGCGTGACGCTTACGGCGTGTCTCCCATCCATCCATCCATTTGCCGTTGTCATCAAATTTATCTTCAACAAAAATAGGTGCATCAAATTGCAGCATACGTTTTGCTTCAGCAAAGAAATCATCTGAACACTCAATGACTTGTGCACCAATTCGGGCATCTGCCAAATTGGTTTTAGTATTCAAAATCTCAGGAAGTTCAAAAGCTGGAGCGTGCAATGTTGCCATAATGGAGTATCCGTATTTCTTGTTAAAAACATGATTTTTCATTTAAAACTGCGCCAACACAGAGCGTGCCAAGTCGAGTTTTATACATAAATATATAAGCATGGTGCATGCCAGTTTTGTGGAAAAGCTAAATAAATTTTGAACGATGGCATGTTTTTAGCATAAGCACCCTATAGGTGAATATCTATAGGAGAGTGTTATGAATGTGGTGATTATTGGTGCAGGAATGGGAGGTCTAACCACAGGCATTGCATTAAAGAAATTTGGTCACCAAGTTCGCATTTTTGAGCAAACTGAAAAAATTCTTCCTGTCGGCGCGGCAATTTCGCTGTGGTCGAATGGTGTGAAATGTCTGAACTATCTGGGATTAACTGACAAAATCGCCAAACTTGGTGGACAAATGGATGATTTGGCCTATGTGGACGGTTTAACTGGAGATGTGATGACACAATTCAGTTTACTGCCATTAATTGAAGAAGTGGGCCAAAGACCTTATCCGGTTGCACGTGCTGATTTACAAAATATGTTGATGGATGAATTTGGTCGTGATCAGATTTATCTAGGCAAAAAAATGGTCAGCCTTGAAGACAAAGCTGATTCTGTAGAAGTTCATTTTGCAGATGGTAGCTCAACGCAGGCCGATCTATTAATTGGGGCGGATGGCACTCATTCACTTACACGGACCTATGTATTGGGGCAGCAAGTGCAGCGCCGTTACGCAGGGTATGTAAACTGGAACGGTTTGGTTGAGATCTCTGAAGATTTGGCTCCAGCCCAGCAATGGACGACTTATGTGGGTGAAGGCAAGCGTGCCTCCCTAATGCCAGTTGCAGATGGAAAGTTCTATTTCTTTTTAGATGTGCCTTTACCAGCAGGGTTAGATAATAATCGAGATGAATATAAAAAACTTTTAAAACAATATTTTGTTGATTGGTGCCAACCCGTACAGCAGCTTATTGAACGCTTAGACCCGCAAAAAACCAATCGGGTAGAAATCCATGATATTGAACCGTTTACACAGTTTTATAAAGGTCGTGTAGTGATTTTGGGTGACGCTGCACATAGCACGACACCTGATATTGGGCAAGGCGGCTGCCAAGCCATGGAAGATGCGATTTATTTAGCGCGTTCTCTGCAAATTAATACTTTGGGGCTAGAGGATGCTTTACGTCGCTATCAAAACAAGCGCAATGAACGTGCTAATGAGTTGGTGCTTCGCGCACGCAAACGTTGTGATGTGACACATATGAAAGATGAAGCTGTTACACAAGCATGGTATGAAGAATTACGCCGTGAACAAGGTGGACATATTATGCAGGGAATTATTAGCAATATTGTGGGTAATCCACTTGATTAAAAACAAAAACAGCAAGGAATTTTCCTTGCTGTTTATCTTCTAAATCTAGATTTTAGAAGTGGTATTTAACCAATGCACTAACGTTATTTTCATCGGCACCTTTAATACCAAATTTATTATTCCACACTGAGTGCTCGATACCGAGGTATAGGCGTGTATCAGGAGAAATATGTTTACCTACATTCCATTTCCACTGAGTTGTCCAGTTCAACTCGCTCGCATGGTCGCCTTCAGCAGTTGACCAGTCAAGGAAACCATCAACCAAGAAATCTTCAGATGCGAGTTTAAATGGAATACCATAAACGAATGTCATTTGATAATCGTCGTCAATGTTCTCATTATTTGCACGGTAGAAGTTTAAATTTGCATATTGGAAATATGGGATATCTAAATCAACTGCAAAACCATAAAGGAAGTTGTCGAAGTTGTTGCCGTCTTCACTGTTACCTTCCCAAGTAGTACTAATGAGTACATCTTTGATTGGGCCATACGACAGTTTTTTACCAGAAACTTCGCCTAAACTTAGACGTGGTGATAACTCAAAGTAAGTACTCTTGTGGTCATTTTCACCACGCATGCGGTCCATAAAGAAAAACACATCAGCGTATTTAACTTTTGCTGCATATTCCAAAGTAATCGTGGTTTCTTTGTCATCTACAACTTCATAATTTTCACCATAAAGTCCAGTCACACTAAAATCTTGCCAAATTGGTTTTGCCTGAACCATGGCAGTTGCAGATAACAAGGCACAAGTCGCCGCAAGTTGCTTTAATTGCATTTAAATGATCTCCCCCCAAATAAAGCACGCTAAGGATACAGGGTCTTAAGCAAAAATGAAGCCAAATTTGATCAACGGTTAAAAAAAAGCCCACCGAAGTGGGGCGCTAAAAACTAAATCTTTAATGAGTATTTCTTGTGTTTATTGTTTGGCTTAAATGTGGGGTGCGCGAGCTACGAAATGAAGGTAGATGATTAAATAATAAATTCAACAAGATAGCAAAGAGACAAGTTGAACTAATGCCCGAATGGAACAAAGTTTGTACCCAAACTGGGAAATGAGCATAAAACTCATGGTTAATAATTGGGATCATCCCAGCTGATAAAGCGGTTGCGACAATAATTAAATTTTTCTGATCGTTATAATCTATTTTTGCCAAAGTGCGAATTCCACTCGCTGCAACCGACCCAAACAAGACCAAACCTGCACCACCAAGTACGGGCATTGGAATCGCTGCAATCAAACGACCCATAATAGGTAGTAGACCTAAAATAATCAGAATGACACCACCTGCTGCGACTACAAAGCGGCTTTTGATGCCTGTAATCGCAACCAGTCCAACATTTTGGGCAAAAGCGCTTTGCATGAAAGAACCAAAGATAGGTGCAAAAGCACTTGAGAACATATCTGCACGAACACCGTTGGCGATACGTTTTGAATCGACTTCAGTTCCTACAATGTCTCCGACAGCAATAATATCGGCTGTGGTTTCCGTCATAATCACTAAGGTAACGATTAGCATTGATAAAATTGCACTTAGCTCGAAAGTCGGTAAACCAAATGCAAATAAGTGTGGAAATTGGAGCCATGCGCCTGAACTCACCTGACTAAAATCACCAAAACCCATGAAGTAGGCGAGGGTGGTACCAGCCACAATAGCCAACAAAATTGATAAACGTCGAATGCTTGCTTGCGGCAGCATATTTAGAACAATCACAATGCCTAAGGTCAGCAGTGCCAAAGAGATATTTTCTACGCTACCCCAGTCGGGCGCTTTGTTGTTGCCACCCATCATCCAGCGAATTGCAACAGGTAACAAAGATAGACCAATAATCGTGATAACGCATCCCGTCACAACAGGTGGGAAAAACCGAATAATTTTTGAAAAGTAAGGCGCAAGGCATAGCCCAATTAAAGAGGCGGCAATGACCGCGCCGTAGACAGCAGGTAAACCACCGCCTGTAGTGATAATCGCAACCATGGTGGCCACACCCGCAAAAGATACACCCTGTACGAGAGGTAATTTTGCCCCTAGATATTTAGTTCCGATGGTTTGGATCAGAGTTGCCAATCCACCTACAAATAGGGCCGCTGCAATTAACATTCCGATTTGTGCTGAGCTTAAGCCAGCTGCCGTTCCAATAATCAAGGGCGGGGCTACAATGCCACCATACATGGTCAGCACATGCTGTAAGCCGTAAGCAAAACTTTTGGAAATTCCTAAATATTCATGCTCTGGAGAAATCGCATTTTTTTGCTGATGATTCATATTTTTCTCCTATTTATAATTGAGTTAGCTACCGCGATAGGTGGAGTAAGCAAATGGGCTGATCAGTAATGGAATGTGATAATGCTGATTGATGTCTTCTATAAAAAATTGGATACAAACACGTGGGAAAAAAGTCTTAATTTGCTGCGATGAAAAATAAGGAGCAATTTCAAATTCAAGCTGATAAGCACCTTTTGCAAAGTCTGTTATTCCAAAATCACTCACTCGACCATCTTGATTAGTGGTGGCTGTCGCTATCAGCTCATGGGTTGCTGCATGAAACAACTTCACTTCTACGTCTGCAGCTGGTTTACCTAAATTCGTATCTAAAATATGAGTGCTGATCATGCTTGTATTTCCTGAGATAGACGTAATAGAGCAATCGCTGCAAGTTGCTCATGTACAATTGTTTTTTCGATAGCCAAGTCGTTTTGTAGTCGTTCATGTAGCTTTTTTAAAATTTCATCGCTACTGAGGCCTGCCGCTTTAATTAAAAAAATAAAGCCAAACTTTTGTTCATAATCCATGTTGCCTTGTAGCAGAGCTTGTTGTGTTAGTTCATCTAAAGAAATGCCAGCTTGTTCTTTAGATGAAAAATCTTGCTCTTTTGCATTGAGTTGTTTTTTAGCTTGGCGTTCACCAATTTTTGGATGGGTTGCTAATGCTGCCAGTATCTCTTGCCATGACCACATTTGACTTAACTGTTCTGCATATTCCAAAAGAGATGCTTTTGTTGAATAGGGACGATTTGAGATGATTTTTTCGGCCCATGCTTGAATGTGGACACAGTTTTTTAACAAAGTCTTGAGTTGTTCTGGTGGGGCTTGATTAAACTCGGCTAAAAACACTGTTATTCCTAAACTCGTTGTCTTGATATAGAGTTTTAGCAATAACAGTGCCAATAGCGAGTTTTAATTCGTTTAAGGATTTTGAAAATTAAAAATCAATTATTTAGTTATGTGATTTTTATACCAATGTTCAGCAATATCCTGACGACGACATATCCAGACCCGATCGTGCATTTGGATATAGTCGAGAAATTTCTGTAGTGCTTTAAAACGGCCCGGACGCCCTAAAATGCGGCAATGCATTCCAATCGACATCATTTTTGGTGCGGTTTCTCCCTCTGCATACAACACATCGAAACTATCTTTCAAATATTGAAAAAACTGTTCTGAACTATTAAAGCCGCCCGGTGAACAGAACTTCATGTCGTTACATTCTAAAGTGTAAGGAATAATCAGATGAGGGCGTGATGCACCTGTATCATCTGTAAGCGTTGTCCAAAAAGGCAGGTCATCACCATAATAATCTGAGTCATATTGTATTTGTGGAAACTCTGCGAGTAACTGACGTGTATTGGGGCTGTCACGTCCGGTGTACCAACCTATCACTTTATTTTCAAACAAGTTTTCTAAGACAGTTAAAGCCTGCTCCATATGCTGTTTTTCAACTTCAATATCGGTATCTTGATAGTGAAGCCAGCGGTAACCATGAGAAACCACATCATAATCAGCTTGCTTAATCGCTTCTACAATATAAGGGTTGCGGGCAAGTGCCATTGCAACTCCGAAAATGGTCATTGGAAGTTTGCGCTTTTGGAATTCATTATGAATGCGCCAAAATCCAGCACGTGAACCATATTCGTACATAGAGTCCATCGACATATGTTTAGCTGGGTAACTTGCGGCACCAATAATCTCTGATAAAAACTGTTCTGAGCCATCATCGCCATGCTCTATATGTTTTTCGCCACCTTCTTCATAATTAAGAACAAATTGCACAGCAACCTTGGCATTATTAGGCCATTTAACTTGTGGCGGTTGTCCGTGATATCCGATTAAATCACGTGAATAAGGAGACTTCTGGATTTGCTCAATAAGCTCTGCTCCAGATAGATAAGATTTGGACACGATTGCTCTCCTTTTGTTCAATTTTTCATAAAAATTTAAAAAATCAGCTTGCATATTTTTATAGATGGACTGATATTGAAGGTATGAAGATCTTCAAAATAAATTAAAAGCAGTACGTTTAAGTCAGGAGATAACAAACCATTACACCATCAAAATGTACAATTGAAGTCAGTTCATGCATGCTTAAAACATGCCAACATAAAAAAGTTTTGCATAGAAAAGATCCACAGTAAGAAAGAGAGGATGGTATTTATGAATATTGAAATCCGCACAGATAAAAACATCCATAACAGCGAACGTTTAATTACTTATGTACGTGCAGAACTTACTCAAGAATTCCAACGTCATAGCGAACGTATTACGCATTTTTCGGTTCATTTTAGTGATGAAAATGGGGACAAAGGTGGTGACAAAGATATCCACTGTATGATTGAAGCGCGTCCTTCAGGTTTGAAACCAGTTGCAGTACATCATAAAGCAGGAAATATTGACGCCTCGATTCATGGCGCGATTGAAAAATTAAAACGTAGCCTTGAACATACTTTTGAGAAAAAAGAACACCCGAGAGGTGGTCAACCAGAATTCATTGATGATGAAGTTTAATTTAAAATGCTAAAAAGCCCTTCGGGGCTTTTTTTATATTTGATGAAAATAAAACTATTCACAACATTAGGTTTGCAATGCGATGCAATCAACCTCTAAAATCTTCAGAAGAGATTAGGCATAATAGCCCTAATATATTTTTGAGAGATGGTCATGTTAACCACCCAGCAGCAAGCTTTAATTAAAGCCATAGAAGAATTAGAACTCGCGCAAGTGCAAAAATTACTTGCTGAAGGACTTGATCCGAACTTTATTGATCCGGAACAAGGACCACCTGTATCAATCATTTGTGATGGAATTTTTAAATGGTGGGAAGATGTATCAGAAGCTTATGAAGCGGGTACACCACTATCAAAAGAAGAAAAGCAACAATCATTACAAGTTTACCTCGATATTCTCGAAGCTTTGATTCAAGCCAAAGCGAATGTACACCTTTGGGATGCAGAAGAGTTTTATGGACCTTTATGGGATGCGGCAAGCTCGGCATGTGCGCCAGCCGTTCAACGTTTATTAAATGAAAAAGTTGATCCAAACACACGCGATGAAGAGGGACTCACTATTTTATCTTCAATCAGTCAGTTGTTCTTTGATTGTGACTTTGATGAAATAGATTGGTCAGAAGCGCTTCAAGAAGAGCGTGAAACATTAGAATTATTGCGCCAACATGGGGCAAAAATGTCAAAAGAACTAACTACTTGATTGGATAATAGAATGAGAACATTTCAAATTTTAACTTTTGCTCTGACCACTGTTGCTGCTGGAAGTACTTTCGCTGCGGAGTTTTCTTTTGACCGCCCAGGTGCAGGCTTTGGAACAGGGATTACTCCAGTTGGTAAATTGGCTTGGGAACAAGGCTTACCAAGTGCAACTTATACAGAGTCAACGGTTGATGGTGTTAAAGAAAAGACCGTAACTGTAAATGAGGATATGTTATTCCGTACCGGTTTAGCCGAGGGCTTGGAATTACAATTAGGTTGGCAAGGTCCAGCATGGACTCAAACCAAACGGGCTGGTAAAAAACATGACACTTCAGGCTTTGGTGATGTCAGCATTGGTTTGAAAAAAGCAATTGATCTAAAAGATGAAAACTTATCAATGGCTGTGTTAGCTGAAGCGATCATTGCCACTGGAAATGATGAATTTACTGCACATGACGATATTTATAGCCTAAGTTCAGCAGTCGCTTATAAATATAATGACTTAGTAGGCACATCAATTACCATGCGCTACGAAGTACAAAATAGTAACTGGGCAGTAACTGCAATCCCGACGATTGATTATAAAATCGCAGGTAAGCTGTCAGGTTATTCTGAGTTTATTTACCGTAAAGCTGAAAGCCAAGACTACGAATATGGTTTAGGGACAGGTTTAGTCTACGCTGTAAATGATCGTACTCAGCTCGATGCAAGTATCGGGGTTGATTTAGAGGGTCAAGATAAGAGCTACAACGGTGGCTTAGGCGTGGCATTCTTGTTCTAATCGAAGCAATTTAAATTTATGTTAATGAAAAAGCTTATTCATCAGGGAATTCTTTATTTTCTAGCAGTTGCTGTTTGTGTGTTTAGCCAGTTGGTTTCTGCGCAAGATAAGCTACTCTCACCCGAACAAGCTTTTTCATTTTCGGTTGAATCTTCTGAGCCGCATACTGCGAGTTTGTCTTGGCAGATTCAGCCAAATTACTATCTTTATCAGCATAAATTTTCCGTACAACAAGGTACTCAACCTTTAACTTTAAAGTTACCTAAAGCGGTTGCCCAATATGATGAAAATTATGGGCAAAGTCAGGTTTACTACCATCAAGTTAATTTCCAAATTAAGACTAAGCCGTCAGAGCACTATAGTGTGACTTGGCAGGGCTGTGCCAAAGACCGTATTTGTTATCCACCTCAAACCATTGAGTTTCAAACCGATGCAGATGGCTTGGTGGGTGTGCAAAACCAAGCAGGAACAGCGCCAAAAAGATTACTAGATTTAGCGAATACACAATCCGACACTTCCTCGAGTTCAGAATCTTTAGAAAAAGAGCAGAGTACAGAGACAGCAGCTGATACGACTACACCTCAAATTGCACAAGATCAGATCTGGTCAGCCAAGTTAATTGAACACTCGCTTTGGTATGGAGTTTTATTATTTTTAGGTTTAGGTATGTTGCTCGCATTTACGCCATGTTCTTTACCGATGCTTCCTATTTTAACTTCGCTGATTATTCGAGAACATAAAGGTTTAAAGGCTTGGACCATTGCGCTTACTTTTGTGTGTAGCATGGCATTAGTTTATGCAGGCTTGGGTTTAATTGCTTCTTCGGCAGGCTTAAATTTCCAACGCTGGTTACAACAGCCAGCGACTTTAATTGCTTTTAGTTTGCTGTTTATTGTTTTTGCTCTGAACTTATTTGGTTTGTTTGAGCTTCGTTTACCTCAGACATGGTTAAACCGACTTGACCGTATTCAGTCAATGCAACAAGGCGGTACTTTGGTCGGTGCTGGGGTTATGGGTGTCGTTTCTGCGCTTTTGGTGGGTCCTTGTATGACCGCACCTCTCGCTGGAACTTTATTATTTATTTCTCAAACGCAAAATCAGTGGCAAGGTGCTTTGCTTTTATTCTGCCTAGGTTTTGGAATGGGAATTCCATTGTTACTGGCAAGTATTTTAGGGGCAAAATTCTTGCCTAAAGCGGGCGACTGGATGCATCAGATTAAAGTGATTTTTGCTTTTCTGATGTTAGGGTTAAGTCTTTATTTTATTCGCCCTTTACTACCAGATTTGGGCATGCAAGTGCTTAGCCTCGTATTAGGCCTTGCTTTTATAGCCTATGCTGTTTATCAGTTTTTCTGGAAAAAAGGGCAGCTACAGTGGCTCTATGCGATTTTATTATTAATCGTTACCCCTTTTGTAGCCTATAACCAATATCAACACATTCAAAATCGAACTTTGCAAAGTTCTAATCATATGGCCGAGTGGCATATTGCAACTACAGCAGCGGACTTTGAGAAAATTTTAGCGGCAGCACCTAATGACCGAGCTATTGTGGTTGATATCTACGCAGATTGGTGTGTTGCCTGCCAACCGATTGAGCACCGTATTTTAAAAACACCAGAGGTTCAATCTGCTCTTGCACCTTATTATTTAATTAAGCTTGATTTGAGCCATTATGATCAGTCGCATGAAGCGCTACTCAAACAGTGGAATATTTTAGGACCACCGACCTATTTATTTTTAAGTCCAGAGCAAAAAGAGATTCGTGCTTTACGTTTAACGGGCGCTTTTAGTCAGCAAGAGCTTTTGCAGCAACTTGCGAGTTTGGCAAAATTCAAAGAATCATAAGGTATCGATAGCTTCTGTCTGATGAAATGTACGTACCTGATTACGTCCTGAAGCTTTTACTGCATAGAGTGCTTGGTCAGCCTGCCGAATAACCAGATAAGGATCTTGTGCAAAAGCTGAACTGCTTATTCCAAAACTCGCACTAATGTGTATAGGATTATTTTGAGCGGTAAAAACAGGTAATTCTTGCAAGGCTTGGCGACAACGCTCAGCAATTTTTTCTGCTTGAATAATATCTGTATGGGGGAGTAGTAAAATAAATTCTTCTCCACCAAATCGACCAATAATGTCCTCGCTACGTAAATTCTCAGAAAGACATTGAGCAATTTCAATTAAGACTTGATCACCTTGATGGTGGCCGTATATATCATTAATTTTTTTAAAATGATCGATATCAAGAAGTACCACAGCATAATCAAATTGTTGTTGGTGTAGCGACTCCAAATGCATGTTTAAACTACGTCTATTTAATACATTAGTTAATGGGTCGATTTGGCTTAAACGTTGAATATAAGTTTCTCGCTGACGCCATTGGGTGAGTAATATTTCAAATAAAATAAAACAAGCCAATAAAATCGGCATAATAAAAAAAGCCATACTTCCTAACCAGAAAGAATTGGTTTGGGCATGATCCATGGCTCTAAAATTAAATAGAGGTGCATACGCTAAAGCACCTGTCATACTTAAATATGTACAAACAGTTAAAATAATTGTGGCAGGTACAAGGGCGCTATAAACAATTTTACGGTCAAATAACACCAAACCCACCCCAATCGTACCCACATAACCAACCATAGTGGCAGGGCTGATACTGCCAATTAAATATCCATCATGACATAGCATAAGTGCAAAGAACTGCACGCTAATGAAAGGAATAACTTTTTGAGCCCACTCATCATTTTTGTAGCGATAACAGGGGATTATCAAAGCGCCTAATAAAAATAAAGTAAATAAATTGAGCAAGATTTGTGATTCAACTAAAGGCAGATTTGCCCATTGCCAAACGCTTGGCGTAATTAAAATATAGCCTTTCCATAAAATCCAACTGAAGTTCATTGCACAAGCAAGTGTGAGCATCAGTGCACTTTTTTGTAATGGCGTCCAGTTGATGATGTGATTATTGTGGATGAAATCGATTATCACCTGTTTTGTTCTATGTATTGGATGAGTGATTAAACGATTTTTCATAATAAATAAGGGCTCCTAAATATAGATGCCTCTTTGTTAGACCATCCTAAAATTGGATTGTTTAAATAATTTATATTTTAAACATAACATGATTTTCAATTTATACATGATGTCTTTTATAAAGAAAATGATGTGAAAAGTTTTGGGACTATTCACATCATTTATCAGTAAATTAAGTTTTATCAAGCTCATGAGCAAATTCAGCAATATCTGCCAATGCTTGTTTAGCTTCATCAAACCAAGCATTAAACATCTGGAAGTTATGCCACATGCCCGTATAAAGTTTGAATTGAACGTTAACACCAGCATCTTCAGCTTTTTCTCTAAAACGCTTGGCATCGTCTAATAATATTTCTTTAGAGCCCACTTGAACCAAAGTTGGTGGAAGACCATGTAAATCGTCGAAAATAGGTGAAACACGTGGGTCATCGGCTGCGATATGATTGCCTATATAGTACTGAGTACCTGTTTGTAGGGCTTCAATAGATAATAAGGCGTCGTGCTTTTTGTTAAACCGAAGAGACTCACTCGTGAGTGTTAAATCCAAAAATGGAGACAATAAAATTAGGCCACTCGGCATGAGTTCGGGTTGTTCTTTTAAACGCAAGCAAAGTGCTAGCGCTAAATTTGCCCCGCATGAGTCACCCGATAAAATAATATCTTTCGGTTGGATGCCTTGGACCACTAAAGACTGATAGATGTCGTATAGAGCTTCGGTTGCCTCAGGGTATGGATGTTCAGGTGCAAGCGGATAGTCCACATGGATAATCTGCATTTGAGTACGGGCAGCTAAATCCGTCATAAAAGCATGATGTGTTTTGACACTACCAAGGAAAAAAGCACCGCCGTGAATGTGAAAAATTAGTTGAGTCGCAGAATCTTGCGGCTTGATTTCTTCACCTTTAATACCTGCTAGTCGAATCGGGCGCACGGATACATTTTTTTGTCGTGGGAAAGCACGACACATCTGATCCAGCACAGGGCGTAAGGCAGTAGTCGGCAAATTTAGCTGGCTTGGCTTGCGAATTGTTGTTTTAAGAAAAGTTTCTGTAAAATAATATTTCCAAACATTTGATATATTCATATAGCATCCATTTTTATGCTAGTTTCTTGTTTTCTTGTAAATTTTATTTTGCAAGATTACAAGGTTACACGAAACAGTCACATTCAAAAATTGCAATATCTTTGCGACTTCTGAATACTGAAAATCTTGAAAGACCCAAGGATATTACAAAAATGAAAAAGATTGCTTTAGCTTTAGGACTCATTGGTATGGCTGCATTTGCCAATGCGGCTGATTCACTCAATGGAACGGTATGGAAAACGATTGATGATCAGACCAACAAGCCAAAAGCCGTAGTGAAATTTACGGAACAGAAGGACGGAACCTTAACAGCAACCATCCAGAACATTTTGACACCAGGTGAAGAAAACGCTTGTACAAAATGTGAAGGTCCGTACAAAAACAAACCGCTTAAAGGTGTCACCATTGTACATAATTTAAAAAATGTAGGTGGTAACAGTTATGAAAACGGTACGATTTTAGACCCAAAATCAGGTAAAACTTACAAACTGAAAGGTGAGTTAACCGATGGCGGCAAAAAGCTTAAATTACGTGGTTATATTGGCGTTTCTGCACTTGGTCGTAACCAAACATGGATTCGCGCGAACTAAAAGTTTTAATAAAAAACGAGCCAAATGGCTCGTTTTTTTAGGCTTGAATATTTTGATAGGTGGTTTCATCGAAACCCACAATAAAACCCTGTGAAGTTTTTAAAACAGGTCTTTTAATCAAACTTGGTTGAGCAATAAGTGCTTCAATCAGGTGATCTTCACTGCTTAGAGCACGGTTTTGTTCTTCTTCTGAAAGCTTGCGCCATGTCGTGCCTTTTTTGTTAAGAACGGTATCTTGTCCAATTTCTTTTAACCAGATTTTTAAAGTATCTGCATCAATGCCTTGTTTTTTATAATCATGAAAATCATAGTTAAGCCCTTTAGCCTGTAAGGCATCGAATGCTTTTTTCATTGAGTTACAGTTTTTAATTCCATAAATTTTTAACATTTTATCGGACCATGTCAAAAAGAGAGAGCACACAGCCTAACCCAAAATGCTTTTAAGCACTACTTTATACCGATACTTTTAAAACAAATGAAAATTAATGATTAATCGAAAGAGAAATGTCATGTTATTGTCATAAGACAAGGTAATAATGAGCTTAATAAGAAGAAGTTAAAACTAAAAGAACAAAGAACTTAGCGCAAAATAAGAGACAGAAAAGAGAAAACCCGCATTTAATCATCCTGATCATGCGGGTCTCATTTCAACGTCCAATGTCACATCCTTGCAAATAAACTTATCATAAGTTTATTTTATCTTCCTACGGCGTCCTATCCTTTTGCGTCATCCTGACTGCTTCCCTGTGCCGTGGGGCTATAATGCCGTTAAAGCTGTGTAAGAAAAATACTCAAAAACGACATATGCTGTAAGCGAAAACGACAATGTAAGTGAACGAGTGTTCACTTATTCTTGAATTTTATAGTCAATAATAACGGGTGCATGGTCGCTAAACCATTGATCTTTATAAACCCAAGCATTAATTGTACGTGCTTTCCAGTCTGGCGAGCATGCATGGTAATCAATACGCCACCCTACATTTTTTGCACGCGCTTGACCGCGATTTGACCACCATGAATAAAGTTCCGCTTCTGTGCGAACTACACGGAAAGTATCGACATAGCCCAGTTCATCATAGATATGGTCAAGCCACGCACGTTCATGTGGTAAACAACCAGAAGATTTCTGGTTACCAGACCAGTTTTTGATATCAATGCGTTTATGAACAATGTTGTAATCACCACAAATGATGACTGACTTGTTTTCATCACGCCATTGTTTCAAGATTTTTGCGTATTCACCTAAAAATAAATCTTTACGTGCTTGCGCTTCTTCACCACTTGAGCCCGAAGGTAAGTATAATGATGCAATATGTACCGGATGTGACAAACCTAAATCGAATTCCGCGGAAATAAAGCGGCCTTGACTGTCAGCCAGCTCAAACCCTAAACCATCTTTAACAGAGACGAAGGGTAGGCGGCTATATATCGCAGTCCCCGCGTAACCTGCACGCTCTGCTGGAAAGAGATGGGTATGCCATCCCTCGGGTCTAAATTTTTCAGTCCATTGTTCATGGGTAATGCGGCTTTCCTGCATGCATACGACATCGGCATCTGACTGTTCTAACCATTCAAGTAAGCCTTTCGTTACTGAAGAACGTAAGCCATTTACGTTAATGGAAACGACTCGAAGAATTTTTACATCACTTGGATACTGATCCTTTGGTATCATGCGAAAATTTAACCTCAATTGTGAATTTGGAGCACCTCATGACAACGCCTGTGTCATTTCACCCGCAAGCATTTATCGAACTCGCATTATCACGCGGTGTGCTTAAATTTGGTGAGTTTACTTTAAAATCTGGACGCGTGAGTCCTTATTTTTTTAATGCAGGCCTACTCAACGATGGTGAAGCTTTATCTCTTTTAGCGCAAGGCTATGCTGATAAATTAACACAATGTGAAAATGTTGATGTGATTTTTGGACCAGCTTATAAAGGTATTCCATTTGTAGCGGCGACTGCTGTTGCTTTGTCTCAAGTCCATAACAAAAGCGTGCCATGGGGCTTTAACCGTAAAGAAGCGAAAGATCATGGCGAAGGCGGTGTTCTAGTTGGTGCTGCGGTTGAAGGTAAAAAGGTCTGGATTATTGATGACGTAATTACCGCAGGTACAGCGATTCGTGAAGTTGTAACGATTTTGAAAAATGCTGGCGCAACTATTGCAGGTGTTTTGGTGGCATTAGATCGTCAAGAACGTGGTCAAAGTGAGCTTTCTGCAATTCAAGAAGTTCAAAAAGAATTAGAAATTCCTGTACACGCACTGATTACCATGAAAGATTTAATGGATTATTTAGAGGCGAAAGGCGAAAAAGAAGCACTAGCAAACATGCAAGCTTATCGTGAAAAATACGGGATTTGATTTTTAATAATATAAAAGGAAGGAGCGCTTGAGCTCTTCTTCCTTTTATGACTAATTATTTTTTATGTAGTTCAGAACACATGCCATTTCTAAAATTCTATTTGCCATAGAATTAGGAATAGCTGGTACTTCTTTTGGAAATTCTACTTCTTCTATTGAAAATATTTTAGAATTCGTAATTGAATAAGTTGCTGTAGACAACAACATCATTTTTTTATTTTTGCAGTCAAATTGCCATAACCCTATAGAGTTTAAATCTCCTAGATTGACTGATGTAGTTTTAACAGGGGCTATTACGATGGAATCTGAAATAGATTTAATTAGTTGATAACTCAAATAATGAATTTTTGTATCATCTCTAGCATAACTGATCCATCCTTTGTTGAGGTTGTCTTTAATACTATTTTGCTGTTGTTTTGATAAGTTTTGATATGTATCAATTGAAAGAGTAATGATTTTTGCCTCTGTTGATAGCGATAAAAAAAATAATAAAAAAGTTAAAATAAACTGTTTATTCATATTGTTGATTTAATTGGTATCTTTAATGAGGAAAGTATAATCTAAAAATTAAATATTTTATTTATTGAAGATAAAAAACTTGTTTCTTTTATTATTAAAAACAAAAGGCATACCCCTAAATAGGGGTATGCCTTTTTAATATTTACTTAAAACTGATAATTCAAACGCAATAACACATTACGTGGAGTGCCTGGCATGCTGTCCGAACGCCAATATTCTTTATTAGTTAGGTTATTCACTGCAAGTGTGACATTCCATGGGTCTGCACTATAACCAATCGCTGCATCGACACGGTTAAATCCTTCCATTTTTACTTGATTATTAATATTTGGATAATAAGACCCGACATAGGTCACGCCCACCTCGGTATACCACTGCTCGGTTGGTAAATAACGAACAAATAAATTACCTGTGTTCTTAGATGTATTTGCTAAATAGTTACCTTCTTGTTCAGGCTTTTGTTTGTCTTTTTTTACTTTTGCATCTGTGTAGCCATAACCACCACGGACAAAGACATTATCAAGTACACGGCCAATAAAACTAAATTCAAGACCACGAGATTGATGCTGTCCTGCAGTTGCCCATACTTCTGGTTGTTCATTAGGATTTGGTTTATACCGAATATTATTTTTACGAATATCAAAAACAGAAAATTGTGTATTTAAACGATTATCTAACCATTCGCTTTTTACCCCAACTTCATATTGCTCGTTATATTGAGGCTCTTTATCCATTTTTGTGACATCGGTGCTTCCAGTAACTTGGTTAACACCCATTTGTCCGCCAAATGGTGCAAAGCTCTTAGAGTAAGAGGTATAAAAGCTATGTTCAGGAAGCGGTTGCCATACCAAACCAACATTTGGGCTAAAGCTGCCATCTTTTACATTACGGTGTTCTTTTGTCAGCTTGTTGGTGGTTGAAAAGTCAAAGTAATCGTAGCGGCCGCCCAGCATGAGTTTAAGTTGGTCATTTAGACCAATTAAATCTTGAATAAATACGCCGTAAGTTGTGCCTTCATTATAGTTATGCTGTCTCATCTTTAATGGGCCATTGCCACGGCTATATTCACGTTCGCCTGTGAATGGATTAACGTAGCCGTAAATAGAACCATTCTGAGATTCATTTGCTAAGCGTGGCTCTCGTTGTTCATATGTCCAGTCTGTACCCATCATGATTTGATGTTCAAGTGAGCCTGTTTTGAACTTGCCCTTAATATCAAATGTATTGGTGGTGGTCTTATTGCTGGTTTGTTGCCAGTAGTAAATTTGGTCGACGTAACCTTTTTTAGTACAAGACTCATTCTTTGAGTTTTTACCATCTAAACCACAATAAGTTCCAAAATAAAAGTGGTCAAAGTTTTGTTCTGCTTGTCGGTAACTTGCTGCCCAGTGAAAGTTCCAATCAGGCGCATATTGATAATTCACATCGGTGCGGACCACTTGCAAAATATCATCCACATAATCGCCGTCTTGGGCAAATCCCATTTTAATTGAAGTCCCTGCAGGCAGAATGTCACGTGATGGTCCGCGATCAGGTACACGACCTAATTTGTCATAGGTATATTGTGTGGTCCAAGTGAGAGTTCCATCATCATTTTTATAAGTGAAACTTGGTGAAAACATTTCAATTTTATTTTCAATACCGGAGCGGAAGCTCCCTGATTCACCATATTCTCCAGTTAAACGTACTGCTAAATTGTCATTAAGTACTTGGTTGATGTCAGCGGTTGTTCCGTAGTTGTCGTAAGAACCTGCGTACGCACCAACTGAACTTTTGGAGTCAAAATTGGCGAACTTACTCACCATATTCACAACCCCGCCACCAGCACTACGGCCATATAAAACAGAAGCGGGACCTTTTAAAATTTCAATACGTTCGATATTTGCTGTACTACGACGTACTTGTCCGCTTTCACGTATGCCATCACGGTAAATATCACCTGTATCGGCACCAAAGCCACGAATCGTGATGCCATCACCGCGCATATCGTAACTGGTTGATACGCCAGGGGTGCCTTGCAGCATAACGCTTAAATCATTCGATCCATAAATTTTATATTTCTGAACATCAATCGTATCAACGGTTTGAGGAATATCTTTTTTGTCTAAACCATTACGTGTGACATTGGCTTTATCATAGTCGATATAACTTTTAATTGGATCGAGCTCACTCATGGCCTCAATTTTTATGGTGGGCATGGTAGCTGCCACTTTTGCGGCTGAATCAGTCGGTTCCTCTGCGTAGGCACCTTGAATATTCAAGATCATTAAACTGAGTAAGCTCAGCGGGAAAAGACGCTTCATTTGGGGAGATGGTATAGAAATTCTTAACATAAAAATAAAATCAATTAACAAAAATAAAAGTATAAATGATAATTATAATCATTTAATTGTTTAGAATAAAAGAACTATTATCTTAAAAAATGACATATTTATTTTTTAATAACTGATTTTTAATAAGTTAATTAGCAAATTAAACGAATTGTATGAGTTGACGCATTAGTTTTTCTTGTTAATTGGGTTTTAAAGGGGACTTTTTATCGATTAAAAGCACCCTTCTGGAATTACGCGTTATTTTTGAGAACATCTAAAATATCCATTTCTGGATCATAATTTTCATCAATTGTTTTGCAAATTGCTTGTCCCACAATGATATGCGTGCCATTAAAGGTCATAGTGGGTGCTTCATATAACTCCCAACCATGATTCAGAGCTTTAGTCACTCGTGCACAAAAAGCAGAGTCATCGGGGCCAGTTAAATAGCGATAAAGTTTCATGTTTAGCCTTTAAAAATAATATTTTATGATCATAGTTTAACTGAATTTACCTTAGTTCAAGATAAAGAAATAACCGATAAGGTTTTACTGAAATTAAGAAAAACCAGTGAAAAATCTCAGTTATACTCATGCTAATTTAAATTTTAAGAAGAGCTTGAGCATGCGTGTACTTGTCGTCATGGATCCGATTGAAACCGTAAACCTTAAAAAGGATTCAACCATGGCAATGTTGTGGGCGGCGAGCCGTCGTGGACATGAATTAGGTTATGCATTACAACAAGATTTATATATCGATCAAGGCAAAGCTTACGGCCTCATTTCACCGTTAAAGGTGTTCGAAGATTACAACCATTACTATGAGTTAGGCGAAAAGAAAAAAGAATCTATCGCGGCTTACGATGTTGTGCTCATGCGTAAAGACCCGCCGTTTGACATGAATTTTGTCTACACGACTTACGTGCTTGAGCAAGCTGAGCGCGAAGGTTCATGGATTATTAACAAGCCTCAATCACTGCGTGATTGCAATGAAAAACTCTTTGCAACGCAGTTTCCAGAGCTACAAGTGCCTACACTTGTAACATCTCAACAAAGTTTAATTCGTGAATTTATTAAAGAACATGGCGATGTAATCGTTAAGCCACTTGATGGTATGGGTGGTATGGGAATTTTCCGTTTATATCAAGATGGTGTAAATATCGGTTCTACCTTAGAAATGCTTACAGAGTTAGGTACTCGTCCAATTATGGCTCAGCGCTACATTCCTGAAATTGTAGAAGGGGATAAGCGTATTTTAATGGTAAATGGCGAACCTATTCCTTACTGCCTAGCTCGTATTCCACAAAATGGTGAAGTGCGCGGTAACTTAGCGGCAGGTGGTTTAGGCCAAGCGCGTCCGCTTACTGAAAATGATAAGTTGATCGCAGCTAAAATTGGTCCTTTCTTGCGCGAAAAAGGTTTAGTTTTTGTAGGCTTAGATGTGATTGGTAATTATGTCACTGAAATTAATGTCACTAGTCCAACCTGCATCCGCGAAATTGATGCTCAATTTGGTACTTCAATTGCCGATGATCTATTTGATGTATTAGAAGCTGGCCGTACAGCTTAATTATTTATTTCAGGTGATTTTCAGCGGTATTTATTGGAAATCACCTGAAAATATATGAATTAATAAAATAACAATACTAAATACACCACAGCTTTGTAGGCATATTTTCAAAAAAGCACATCTTTCTGTTATAAACGAGTGAAATTAGCTTTTCGTTAATGAAGCTTTAGGATTAAAATAAACGGCTACAAAAATAGATGACAATTTCCATTGTTTTTTGAGTTGAAGAATTAGACCGTGACCGATTCACAGCAAAGCAAACCCAAACATGTCATGATGATGGCTGCCGGTACAGGTGGACATGTTTTTCCAGCCCTCGCCGTAGCCAAACAACTTCAACAACAAGGTTGTCAGGTTTCATGGTTAGCCACGCCAACAGGTATGGAAAATCGGTTATTAAAAGATCAAAATATTCCAATATATCAAATTGATATCCAAGGTGTTCGTGGCAATGGATTAGTCCGTAAAGTTGCTGCACCTTTTAAAATTTTAAAAGCCACTTTTAGTGCAATGCGCTATATGAAACAACTTAAAGTTGATGCGGTTGCAGGCTTTGGTGGTTATGTAGCTGGTCCAGGTGGTTTAGCCGCACGTTTGTTAGGCATTCCTGTACTTATTCACGAGCAAAATGCAGTTGCAGGTTTTACCAATGCACAGTTATCTCGTGTTGCTAAAGTGGTGTGTGAAGCATTTCCAAATACCTTTCCTGCTGGTGGAAAAGTTGTAACCACAGGAAACCCTGTGCGTCGTGAAATCACTGATATTTTAAGCCCAAAGTGGCGCTATGATGAGCGTGAGCAAGCAGGCAAGCCTTTAAATATTTTAATTGTGGGCGGGTCTTTAGGTGCCAAAGCACTCAATGAACGCTTACCTCCAGCATTAAAACAATTACAAGTTCCACTCAATATTTTTCACCAGTGTGGTCAGCAACAAGTTGAGGCAACTCAAGCACTTTATGCAGATGCACCAGCTAATTTAACTGTACACGTTTTGCCATTTATTGAAGATATGGCAAAAGCTTATAGTGAGGCAGATTTAATTATTTGCCGAGCTGGAGCACTCACGGTAACAGAAGTTGCAACAGCAGGTGTAGCCGCAGTTTTTGTACCACTCCCTATAGCAGTTGATGACCACCAAACTGCAAATGCCAAATTTCTGGCGGATATCGGTGCTGCGAAAATTTGTCAGCAATCGACCATGACACCAGATGTTTTAAATGAATTGTTCACTTCGCTGATGAACCGCCAATTACTTACTGAAATGGCAGTGAAAGCGCGTCAACATGCCCAACCAAATGCGACTCAGCATGTGGTTGATCTTATCCAAAAAATGTAATCGGATTTACTATGTCTCCATCAACAGCTGCGAACCAAGCAAAAAAACTGATTAAAGTGCCTGAAATGCGCCGTATCAAACACATTCATTTTGTGGGGATCGGTGGCGCTGGGATGTGTGGCATTGCAGAGGTTTTGGGTAACCAAGGCTATAAAATTTCCGGTTCAGACATTAAAGCGTCTAAAACTACAGAACAATTAGAGAAAAATGGCATCAAAGTTTATATTGGCCATCAACCGGAAAATATTAAAAATGCCAATGTACTTGTAGTTTCTACAGCAATTGATCCAGAAAATCCGGAAATTAAAGCTGCGATTGAACAGCGTGTTCCAATTGTACGTCGTGCAGAAATGCTAGGTGAGCTTATGCGTTACCGTCACGGTATTGCTGTGGCTGGTACACATGGTAAAACTACAACCACAAGTCTTTTGACGACAATGTTGGCGGAAGAAAACCTTGATCCAACTTATGTTATTGGCGGCTTACTTAACAGTACAGGCGTAAATGCGGCTTTAGGTGAAAGTCGTTTCATCGTGGCTGAAGCTGATGAATCAGATGCATCTTTCCTTTATTTGCAACCAATGGCAGCGATTGTAACCAATATCGATGCTGACCATATGGACACCTATGAAGGTAGTTTTGATAAATTAAAAGATACGTTTGTACAGTTCCTTCATAACTTACCATTTTATGGTTTGGCTGTAGTTTGTGGTGATGATGCGAACATTCGTGAAATTTTGCCGCGTGTAGGCCGTCCGGTCATTACTTATGGTTTTAATGAAGATAATGACATTCGTGCAGTTGATATTGAACAAGATGGTATGCAGTCGCACTTCACTGTATTGCGTAAAGGCCGTGAACCATTGCGTTTAACAATTAATCAACCAGGCTTACATAATGTTTTAAATGCCTTGGCAGCAATTGGTGTTGCAACAGATGAAGGTGTTTCTGATGATGCAATTAGCCGTGCATTAGAAGGATTTAGTGGTGTTGGCCGCCGCTTCCAAGTGCAAGGTGAATTTGAACTTGCTGATGGCAACGTTAAGTTAGTTGATGACTATGGACACCATCCGAAAGAAGTAGAAGCAACTATTAAGGCTGCTCGCCAAAGCCATCCGGACCGTCGTTTGGTTATGTTGTTCCAGCCACACCGTTACTCTCGTACTCGCGATTGTTTTGATGACTTCATTGAAGTGCTCTCTCAAGTCGATCAATTATTATTGTTGGAAGTTTACCCTGCTGGTGAAAAACCTATTGTGGGTGCAGATAGCCGCACTTTAGCGCGTAGTATTCGTTTACGCGGACAAGTAGAACCGATTTTGGTCGATCCGGTTGAAGGTAATTTGCAAAACATCATGCAAAATGTGTTACAACCAAATGACTTGTTATTAACACAAGGTGCGGGTAACGTGGGAGCAATTTCAGTAGAACTTGCGCAACACCATTTGTATGTGAAATAAACAAAAAGTATTGAATTATCGGGTTAAGGATTTAAACGTGTCAAATGCTACAAAATTCGGCAAAGTTGCCGTGTTATTTGGTGGGAAATCGGCTGAGCGTGCTGTGTCTTTGGATAGTGGTCAGGCAGTTTTGGACGCTTTGTTACGTTCAGGTGTTCAGGCTGAAGCATTTGATCCACAAGACCGCAGTGTGACTGAACTTGTAAATTATGATCGTGCATTTATTGTATTGCATGGTCGCGGCGGTGAAGATGGCCAAATTCAAGGTGTGCTTGAATGGTTAAATCTGCCTTATACAGGAACAGGCGTGCAAGGTTCTGCTATTGGCATGGATAAAGTTAAAACCAAGCAAATCTGGCAAGGTAGCGATTTACCTACAGCGCCATATCGCATTATTACTAAAGAAACAGATTTAGATGCGGTGATTGCTGAGTTAGGTTTACCTGTTATTATCAAACCTGTACATGAAGGCTCGAGTGTCGGCATGAGTAAGGTTGAGAAAGCAGAAGACTTTGCTGCTGCAATTGAAAAGGCGACTCAGCACGATGCTGTGGTGATGGCAGAAAAATGGATCACTGGTCGTGAATTCACAATTTCATTCCTCAATGGACAGCCTTTGCCGGTTATTCGTTTGCAACCACCAGCAGATGTTGCTTTCTACGACTATGAAGCGAAGTATCAACGTAACGATGTAGAGTATGGTATCCCTTGTGGTCTGAGTGAGGCTGAAGAGAAAAACCTTCAAGCTTTATGTTTACGTGCTTTTCAGGCGGTGGGTGCGGAAGGCTGGGGCCGTATTGATGCAATGCAGGATGAGCAAGGCAATTTCTGGCTTTTAGAAGTAAACACTGTTCCAGGTATGACCAGTCACTCTTTAGTTCCAAAAGCTGCTAAAGCGGTTGGTTATAGCTTTGATGAATTGTGTGTTGCGATTCTTGAGCAAACATTGGAAGGTACGGCTTAAATATGGCACAACTTCCGGCTTCCATGCGCCGTAAACGTGCGGCCATCACCTCTATTCATGATAAACCGCCTACGCGTAAGCAGAAGCTTGCGAATGCTGGTGGATGGGTGCTGTTGGTTATTGCTTTTGTAGTGCTGGCAGTCGGAATTTATGGGTTATATAAAGTTATTACAGATGCAACAGTTGCAAAACTAGAAGTTGTAGGTTCAGCATCTTCTGTTGAAACCCAACAAGTGATGCAACATGTTGCTCCAATTATAAAAGCGAATTATTTCACATCTGATTTAGAACAGATTCGTGACAAAACATTAGAAATTTCATGGGTAGACCGAGTTGTTGTATCTCGTGCTTGGCCCAATGGTATTCGTGTTCGTGTCATGCCTCGACATGCTATCGCCCGTTGGGGGACAGGTCGCTTGTTAAGCGATGGAGGCGATGTATTTAGTGAGGCGGAGCCGACAATTCATCCTGAACTTCCGTTGCTTCATGGGCCGGTAAGTCAGTCAAAAATGATGATGCGACGCTATAATGAAATTAATCAATTATTCCATCCTGTTAATTTACGCTTAAAAGAGTTATATCTGACTGAGCGAATGACTTGGTTTATGCAATTTGATTCTGGTTTACGTATTATTGTTGACCAAGATCAAACAATGAATAAGTTGCAACGTTTAAGTCATCTGGCACAATCTGACTTAAAACCGGTGTGGTCGAAAATCTCAGCCATTGATTTGCGATATCGTAATGGATTATCTATTCAATGGAAGAACGCAACACCACCTAAAATTGTGAATGGTCAGTTTGTTGTAACGAGTGATGACACAAGCATTGCAGGTGGAACAAAAGCAAAGCCATAATACGTGGCTTTAAAATAGGCAATTTGCCTGGTATTAAACAACAAAGAAATGGTATGAGTGATGAGTGAAGCTGTTCCCTCAGTTGTTGCGATTGACATTGGGACGCATAAAGTTTCAGTTTTGATTGGAAAAATTCATGCGCCGGATAACATTCAAGTTATCGGTATGGCAACTGCTCGCAATCGAGGCATGAATAAAGGAAAAATTGTAAGCCTCGATAAAGTCATTGCTGCGATTAAAAATGCTGTTGCTGAAGCGGAAAATATGGCCGAATGTCGCATTCATAGCGCATGGGTATCTATTCCGAGTACCGAGTTGCAAAGTTTTTATGCCTCTGGTCGCACACCAGTATCTAATCCAGCACATGTGATTACAACAAATGAAGTCGTGCGCGCGTTAGAATTGGCAAAAGCAAGTCATGTGACTTCTGATTACTATTTAGCAAGTGCAGTGCCGTTAGGCTTTGAGTTGGGTGATTCTGCTGAATGGGTGCAGAATCCAATTAATATGACTGCCCATAGTATGACTGGACATTATCAGTTAATGATGATGCCTATAGCGACTATGCAAAACCTTGATCGTGCCATGAAAGGTGCAAATATCGGGGTTGAAAAAATGGTGGTGTCTTGTCTGGCAACCGCTGAGGCAAGCTTGCTGAAAGATGAAAAAGAGTATGGTGTCTGTCTGGTTGATATTGGCGCAGGCATTACCAATCTTGCTGTTTATCTAGATGGTCGTTTGGCTCTAGCACGTACATTGCAACGCGGTGGTGAACACGTTACACGTGATATTGCTGCTGTATTGCAAACCACGACAGAAGAAGCTGAACGAATTAAAATTTTGCATGGTTGTGTCGATTTAAGTGCTGTTAAGCCAGATCACATGATTCAGGTAGAAGGAATTGATGGCCCTCAAACAATTAGCCGAATTGAGTTGTCAGAAATTATTATTGCCCGTTATGAAGAGATCTTTAGCCAGATTCGCGATGAACTCGAACAAAGCGGTGCAATTCATGGTTTATACCATGGGGTAGTATTGACAGGGGATGCTTGTCAAATAGAAGGTATGGTGAGTTTAGCTCGTCGTATGTTGGGTGTATCTGCACATTTGGGTAATCCGCCGTTACAGGTTTATGCTGATGATCAACATCAAGCAGCCTTACGTCGTTCTATGTATGCAACAGCAGCTGGTTTGCTCATGTTTAGCCAAAGTGAGTTGCAAGATGCTGTTGAAGAGCCTGAAGAGGCAAATGACCGTTCGGTATGGGAACGAATGGTAAATGGCTGGAATGCGTTTAATAGCAAGTTAAAAGCCATTTTTTAGGATGTATGTATTTATTGGTAGAATTGTTAGGAAGTTGTAAGAGAAAACCGCTGTACTTGACAAGGTTGGTATTGCACAGCATTCTTAAAATTAGTTATTTTTGAAAATCAAGGCAGTATACGGGCTGAAGTGACTGCCATAATGTATTAGGAACCCTAAAGGTCATGGCCTCATTTGAATTTATAGAAGATGAACTAAACGATGGCAACGGTCAAGCCCGTTTCACTGTATTTGGTGTAGGTGGTGGTGGCGGTAATGCCGTTCAACATATGGTGCAGTCTGATATTCAAGGTGTTAAATTCGTTTGTGCCAATACAGACAAACAAGCACTGGACTGTATGAATGCACCTTTCAAAATTCAGTTAGGCGAGCAAAGTACACGTGGTCTAGGTGCTGGTGCTAACCCTGAAGTAGGGCAAGTTGCAGCAGAAGAAAGCCGTGAAATCATTCGTCACCACCTTGAAGGTACCGATATGGTTTTCGTTACCGCTGGTATGGGTGGTGGTACAGGTACTGGTGCAGCGCCTGTTGTGGCTGAAGTTGCTAAAGAAATGGGTATTTTGACCGTTGGCGTAGTTACAACTCCATTTAACTTTGAAGGCCGTCGTCGTTTAAAATCTGCTGAACGCGGTATTGAAGCACTTGAAGCACATGTTGATTCATTGATTATTATCCCTAACCAACGCTTATTGAGCGTATATGGCGATATTTCAATGAAAGATGCTTATAAAAAAGCTGATGATGTATTGTTAAACGCTGTACGTAGTATCTTTGACTTGGTTGTTAACCGTGGTCACATTAACCTTGACTTCGCCGATTTGAAAACTGCAATGAGTACTCGCGGTTATGCAATGATGGGTGCTGGTTTAGGTCGTGGTGAAGATCGAGCGCGTCAAGCTGCTGAACAAGCGATCCGTAGTCCATTACTTGATAACGTAAATATTATTAATGCCAAAGGCGTGTTAATTAATATTACGGGTGGTGATGATATTACGCTACGTGAGACTGAAATCATTACTGACGTTGTGAACCAGATTGTTGACCTTGATGAAGGTGAAATCTTCTACGGTACAGTATTTGATCCAGATGCACGTGATGAATTACGCGTAACAGTGATTGCAACTGGTTTAACTCGTAATGCAGCTGATGCTGAACCAAGAAAACGTAATACGGTAAGCCATGCATCGTCTCAATCAGCTCAATCTGTTGATGAAGATGACGTTCCTGCAATTAATAAGCGTCAAAACGCCGATAATGAAGTCAGTAGCACAGCAAGTTCTACTCCGCGTTCTTCTCCAATGAGTATTCAAGATTACTTGAAAAATCAGCAACGTAAGTAAATTATCATTAGATTTAATGAAGGGCAGTGTTTAAACACTGCCTTTTTTTATTTTTGATCAATGACTAAATATGCTAACGTATAGCGGTTTTAAAAAAGAAGTTACAAAGCATGGTGAAACAGCGTACTCTCAATCGTGTGGTAAAAGCGAGTGGAATAGGTCTTCATAGCGGTCAAAAAGTGATGATCAATTTCATTCCACATACCGTGGATGGAGGTATTGTATTTCGCCGTATCGATTTGGATCCGCCAGTCGATATCCCTGCTAATGCATTGCTCATCCAAGAAGCTTTTATGTGCTCCAACTTGGTAACCGGAGATATAAAAGTAGGCACAATTGAGCATGTAATGAGTGCGATTGCCGGTTTAGGAATTGATAACCTGATTGTTGAGGTATCTGCTTCTGAAGTTCCAATTATGGATGGTAGTGCTGGTCCATTTATTTACCTTTTAATGCAAGGTGGATTACAAGAACTGGATGCACCGAAAAAATTCATAAGAATATTAAAACCAGTTGAAGCACTCATCGATGATAAGAAAGCAATTTTTAGCCCTCACAATGGTTTTCAATTAAATTTCACGATTGATTTTGACCATCCGGCATTTGCTAAAGAATATCAATCTGCCACGATCGACTTTTCGACCGAAACTTTTGTTTATGAAGTCAGTGAGGCACGTACTTTTGGTTTCATGAAAGATTTGGACTACCTGAAGGCAAATAATTTAGCACTAGGTGCAAGTTTGGATAATGCAATTGGTGTAGATGATACAGGGGTCGTCAACGAAGAAGGTTTACGTTTCGCTGATGAATTTGTTAGACATAAGATTTTAGATGCAGTTGGTGATTTGTATTTGCTTGGTCATCAAATTATTGCCAAGTTTGATGGCTATAAATCAGGACATGCTTTAAATAATCAGTTGTTACGCAATGTTCAAAGTGATCCGAGTAATTATGAAATTGTAACATTTGATGACGAGAGTCAATGTCCAATTCCATATGTGAGCGTGACATAAGTCCTTGTCTTTACTTGGCTACGTTATAATGTAACATTTAAAAGTGTGATTATAATCACATAATAATAATGATTCTAATTAAGAAATAGAAAGCTCGTCATTTTTTATTGCTTGCCAAACGTAGTAAAGCTTGGCTAAGCTTAGGGTCGCTCACGAAGTCGGCTGCACTACGTAACATTTCTTGTGTTTCCGGGGGAATGGGTTTAGATGGCTCAGATGAGGGTGCATTTGGAATATTTTTATTTCTCAATCGGACCTGAATTCGTTGTAAGTCTTTTAACCCTTCAAGCTGAGATAATTTAGATACATATTGGTTCTGTAAATAACTGAGTTGACTAATCATCGCTTGATTTTCACCAGTAATGATTAAAGAGCCATTTTGATAACACACGACCTGCCATTGTTCCGGTTGGGGCAATAAGGGTTGGATAATTTTCGTAAGTCTTTGCCATTGCGCGACTTGCGTTGTTAGAAACGTAAGGTTTCCTGTTTTTATGTGTTTTCCGGTTTGTTGAAAAACGTTATCGGGTTTAGACATGGTCATTCTCGGATGGATTCTTGTCTTAATCTTAAGCGTTCATTTCAATCGATATCAAGGAAGAGATCATAAGGAACTTGAGTAAGAACAGTTTCAAGAGGTTTTTATGCACACGCGTCGTATTTTATTAGCGTTTTCACTTGCCGCTTCGGCAGCATCAGTTGCTTTTGCAGATTATCAAACAATTAACCAATCTACTGACTCAGATCGATTGGAACAGCTATCAAAAACATTATCTCAAGGTTCATATACTCATCCCGATGATTTAGATCTTCCGGCGAGTGCGAAAGTTTCAGTGACCTTACGCCAAAAAACAGTTGAACTCAACAATGAGTCGCTCGCAAAGAAGTACGGTAACACAACCGCAAAAAATTCTTTTAATACCTCTTCTTCAAATTCTTACTCTTGGTTAGTTTCTCACCCTCTTCCTGATACTGTACGAGTTTCTTCAAACTTTGGTGGCCGCACTATGGGTGGTCGTGCAGAACATCATGGCGGATTAGATATGGCTGCTCCGAGTGGCACACCAATCTATGCTACAGGCCCAGGTATTGTAACTAAATCTGGCTGGGGCACTGGCTATGGTCAATATGTTGAAATTAACCACGGCAATGGTTATTTAACGCGTTATGCTCATGCTTCACGTCTAATGGTACGTGTAGGCGACCAAGTATCTGCAGGTGAACATATTGCTAATGTAGGGTGTACAGGTCGCTGTACTGGTCCACATTTGCATTATGAAGTAGTAAAAGACGGTCAACGTAAGAACCCAACTACTTACTTAGCGATGCTTCCATAAAAGAATAGTTAAAAAGGTAAGGTTATTAAATTTATGAATCTAAAACTAAGCTAAACCTTTTTTAACGCAAAGATTGTATAAAAAAACGCCATTATTGGCGTTTTTTTGTTATTTTGTTTACTGCTCGGTCAATGACTATTCATTCAGAAAATAATAGGGCCCCCTCACATTCACCCGAGGCAATAACTTGAAAGGGGTAAAACGTGGTAAAAATACAAAGTAGATTAGAGAACAAGGAACAGGTGAATTATGGCGTTTTACGGTGACTCCGACGCACAAGAAACCCAAGAATGGCAAGATGCATTCGATTCAGTTTTACAACATATGGGAACTGAACGAGCGGCATTCTTGTTGGAAAAACTTTACCAACAAGCAATTGCTAAGCATGTTCCAATTCAACGTCTCAATACACCTTACTTAAATACAATTTCTGTTGAAGAACAACCTGCAATGCCAGGCGACCAAGATATGGAACGCCGTATTCGTGCATTGATTCGTTGGAATGCCTTAGCAATGGTACTTCGCGCGAATAAAACAGGTGATGATTTAGGTGGACACTTGGCGAGCTTCGCATCAAGTGCAACATTATATGACGTAGGTTTTAACCATTTCTTCCGCGCAAACAGCAATAGTTTTGGCGGAGATATGATTTATTACCAAGGGCACTGTGCTCCTGGTATTTATGCACGTTCATTCCTTGAAGGACGTTTAACTGAAGAACAGTTAAGTAATTTCCGTCGTGAAGTTGGCGGTAACGGTTTACCAAGCTATCCACATCCATATTTAATGCCTGACTATTGGCAATTCCCAACTGTATCAATGGGTCTTGGTCCAATCATGTCGATTTATCAAGCACATATTCAAAAATATTTGATGAACCGTGGCTTGATCAAAGAAGAAGATCGTAAAGTTTGGGCTTATCTTGGCGATGGCGAGATGGATGAGCCAGAAAGTACTGGTGCTATTTCACTTGCTGGTCGCGAAAAGCTTGATAACCTTATCTGGGTTGTTAACTGTAACTTACAGCGTTTAGATGGTCCTGTACGTGGTAACGGTAAAATCATTCAAGAACTAGAATCTTTATTCCGTGGTGCGGGCTGGCGTGTTATTAAAGTGGTATGGGGCCGTCATTGGGACCCACTACTTGCAAAAGACAGCACAGGCGCTTTAAAAGCGGTAATGGAAGAGACAGTTGATGGTGAATACCAACGCTATCAAGTGAAAGGTGGTGCATATACACGTGAGAAATTCTTTGGCAAGTACCCAGAAGCTGCGGAACTTGTAAAAGATTTAAGCGATGAAGACATCGATAATCTCAACCGTGGTGGTCACGACCCTTACAAAGTGTTTGCTGCCTATGCAGAAGCAATGAAAGCTAAAGGTCAACCAACAGTTATTCTTGCGAAAACTGTTAAAGGTTACGGTTTGTCTGAAGAAATTGAAGCGGTGAACAAAACTCACCAAATCAAAAAAATGCAGATCGACTCTTTGAAATATGTACGTGACCGTTTCAATCTTCCATTTACAGACGATAAGTTAGAAGAGCTTCCATTCTACCGCCCAAGTGAAAACTCTCCAGAAATGAAGTATATGAAGGCGCGTCGTGAAGCGTTAGGTGGTTACCTACCTGCACGTCGTAAAGAGAGTGAAATTTTAGCGATTCCTGAATTATCTGTATTTGATGCTGTATTGAATGGTTCAGGTGGTAAAGAACAATCTACCACTATGGTGATGGTTCGTTTAATTGCTTCTTTACTCAAAGAAAAAGCGATTAAAGACCGCGTAGTACCAATCGTTCCAGATGAAGCACGTACTTTTGGTCTAGAAGGTATGTTCCGTCAGCTCGGTATCTATGCAGCTCATGGTCAAAAATATACTCCAGAAGACCAAGAACAGTTAATGCATTACCGTGAAGCAAGTGACGGCCACATGCTTCAAGAAGGGATTAACGAAGCTGGTGCAATGAGTGCATGGGCGGCGTTGGCAACAAGTTATTCAACGAATAACTTACCAATGATTCCGATGTACATGTACTACTCAATGTTCGGTTTCCAACGTATTGGTGACATTGCATGGGCTGCGGGCGATGCACAAGCTCAAGGTTTCTTGTTAGGTGCAACAGCTGGTCGTACAACGTTGAATGGTGAAGGTCTACAGCACCAAGATGGTCATTCACATATCTTGGCGAACACTATTCCAAACTGTGTATCTTATGATCCATGTTTTGGTTATGAATTAGCTGTAATCGTACACGACGGTTTACAACGTATGTATGTGAACCAAGAGCGTGTGTTCTACTACTTAACTGTAATGAACGAAAACTACGAGCATCCTGCAATGCCTGAAGGCGCTGAGGAAGGCATTAAACGTGGTATGTACTTATTCGAAAAAGATGAAAAAGCAACTGTCCAATTACTTGGTTCAGGTGTAATTCTTCGTGAAGTAATCAAAGCTGCGAAAATCTTACGTGATGAATATCAAATCCACTCAAACGTTTGGAGTGTAACAAGCTTCAATGAGTTGTCACGTGATGGTATGGCATGTGAAGAATACAACCGTTTACACCCACTTTCTGAAGAAGTGAAAGAATCTTGGGTATCTAAACAGTTACGTGGTACAGAAGGTATCGTTGTTTCAGCAACAGACCATATGCGTGCTTACAGCGAACAAATCCGTGCTTATCTTCCAGATGGTCGCCCATTTGTTGCATTAGGTACAGATGGATACGGTCGCTCAGATACACGTGCTAACTTACGTAGTTTCTTTGGTGTTGATGCTGCACATATCGTTGTTGCTACTTTGAAAAAATTAGCTGACGAAGGTGAAGTGGACGCACGTTTAGTTAAAGACGCAATTTCTAACTTTGAGTTAGATACTGACCGTCCAGTGGCATGGGCTCCTCAAGCGCATCCAGAAGTTCAGGCAGTTGCTGAATATAATGAAACGCAAACAGGTGAGGGGAACTAAGCATGCAAATTAAGACCCCTGATATTGGTGTAGATAAAGCAGTTGTTGCTGAAATTTTAGTAAAAGTTGGCGACAGCATTGCAGAAAATGACAGCCTTGTTTTGCTTGAGTCAGATAAAGCCTCTGTTGAAGTGCCTAGCACTTCAGCAGGTGTGGTAAAAAGCATCTTAATCAAAGAAGGTGATAGCGTAACTGAAGGTACGGTATTGCTTGAACTTGAAGCTGAGGGTGCTGCACCAGTAACTCAAGCAGAAGAAGCTCCAAAAGCTGCACCAGCAGCTGAACAAACAGCAGCACCGGCAGCGGCTCAACAGCCTTCAACTGCTGCTCAACCAGCAACGGCAACCACTAGCCAAGTGGTTGAAGTTCAAGTTCCCGATATTGGTGTTGAAAAAGCACTAGTTGGTGAAATTTTAGTAAAAGTTGGCGAACAGATTGATGTTGAACAAAGCATCGTTGTGGTTGAGTCTGACAAAGCAACTGTAGAAGTACCAAGCAGTGTTGCAGGTACTGTAGAAAGCATTCAAGTTAAAGAAGGCGATACAGTTAAAGAAGGTGTTGTTCTTATTCAAGTAAAAACAACGTCTGCATCTAGTGCACCAGCTGAGGCACCTGCTTCTACAACAGCAGCTCCAGCGGCAGCACCTGCACCAGCTCAGCAAGAAACTGTAGCATCGACTGCTACTCAATCTGGACCGGTTGACATTAACGTTCCTGATTTGGGTGTAGATAAAGCAGTTGTTGCTGAAATCTTGGTTCAGGTTGGTGACAAAGTTGATGTAGACCAAAGCCTTGTTGTTGTTGAGTCAGATAAAGCAACTGTGGAAGTTCCAAGTACTGTTGCTGGTGTTGTGAAAGCAATTCACTTGCAAGCAGGCCAACAAGTTTCACAAGGTGTATTGCTGGCAACAATTGAAGCTGAAGGCCAAGCACCTGCTGCTGCACCAGCGGCGAAAGCAGAATCAGCTCCAGCTCCGCAGGCAGCAGCACCTAAAGCGGCAACTCCTGCTCCGACTCAATCAGTATCTGCTCCTGCTTCTTCTGGTAATGATAAATTAACCAAAGAGCAAGAAGCCGAAAACGCTAAAGTTTATGCAGGCCCTGCTGTGCGTAAGCTTGCTCGTGAACTTGGTGTAGTTTTATCTCAAGTTAAAACTTCTGGTGAACATGGCCGTGTTGTTAAAGAAGATATCTTTGCGTATGTGAAGACTCGTTTAACTGCGCCACAAGCTGCACCAGTTGCTGCGGCTGCACCAGCAGTTTCAGGTTTGCCAAAGCTTCCTGACTTTACAGCGTTTGGTGGCGTGGAAGAAAAAGTACTGACGCGTTTGCAGCAAGTATCAATTCCGCAATTGTCATTGAACAACTTTATTCCGCAAGTCACCCAGTTCGATTTGGCTGATATTACTGAGTTGGAAGATTGGCGCAATGAGCTAAAAGGCAACTTCAAAAAAGAAGGTATCAGCCTGACGATTATGGCATTCATTATCAAAGCGGTTGCGTATTTGTTGAAAGAAGAGCGTGAATTCGCAGGTCATCTATCTGATGACGGTAAATCAGTGCTCTTGCGCAATGAAATCCATATGGGTATTGCGGTAGCAACACCTGATGGTTTGACAGTACCAGTACTACGTAATCCTGACCAAAAATCAATTAAGCAAATTGCAGTTGAATTGGGTGTGTTAGGTCAAAAAGCACGTGATAAGAAATTAACACCGAAAGACTTGCAAGGTGCGAATTTCACTATTTCAAGTTTGGGCGCAATAGGTGGTACAGCATTTACACCACTTGTGAACTGGCCGCAAGTTGCGATTTTGGGTATTTCACCTGCAACGATGCAGCCTGTTTGGAATGGTAAGGACTTTGATCCACGCTTAATGTTGCCATTGTCATTGTCTTATGACCACCGTGTAATTAATGGTGCAGATGCAGCTCGCTTTACAAATAAACTTACGAAACTTCTTAAAGATATTCGTACTTTATTAATCTAATATTTTTAAATGAATCATTAAAACCTCGCTTCGGCGGGGTTTTATTTTGATATTTAATTTAATTGGTTTTAAGTTAATCTAAAGACGAAAAATGAAGTGTCGAGAGAGGAGAAATTTCTCGTTAGTCGGTAAAGGAGAAAGAATAAATGGTAGGATTTTTAAAAATCATGGTGCCGATTCTATTAATTGTATTTTTATTAATGGGGTTGTGGGTGAGTGTTTTACACTTTCCTTGGGAATGGATGACCTACGTTGCAATGGGCTTGGAAGTATTTGTAGCAATGCTTATTTTACCATTTGAATTTCAATCTCAGCACGTAACTGGCATTAATAATTTTGGATTTATTAACTTAAGTATTTGTTTGGCTTTATTATTGGGTCTAGGACGATTGTTAGTTTGGGCGTGGATAAAATTTTTCGCCTGAATGTTTGAAAAATAGAACTACTCGAATATAATAAACGCATACTTCATTGGGGAGTAGCCGCTATTCATTTCTAAATGAATAGGTGATGATCAACATAATTGTTCAACAGAACATGGTCATCATAGCTTAAACGTCTCATCGTTTCCGAGTTGGCAAGACCTTTGATTTACCACTCTGCAGATATTTGGCTAGCAGGAGGGGTAGGTCATGGGCATTTATGCTAGCCAGAGAAACGACATGCAAGAATTTCTGATTTCTACTTCAATTGTTGCCCTCGCTGAAATGGGCGATAAAACCCAATTATTGGCCCTTTTACTGTCTGCACGTTTCCGTAAGCCAATCCCTATTCTTATTGCGATTCTTTTAGCTACTCTAATTAATCATGGTATTTCTGCTGTACTTGGACAGTGGATTACGACCGTGTTGAGCCCCGAAATTTTAGTCTGGGTCCTTGCCGCTGGCTTCATTGGTATGGCGTTCTGGATGCTTATTCCAGATAAGCTCGATGATGAAACGGATAGTATTAATAGATGGCAAAAGTTTGGTGTTTTTGGTGCAACCTTTATCCTGTTTTTCTTAGCAGAAATTGGTGACAAAACCCAAATAGCAACAGTCGCTTTAGCTGCACGTTATGACAGCATTTTTTGGGTGATGTTGGGTACAACTTTAGGGATGATGATTGCTAATGCACCTGCTGTATTTATTGGTAATAAATTGGCTGAACGTTTATCTATCTCGCTCATTCATAAAATTGGTGCTGCTATTTTCTTAATTGTAGGTATCTCTACTTTAGTACAGTATTACTTCTTCTAACGCATTTAAAGCTGCCAAAAAAACGCACTCAATTCGAGTGCGTTTTTTATAGGTAATTTTAATAGTTAAATTTCACAGTAAAGTTAATTTGACGTGGATTACCTAAAGTCACCAAATTTTCATTTAAGGCACCTGCATAGTAATCTTTATCGAATAGATTACGGATCGCAAGTTGAGCACCCCAATGTCCAGCGTCATAGCCAGCTTCTGTATCAAATACGGTATAGCCTGGAATATGGACATCTAGCTTATCCATAGTTTTATAGGTTTCACCTCGGAATCCACCGCCGACATACCAACCAAGTTTTGAGGCAGGGTCAAATTTATAACGAGCCGACAGACTGTAAGCATGCTCAGGAATATTATCTAGTGCTTTTCCTACATTGCTCGCGTTTGCATCTTTACTAATTTCAGCATCAATTGTGTAGGTATAGGCAGCTGTTAATTTTAAACCTTCTAAAATTTCTGCGCTGAGCTCAGTTTCAATACCGCGAGTTAACTGTTCGCCACGTTGTACTTTATAGCCACTATTCGCAGTATCAGTGACTAAAACATTTTGACGTTTTAAATCGTACCAAGCGATAGCACCTTGAACTCGTTGATCTGGGCTTTGTAATTTCATTCCGACTTCAACCTGTTTCCCTTCTTCAGGTTTGAACGGATTGTTATTTACATCAGTACCGCTATTTGGGGTAAATGAAGTGGCATAGCTGACATAAGGAGCCACAATGTCATTAAGGGTATACATGACAGAGGCACTGCCCGTAAATGCATTGTCTGATTGTTTACTCGTACTGCCAGTCACCAAACTTGTAGTTTGAGTTTGAGCCCAGTCTTGACGACCAGATAAGCTTAAAAGTAATTGGTCATTAAGCTGAATGCGGTCACGTAAATAAAGCCCTAAATATTTGAGACGGTTGATATCACGAACATTTTGAGTCAATTTTACATTTTGACCGTAAACGGGGTCATAGATATTTAAATCGCCAATATCGTATTTATCATTGGTGTAATCACTTTTTTCCTGAAAAGCGTCTACTCCAATATTAAGGTCGTGTTGCATACCATATAAATCAAACTGTTTATTTAGACGGTTATCAATGGCAAAGCTTAAATTATCAATAATTTGATGGCGGCTATTATTTTTACGGCTAATGGTTGTGTAGTCGATTTCACCTTGTTTGTTTTTTACCCAAAAGTTGTTACCTGTGCGAGCAAAGACAGCAGTGCCATCCATTTCAGTTTTTTGTACGGCAAAGTTCTGATTAAAGTTCCAACCGTTATCAAAAGCGTGTTTAAAGGTATAACCTGTACGGTAAACATCGGCCTCATATTTACCAAAATTAGGATCGCCAATATATAAACTTCGGTCTATAGCGCCGTTAGGGTTATCTTTTAATGTACCAATGACAGGTAACCCTTGTTGACGGATGTATTCGCGATGCTGATAGCTTGCGATGACAGATAGATCAGTGTTATCCCCTAAGTCAAAGTTATAAGAGGGAGAGACGTAGTAATTTTTAAAATACACATAATCTGTTGGGTCATCTTGGTCAGAGATACGACCATTTAAACGGAAAGCACCTTTTTCACTATTATTAGGACTATAGTTTAAATCAAACGTTCCTTCTCTAAGGTTATAGCTGCCATAAGTCATAGTGGCCCGAGCAAAGCTTTCAGCTTGAGGGCGTTTAGTCACTAAGTTGACCATACCTCCTGGAGCAACCAAACCAAAATTAATAGAGGCAGGCCCTTTTAAAACTTGTACCTGATCCATACCTGATATTTCAGCTGCTACAGATGGAGTTGGAGAGCTTTGACCAATTCTTAAACCATCGACATAAACTGAATCAGAAGAAGTTTGTCCTCGAATAATGAAATCATCCCAGCCACGACGACCAAGTTTCCCAGCTCCAACACCCGCAACACCTTCAAGTGCATCTGTAAGTGTCTTTGCTTGTTTTTGGTCAAGTTGCTCGCGGGTTACTACCGAAACCGACTGAGCAGTTTTAAATAAGGGTGCATCTGATTTTAAGGCAGAGTTTGCTTTCGTTGCGACATAAGGTGAAGTGCTTTCTTTTTGCGCTTTAACAGAAATTGTGGGGAGAACACTGGTCGAATTTTGTTGTTCTGTTATTTCTTCAGCGTGACTTGCTGTCATCGAAGTAAAAATAGCAACTGCTAACAATGTTTTTGATGTTGAAAAACGGAAGGGTTGATTCATGGGAGGCCTAAGCAGCACAAAAATAAATTTGATAATGAGAATTATTTTAATTTATTGTGGTTTAATTTTAAATAACATTATGATTCATTTATAAAATAAGAAAAGCAAAATCAATTTTAAAATATTATTAGAAAAATAAAGTAGTTTATTGCAAGAGTTACTGAATCCCTTTATTTTAGTATGGATATAAAAATATCTAATATTTAAAGTTTTTTTGGGGAATTGTATGGGGTTTGAAAAAACAACATCGCAGATATTATTTGATAATGGCGTACATAAATGTATTAGTTTTACCAGCTTGGTTAAAGGGGAAGGCATCCAAGCCAATCAATTTTTAATTATTGACCATGAACGCGCTGCTGTAATAGACCCGGGTGGCGATTTGACCTACGTTCCATTAACGATGGAATTAAATAAATATACACGTTTGAAAAATCTAGACTATGTGATGGCCTCGCATCAAGATCCGGACATTATTACTTCAATGCCACGCTGGCTGGTTTATACCGATGCTAAAGTCGTTGCATCAAAATTATGGGCACGTTTTTTACCACACCTAAATTCCTCATTTATGAGTGAGCGTATGAAAGGGAATTGGGAAGACCGTCTTATTGAATTACCTGACCGCGGCCAAGTGATTACTCTAGGAGAATCCAAGCTTGTGGTAGTTCCCGCTCACTTCTTACATTCGGTGGGTAATTTTCAGTTTTATGATCCAGTTGCTAAGATTCTGTTTTCTGGCGATATGGGTGCCTCGATTGTTGAAGATGCTAATCAGCCTTTAAAAGATTTCGATACGCACGTCATGAAAATGAAGGCTTTTCACCAACGCTATATGTGTTCCAATAAAGTTATCCGTTTGTGGGTCAACATGGTGCGCCAAATGGATATTGAAATGATTGTGCCTCAGCATGGTAGTCCATTTATTGGTAAAGAAATGGTCAATCAGTTTTTGGACTGGATTGAGACCTTGCCATGCGGCGTAGATTTAATGACTGAGCAAATTTTTAGCTGTCCTACCTAAATATTATGTCTAATGATCAACCCAGATAAAATTCTGGGTTGCAAAAACCTCGATTAAAAAACAACGTTAAAACTATAATAAGTGGGAGTTATTTGGAGAAGCTCTATATCTATTGCTGAAAAAGGCAAAGATAATATGAAAATTGCATTGAAATTTGTTTATAATAGCTCACGGAATTTACCAGTGAGATTGTTATGCTGACCATCGTTCAAGAAGCGCTAACCTTCGATGATGTCTTATTACTTCCTGCCTACTCTACTGTTCTCCCAAAAGATGTCTCTTTAAAGACACGTTTAACTCGCGGCATTCATTTAAATATCCCATTAGTTTCAGCTGCAATGGATACAGTGACTGAGTCACGTATGGCGATTGCTATGTCACAAAATGGTGGTATCGGGATTTTGCACAAAAACATGGATATTGCTGCTCAAGCTGCAGAAGTACGCCGTGTGAAAAAATTCGAAGCGGGTATGGTGAAAGACCCTATCACTGTAACGCCTGAAACTACAGTACGTGAACTCATCGCAATCACCAGCGCTAATAACATTAGCGGTGTACCTGTTGTTAAAGACGGCAAGGTTGTTGGTATTGTGACAGGCCGTGATACGCGTTTTGAAACCAATTTAGAACAACCTGTTAGCAACATCATGACAGGCCAAGATCGTTTAGTAACTGTACGTGAAGGCGAGTCTAAAGAAAATATTCAAGCATTATTGCAAAAACACCGTATTGAAAAAGTCTTAGTCGTTGGTGAGAGCAACGAACTTAAAGGCCTAATTACAGTAACTGACTTCCGCAAAGCTGAGAGCTATCCAAACAGTTGTAAAGATGATCTTGGTCGTTTACGTGTTGGTGCTGCGGTAGGTACTGGTGCTGATACACCAAGTCGTGTGGAAGCATTGGTTGAAGCTGGTGTTGACGTAATTGTTGTTGATACAGCACATGGTCACTCTGCTGGTGTAATTGAACGTGTACGTTGGGTGAAACAAAACTTCCCTCAAGTACAAGTGATTGGTGGCAACATTGCAACTGGTGATGCTGCATTAGCATTATTAGATGCAGGTGCAGATGCTGTAAAAGTAGGTATTGGCCCTGGTTCTATCTGTACAACACGTATTGTGGCTGGTATCGGTATGCCACAAATTTCTGCGATTGACAGCGTTGCTAGTGCACTAAAAGATCAAATTCCTTTAATTGCAGATGGCGGTATCCGCTTCTCTGGCGATATGGCAAAAGCGATCGGTGCGGGTGCAAGTACGATCATGGTTGGTTCATTACTTGCGGGTACTGAAGAAGCGCCGGGCGAAGTTGAGTTTTTCCAAGGTCGTTACTACAAAGCATATCGTGGTATGGGTTCATTAGGTGCAATGGCGGGAGCAACTGGTTCTGCTGACCGTTATTTCCAAGATTCAAAAGCGGGTGCTGAGAAGTTAGTACCAGAAGGAATCGAAGGCCGTGTTCCATATAAAGGCCCAATGGGTAACATCGTTCATCAAATGATGGGTGGTTTACGTTCATCGATGGGTTATACAGGTTCAGCTGTGATTGAAGATCTTCGCCAAAATGCGAAATTTGTGAAAATTACTTCAGCAGGCATGTCTGAGTCACATGTTCATGATGTAACGATTACTAAAGAAGCTCCAAACTATCGTGTTGGTTAGATTTTCGTAACCAAAACAATGAAGAAAGCCGTCATTACACTGACGGCTTTTTGTTTTTGGTGTAAAGTAAATCTGACGAAAAGAGATATGGCGGAATTGCCATATATGAAGTAAGCCACGGCTGAAGTGGCGTAAAAATGAGATAAGCTATGAGTTATTTTGGAACGGATGGTATTCGTGGAAAATTTGGGCAAATGCCTATTACTCCAGAGTTTGCTTTAAAACTCGGTTTTGCTGCAGGGAAGGTATTAAAACGAACGAGTCCAAAAAATAAGCCACTTGTTGTATTAGGAAAAGACACTCGTTTATCTGGTTATATTTTAGAGTCTGCTTTGCAGGCGGGGTTAAATGCTGCTGGGGTATATGTTCATTTGCTTGGCCCATTACCAACCCCAGCAATTGCGCACCTTACTCGTGCTTTACATGCGCATGCAGGTATCGTGATTTCTGCATCACATAACCCATATTTTGATAATGGTATTAAATTTTTCTCAAGCGAAGGTAAAAAATTACCAGATGCTCTACAAGAAGAAATTAACCTCGAATTAGAAAAAGATTTGTTTATTGAGGACACGGCAAACTTAGGTAAAAGTGTTCGTGTAAATGATGCGAATGGTCGCTATATCGAATTTTGTAAATCTACTTTCCCTTACCACTTTGACTTAAATAATTTAAAGATTGTGTTGGACTGTGCTCATGGTGCGGCGTATAGCGTTGGTCCTTCGGTTTTCCGTGAGTTAGGGGCAAAAGTTGTTGCTTTATATAATGAGCCAGATGGTTTAAATATTAATGAAGGTTGTGGTTCAACACATCCTGAAAAACTACAAAAAGCTGTAGTTGAGCACGAAGCAGATTTAGGGATTGCCTTTGATGGTGATGCTGACCGTGTCGTGATGGTGGATAAGTTTGGTAACTTAATTGATGGTGACCATATCTTATATATTTTAGCGACTCAGGCTCAAAATAAGCCAGCAGGCGTAGTGGGTACTGTCATGAGTAACATGGCACTCGAAGTCGCACTTGAAAAAGCGAATGTTGGTTTTGTTCGGGCTAAGGTTGGTGACCGTTATGTATTACAAGCCCTAGAAGAAAATGGTTGGGTTACTGGTGGGGAACCATCTGGCCATATTCTAACTTTAGACAAGAGTACGACAGGTGATGCGATTATTGCAGCACTTCAAGTTTTAACCGTGATGGTCGAGCAGAACAAAGCGCTGCATGAGTTGGTTCAAGACTTTAAACTATTCCCACAAATTCTTGTGAATGTACGTTTAGAACAAATGCTTGATCCGTATTCTATCCCGGCATTGGTTTCTGAATTTGATAAAGCAGAAGCACAGCTCAAAGGGCGTGGACGAATCTTGATTCGTAAATCAGGAACAGAGCCTGTGATCCGAGTTATGGTCGAAGGTGATGATGAGCAAGAAGTGAATGCTTTAGCTCAGCATTTAGCAGATTCAGTTCGTTCACAAGCACAAGTCGCATAAGGTGCATGACATGAGTGATGTCATTAAAGATTTAAGTGAATTACGCTTAAACTACGAGCAAGGAGAATTGCATGAGGGGCAGGTTGAATCTAATCCTCATCAGCAGTTTCTTGGTTGGTTTAACCATGCTCTAGCATCCAATTTGCATGAACCCTATGCAATGTCATTAGCGACAGCAAGCGCGAATGGCAGACCTCATGTTCGAACAGTTTTGTTACGTGGGGCTACAGAAGCTGGGTATGATTTTTATACTAATTACGACAGTCAGAAAGGTACTGATTTGGCAGAAAATCCATATGCCGAATTATTATTTTACTGGCCAAGTCTAGAGCGTCAGGTGCGAGTTGGTGGTCATGTAGTTAAAATTGCTGAGCAAGAGTCTACAGATTACTATCGTAAACGACCACGTGATAGCCAGATTGCAGCGCATATCAGTACGCCGCAAAGTGGTAAGATTGAAAGCCGAGAGCTGTTACAGCAACGTTTTCAAGACTTACAACAGCAAGTTACAAGTCGTGAAGTGCTTGATAAACCAGAGTTCTGGGGAGGTTATCGTCTGCAGCCAGATTACTATGAATTCTGGCAAGGGCGACCAAATCGTTTACATGACCGCTTGAGTTATGAAAAAATCGACGATCAATGGACGTTGCACCGACTGATGCCTTAAATGACAAAAATACAAATCAAACAAAGACCTTTATTGACACGCCCTGAACAGTTTCAGGGCGTGCCTCCGTTTATTGCCGAAATTTTGGCAAGGCGTGGGGTACAATCTGAACAGGAATTAGAGTTAAAGCTTAAGAATTTATTAGCTCCGCAGCTCAAGGGATTAGAAACTGCTGTGGCATTAATAGATCAAGCTATTGATGAGCAGAAAAAAATTGTTATTGTTGGTGACTACGATGCCGATGGAGCAACCAGTACAGCTTTAATGGTATTGGTTCTTCGCGATATGGGGGCACAAGTTGACTATTTGGTTCCAGACCGATTTAAATACGGTTATGGACTTACCCCAGCAATTGCAGAGCTTGCACATCAAACTTATCAACCCGATTTATTAATTACAGTCGATAATGGCATTTCCAGCCATGCTGGTGTTGATGCGGCACATGCACTGGGCATGCAAGTGGTCATTACAGATCACCATTTAACGACTAAAGAAACACCGCTTGCAGAAGCAGTTGTAAACCCAAATCAGTTAGGTTGTGAGTTCCCAAGTAAGGCGCTTGCAGGTGTTGGAGTCGCATTTTATGTGCTGGCCAATTTAGCAAGTTTACGTAACAAGCAAAACAAAAGTACAAGTAAAGTCACTCAATATCTAGATTTGGTTGCTTTAGGAACGTATGCCGATGTTGCTATTTTAGATTATAACAACCGCATTTTGGTCGACGCAGGCGTAAAACGTATTCAACAACATCAATGCCGAGTCGGAATATTGGCGTTGCTAGATATTGCTGGCCGTGAGGCTTCATCTTTGCGTGCACAAGATTTAGGTTTTGTTTTAGGTCCGCGTATTAACGCTGCTGGACGCATGGAGAGCATGCGTATAGGCATTGAATGTTTATTAGCTAACACTATGGAATCTGCCTATCCGATCGCGAGACAGTTAAATCAATTAAATATAGAGCGCCGTCAAATCGAAGGAGAGATGAAGCAACAAGCCTTATCTGCTTTAGATAGCTTGCAGCTTTCAAAAGAAGAGATTCCTCCAGCTCTTGTACTCTTCGAAGAAAACTGGCATCAAGGTGTAATTGGGATAGTTGCAGGGCGTTTAAAAGAACAATTTCATCGCCCCACTATTGTGTTTGCACCTGATGAAGATGGTATTCATATAAAAGGATCTGCACGTTCAATTGATGGAGTGCATATTCGAGATACGATTGAACAGGTTGCTGAACAACATCCAGAATTGGTGAGCCATTTCGGTGGTCATGCAGCAGCAGCGGGTTTAACCATACGTAAAGAAAACTTCGAAGCTTTTAAAACTGCATTTACCAATTGCATTGCAGCAATGGAAGAATCTTTGTTTCAAGCAACGCTATGGACGGATGGAGAACTCCCTGCTTCGGCTTTGCAACTAAATACATTAGATTGGATAGAACAGTTGGGGCCTTGGGGACAAAAATTCCCTTTTCCTCAGTTTGAGGGGCATTTTAAAGTTGTTGATTATCGCTGGCTTAAAGAAACGCATTTGAAGCTTAAATTAGCACTCGACCAATACAGTTTTGATGCAATTGCTTTTAATGCAGCAGGCCGTTTTGAATTTGACCCAATGCGAGATTATGTACATTTAGTCTATGAAATAGATCGTAATGCATTTAATGGCAATGTGAATTTACAATTACGCATCGTACATTTAAACCAATAAAAAAATCCGCTCAATTGAGCGGATTTTTTTATGACTTTAGGCTTGATTAGAAGCGGTATGCTGCACGAACACCATAAGTGTTGTCGTTATCACCAAATCCAACACGGCCTTCAACACTTACTTGCTGATTTAAGAATTTTTTAGCATTAATACCAAATTCATCTTTATCAGTTAAGTCGTTGTTGTAGTAATCAGCACCAACACTTAAAGTTTTGTCGATGTAGTAGTCACCACGAACTTTATATTCGTCTAGGTCACCGAACGCACCGAACGCTTCAAGGTTTACGTCATGTTGACCTACTTGAGTTACGTATTTAGCACGAACTGTTGGATCAGCGCCGTCTTTACCGTCTTTTTCGTCGTAGCCTTTAACACCTAGAGCAAGTAATAAACCTGGAGCTGGTAAATAACCTACTTCAGCTGCATAAGTAGTTACTTTGCTGTCAATATTGGTGTTGTCGACTTCACGCTCATTTCGACCTACATCACCGCTAAGGTAGAAATCTGAGTTAGGAACGTAATATTCAACACCTACGCCATATTGAGTATCTTTTGTACCGCTGTTATCGCCATAGTTGATAAGGGCGTTAACGTTACTTGCACGGCTTAAGAAAGCTGCTTCAGCAAGTGGAGCGTTACGAGTTTGAACAGGATTAAAGTAATAAGTCCCGTCAACACCGAATTTACTTACGCTGCTACCGTTGTCTGGATCAAGATAATTGTAAGAACCACCAACTTCAGCTTGGTAAGCGTTTGCTGCGCCACTCACTGCGAGTGCAGATAAAAGAGCTGATGCAATTGCTAGTTTTTTCATGGAATCTCTCCCCTCTAAAAAGCGATTTTATAAATGTTTTGTTACAACTTTTAGTCTAGACGAAAAAGCTTTGTCGTCAATCTTGCGCAAGTAACCGTACTGTAACCGTGTGATATTTATGTAAAGTAATTTAATTTAAGATATTGATTTTAAAATATAAAAACATAATGTTTTATTTTATTAAAATTGAGGAGATTTTGTGTAGATCATAAAAAATGCTGTAAAAGTACCCAATTTTGTATGAGGATGTTACTAATTAATCTTAAGATAAAATGAAAAATGCCCAAGGAAAATTCCCTTGAGCATTCATATTTTTTAATAATAGATACTTATGGCTTAGAAACGGAATGTTCCATTAATACCAAAAGAGTCAGCATCATCAACAGTTGTATAAGTTAAGCCTACTGCTACTTGAGGTGTAAAGAATTTCTGTGCGCGAACACTAAAGATTGTATCTGAATCTTCTGCTGTTGAATCTGCAAAAGATGCTCCAATACTTAAAGTAGGATCAAGATAGAGATCTGCACCTAAACGATAAGTGGTTTCATCACCAATATAGGTTTGTCCTTCAAAATTAGTATAAAAACCTGAAATTTGAGTAACATACTTGGCGCGTAAAGTTACGGCAGTATCATCATCTTCACCAGTTACGGCTACGGCATTTGAAACCGTAGTAGTGAAGCCATATTTAGCGGCTTGTATTGGATCAAAGCTTTCAGATAAATCCGTTACACCAGCAGCCAATAACAAGCCATCGGTTGGTAGGAAACCGACCTCTACAGCATAGCCGTTGCCACTATCATCAACCGAACCAAAATCATTTGCAGAGACTTCGGTTTTTGTGCGGTTAAATGCTCCTGATAAATAGAGTGGGGTATTTGGAATAAAGTATTCACCTGTAATGCCTACAGAACTAAATTCGAGTTTTCCGGAGTCTTCATCATCTTCTAGTTTGCTATATGCATATCCTAGTCCAATATTTGAAGATTTATTTAAAAAAGCAGCTTCAGCTAAAGGGAAAGTTTTTGCTTCCACAGGATTAAAATAATATTTACCGTTAATCCCGAAGCTATTATTTTCTCCACCATCCATATCTGTAAATTCGTATATTGTACCAACTTCAGTTTGATAGGCATTTGCGTTGAAAGCACATACAGTTGTGACAAGTGCAAACAAAAATTTTGATTTTTTCATGGATAAAGCTCTAGAGTAATATATGTTATAAAGTTATTAAGATTTAAGTTGTTAATTTTAATGCATTTTTAATGGGTAAATCAATAATATTATATTTATTTTTCATTAATGAGATATTGAAAATCAATATGTTTGAGGGCTTTTGTTTGAGTATGGCAAGCTATGCTAAAATAATTGACTGTTTATCTGCTCTTATGGGAACACTCGCGTGGAAATTAATCCTTATCTAAACCAATTGAAAGACTTAACTGATCGTAGCCAAACACTACGGGGGTATCTTTGACTACGATCTGAAAAAAGAACGTTTAGAAGAAGTTTTACGTGAGTTAGAAGACCCTGCGATCTGGAATGATCAAAGCCGTGCTCAGGCGATGGCGAAAGAAAAGGGCGAACTAGAAAACGTTATTAATGTATTGGATGGCTTATCTACACAGCTTGAAGATGCAAAAGCGATGTTAGATTTGGCTGTAGAAGCCGACGATGAAAGCCTGCTTGAAGATGTTCAGTCTGAGCTTGGTGCTGCCGAAGATGAACTGGCTAAACTTGAATTCCGTCGTATGTTTAGTAACCCAATGGACCCGAATCCTTGCTATGTCGAGATTCAATCAGGTTCAGGTGGTACAGAAGCACAAGATTGGGCGTCTATGCTTTTACGCATGTATATGCGCTGGATTGAACGTCATGGCTTTAAAGCAGAACTTATGGAAGTGTCTGACGGTGACGTAGCCGGTATTAAATCAGCAACTATACGTGTGGAAGGTGAATATGCCTACGGTTGGTTACGTACAGAGTCAGGTGTACACCGTTTAGTTCGTAAATCACCATTTGACAGTGGCAACCGTCGTCACACTTCATTCTCTGCGGTATTTATTTCACCAGAGGTTGATGACAATATTGAAATTGATATTAACCCTTCTGATGTTCGTACCGATACGTACCGTGCATCTGGTGCAGGTGGTCAGCATATTAACAAAACCGACTCGGCTGTGCGTTTGACTCACATCCCAACAGGTATTGTAGTAGCGTGTCAGAACCAGCGTTCGCAACATGCTAACCGTGACCATGCATGGAAACAGTTACGTGCGCGTTTATATGAATTAGAAATGCAAAAACGTAATGAAGCAGCGCAAGCTCTAGAAGACTCGAAGTCTGATATTGGTTGGGGAAGCCAAATTCGTTCATATGTATTAGATGATTCTCGTATTAAAGATTTACGTACGGGTGTTGAAAACTCTAATACAGGTGCTGTTCTTGATGGTGACCTTGATCGTTTTATCGAAGCGAGTTTAAAACAAGGTTTATAAGAGTCTGCTGAACTTTTAGTTTAAATACAGTTCATCTATGAATATTTAGAACTCTTGGATTTTTAGCGATTAAAACGGCAAAGCAGTTCAGTCTTCGAATATTAATCGAAAAAATGCGATATGAATATCGAAAAAAATAGATATGAATATCGAAAAAATGCGATATTATGTTTTCGAAATGCTGAACAAAGCTTTGTTCGTTTAAAAGACGTGTTGAGCCTATGGATATTGATGCAATTAGCAAAGCCCTTTCCAACCCTCTACGTCGGCAAATTTTGCAATGGTTAAAAGAACCTGCACATTATTTACCGGTGGAAGAATGTGGTGGTAGTTTTGAGAAGGGTGTTTGTGCAGGTCATATTGAACGTTTGGGTAAAGTAGCTCAGTCTACGATGTCTAATCATTTGTCTGTGTTACAACAGGCGGGACTTATTCAGGTCCAAAAATATGGTCAATGGTCTTATTTTTCACGTAACGAAGCTTTGATTCAGCAATATATCGAACATTTAAAACAAACACTTTAAATTATTAAAAGTGTAAGTCGAGGCGATTATGGCTGAACTCAATACTCCTTTAACGGTTGGTGATTTTGAAATCAAAAATCGATTGGTCATGGCTCCATTAACGCGTGCGCGTAGTGGTGAAAGCCGAGTGCCTAATGATTTAATGGTTGAATACTATCAACAACGTGCAAATGCTGGTCTAATTTTGACTGAAGCAACAGTAATTGGTTCAAAAACTGTGGGTTATGCAGACACCCCAGGGTTATGGTCACAAGAGCAGGCACAAGCTTGGAATAAAATTATTGAGGCAGTTCATGCTCAAGGTTCAAAAATTGTAGCTCAACTTTGGCATGTAGGCCGTATTTCGCATCCTGAACTTTTAGATGGTGATATTCCTGTTGCACCAAGTGCAATTCAACCTGCGGGTGAAGTGAGTTTATTACGTCCTAAACGTCCGTATGTAACACCGCGTGCACTTTCAATTGAAGAGATTCAAGAAGTTATTGCTCAATACAAACATTCAGCAGAACTGGCTAAAGCAGCAGGTTTTGATGGTGTTGAATTACACGCAGCGAACGGTTACTTAATTGACCAGTTCCTTCAAAGTAATACCAACCAACGTGATGATGAATACGGTGGTCCTGTTGAAAATCGCGCACGTTTATTATTAGAAGTCGTTGATGCATTTATTGAAGTGTGGGGTGCAGGCCGAGTAGGTGTTCATATTGCACCGCGTGGTGATTCACACGATATGGGAGATGAAAACCCATTAGCAACTTTTGGTTATGTAGTTGAACAACTTAACCAACGTAATGTTGCTTTCATTTTCTCTCGTGAATATGAAGCTGCTGATAGTATTAGTCCTAAACTTCGCGAAAAATTTAATGGTGTATGGATTGCCAATGAGAACCTAACACCAGAATCAGCAAAACGTATCCTGCGTGAAGGTCAGGCAGATGCTGTATCTTTTGGTAAAGCATATATTGCTAACCCAGATCTTTTACAGCGTTTAGAAAAAGACTTGCCATTAAATGAACTTCAACCAACAACTTTATATGCTAAAGGCGCTGAAGGTTATACAGACTATCCAACGCTAGAAGCTTCATAATATCTTTGAGATTTCGACTTACTGACCTAGTTCATTTCTTAAGTAAGTAAATCGCTTTTCTTGTAATGGTAGAGTTTAGGTATCGAAACTCTGCCATTTTTTCTATCTATGTTATATTTTCCCCAGTTTTAAACTTTGACTATTTGAGGCAAACCGCTTGGCGACCCCTTTTTGGTACAACACCGCACTCCATTTATTAAAACCTTTTTACCACTGGCGGATAAAAAAACGTGCAGAAAGCCAGGAATTATATAATCAGGAATGTCTTGAAAGATTTGGGCCGTTTGAATCTCCGAAAAATGTGAGAGCAATTTGGTTCCATGCTGTTTCGGTTGGAGAAACCAATGCTGCGCAGCCTTTAATCGAGCATTATCTTAAACTCGGTCAGCCTGTGCTAGTTACTAATACGACTAAAACTGGGCAAGCGCGTGCCAAATCATTATTTTTAAAAGCGCCTTATTTAGATTTATTTCAAGCAGTTTATTTGCCTGTTGACCAAAAACATCTGTTAAAACAATTTTTTGAGTTGTACCAGCCAAAACTTTTAGCATTGGTTGAAACTGAACTTTGGCCAAATTTAATTGATCAAGCCAAACTACAACAGGTTCCTTGTTTATTATTAAATGCGCGATTATCAGAAAAATCAGCTAAAGGTTATAGCCGTGTTTCAGGTCTAACAGCAGGAATGCTGAAACAAATTGACTGGGTGCTGGCACAAGATAATGCGACTCGACAACGTTATGTAGAACTTGGTTTAGATCAACAAAAAAGTCAGGTGGTTGGAAATATTAAATTTGATATTCACGCACCAGAAGCTTTTATAAATCAGGCTGAGCAATTACAGCAACAATGGTATTTGGAACAGCGTAAAGTTCTGACCATTGCCAGTACGCATGCACCAGAAGAACAACAAATTTTAGAAGTGCTTGGGCCTTATTTAAAGTCAGATCCAGATTTAGTTTGTATTGTCGTGCCTCGACATCCTGAACGTTTCGATGAAGTATTTGAAATTTGTCAGAACTTAGATCTAATCACTCATCGTAGAAGTATGAATCATAGTATTCATGCTAGTACACAGGTTTATCTGGCGGATAGTATGGGGGAGCTTTGGTTATGGTACGCCCTAAGTCAGGTGTGTTTTGTGGGTGGATCACTTAATGAACCGGGCGGTGGGCATAATATTTTGGAGCCTATGGTTTTAAATGTACCGACCGTAATTGGACCTCGTTACTTTAATTTCCAAACCATTGTTGATGAATTTATTGATGAAAATGGTGTGCTCATTGCTCAAGAGGCTGAGCAAGTTGTAGCAATCTGGATGGCATGTTTAGCCGAGCCTGAAGAAGCAAAGCAGGTGGTTGAGCAGGCGCATAAAGTTTTGCAGCGTAACCAAGGTTCATTACAAAAACATATTGGCGTAATTAATCGGTATTTGGCCGAAAAACCATGAATATCGTTTTGTTAGAATCTGACGATGTTCAGTCAGAGTTATGGTTAATTCGCTCAAAGCGCCAATTACAGCATTTAAGTGAACATCTTGATATTACGGTGGGCCAAAATCTAAAAGTTGGTGTTCGTAATGGTGCACGCTATACCACTGAAATTGTTTCGATGAATGAGCAAGAAGTTTGTATACGGCCTATCACTGAAGAAGTTGTACCTGCAAAACTTCCAGTACATTTAATCGTAGCGTTACCAAGGCCCAAAGTTTTACGCCGTTTAATTATGGACAGTGTGACTTTGGGGGTTGAAAGAATTAGTTTGATTCATAGTTATCGGGTAGATAAAAGCTATTGGCAAACTCCATTTTTGCAACAACTTGATAACTATGTGACTTTAGGGCTTGAGCAAGCAGGCGACACCATTGTTCCTGAAATTCAATTATATAAACGCTTTAAACCTTTTGTTGAAGATGTTTTACCAAACTTAATTTCAAAGGAAAGTCCCGCCTATGTGGCTCATCCGTATGCCGAGCAGAGCATGCCAGTTAATATTCCGCATGCGTGCAGCGTAGTCGTTGGACCCGAAGGCGGCTTTATTCCCTATGAAATTGATTTGCTCACAAAAAACGGCTGCCAAGCTGTGAGCTTAGGCAACCGTATTTTAAGAACTGAAACGTCTATTTCTTATATTTTAGGTCGTCTGTTTAGTTGATGCTTCTGGGTTTAAAAGTGGCTGATTTGAAGCCATTTTTAATTCCTGAATTGGGTAAGGAATATTAATTCCGTTCTCATTAAAAGCTTGTTTGACTTGAGCTTGAATTGTACTTGTAGATGAGGACATATCAGTTTCAGTAGTATCAACCCACCAACGTACAGTCAGGTTAACCGAGAAATCTGCTAAAGCTGTAACGTTAACCGAGAAAGCTGGTTGACTGAGTACATTTCGGTCATTATTAAGAATATCTAAAATAATCTGTTTAGCTTTTTGTTCATCGTCGTCATATCCAATGCCGACTACAAACTCACAACGTCGTTGCTGATAAGCCGTATTTACAGTTAAAGCGCTCGTATAAACTGTGGCATTTGGAATAACAATACGACGGCCATCTGGTGAACGTAAGAATGTTGCACGAATTTGAATATCTTCAACAGTTCCTTCAAGTGAATTGACCACGATGGAATCGCCAATACGGAACGGTTCGCTCAATAAAATCAAAATACCTGACAGCAGGTTCTGAAAAATATCTTTAAATGCGAAACCAATTGCGACCGAACCGATCCCTAACGCGCTCATAAGTTGTCCTGGGGTAAAACCTGGGATCATGATGACAAGTGCAATTAAGAATCCAAAAAATAAAATTGTCGTACTTCCTACACGGTTTAGAACCAAGACTAGGTTTTGGCGCGTATAAGAGCGATTTTCTAAGGTTTTACGAACAAAGAACTTAAATAATTTGGTCAGTAGCCAAAAAATAATAAAAACGATAATCGCAATACAAATATAAGGCACACGTTCCCAGAAGCTATCCACGATTTTATCAATAGTGGTATAGGCATCATGATACTTTTCGGTATGGGCTAAAACCGTTTGAGTGGTTTTAGTACCTGCTTCTTGCAAAAGTTCGCCTGTATTTTTTGCAACATCCGTTAAGGATTTTTGTTCATCAGCCACGACAAGTCTCTATTTTAAAAAATTATGAAAGCGATGATCGGCTTTCATCATAGTAGGAGATAAAATGTGCGCCTACTATAATGAGTTCATCTAAATAATAAAGTGTTTTTTAATTAAAAGTATTCCGTTCCTTTTTGTAAGATTTGTGACGGGGTTTGAATAGTATCGGTACCAGAGAAGTAGTAAAAAAAGCCTGCGGTAGAAATAAGGCTAATTAAAATAGCGAATAAAATAAACCAAGCCATTAACTTTTCTATGAACGTTGATGGTCGAGAAGGACCATATTGATTTGGACCTGCCGTACCTGAGGCAAGCAGTAAATAAATCATAAAAAAGAACTGAACAACTGGAATGAATAGTAGTAATCCCATCCAACCACTTTTATTTAGATCATGCAAACGTCGCACGACGAGAACAATATTTAAATAAATCAGGAATAGCCAAAAAGCCCATACCACCAAAGCACTGAGGCCAGAAAGAGAGCTATAAAACTCAAAATTAAATAAATTACTTGAAAGCTGAAAACTTCCAAGAAAGGAGGCCAAAATAAAATAACCCACGATTGTGACTAAATAAATCAGTCCATATCCACCTAAATAACTCATACGGTTAAAACGGCCGTGAATTGAAAAAGGGCTATCTTTTAAAGGCAGTTGTGGTGGGCGTGAGGAAGTTGTTTGGGCAAACATATTATTTTATTCCTAGGTTGCATATGAGAGACAAAATAATCTTTGTTGATGATCAAAACCATCAAATATTGAAAAAATTATAAAAGTAAAAGCTATAGACAAATGTTTTAAATCAACTTAATTTTATAAAAATGTTCATAATTTCGTATGCTTGAGTAAGTGGTTAATATATGACCAAAGTCGCATTGTCTAGACTTTGAAAGAGTCATCATACTGAAAAGGCATACAAATAAGATCCAGTAAAATAATAGCCACAGTCTCGAGATGGGATGCACAAGATCAAGGAAGTTGCGTATGAATGAGATCTATCCAGTACCAGAGGAATTTAAAAAAACAGCTCGTACTGTTGAAGCAGACTACTTTAAACGTTATCAACACTCTATCGAGAACCCAGATGAATTCTGGGCAGAGCAAGCTAAAATTGTCGATTGGATAAAGCCATTTACCCAAGTTAAAAATACTAGTTTTGACAAAGACAATTTTAAAATTGAATGGTTTGCTGATGGTGAGTTGAACGTGTCAGCAAACTGCCTAGACAGGCATCTTAAAGAACATCCACATAAACCTGCAATTATTTGGGAAGGTGACCATCCTTCTCGTCATAAGATTGTCTCTTATAAAGAATTACACGACGAAGTCTGCCGTTTTGCCAACGTTTTAAAGAAATATGGCATTGGTAAAGGTGACCGCGTTGTACTGTATATGCCAATGGTGACAGAAGCTGCAATTGCCATGTTAGCTTGTGCCCGTATTGGTGCTGTTCACTGTGTGGTATTTGGTGGGTTCTCGCCAGATTCTTTAGCAAGTCGTATTGAAGACAGCCAAGCTAAACTGGTGATTACCGCAGACTCAAGTCTACGTGCCGGAAAACTATTACCGCTCAAAGAAAATGTTGATTTGGCTTTAGCATTGCCGGGTACCGAGTGTGTTGAAAATGTGATTGTGGTTTACCGTAATGCAAACCCGATTGAAATGAAGCCTGGTCGTGATTTGTGGTATCACCTCATTATTATGGAGGTTGATGCAAACTGTCCTCCAGAGCCGATGAAGGCAGAAGACCCTTTATTTATTCTTTATACATCGGGCTCGACAGGTAAACCGAAAGGTGTGTTGCATACGACAGGCGGTTACTTAGTTTATGTAACCAGTACCTTTAAAGAGGTCTTCGATTTAAAACAAGATGATGTGTATTGGTGTACAGCCGATATCGGTTGGATTACAGGACATAGTTATCTAATTTATGGACCGCTAGCAAATGGTACCACGACCTTAATGTTTGAAGGCGTGCCTCAATACCCAACATGGGCACGTCTTGGTCACGTAGTCGATAAACATAAAGTTTCTATCTTATATACAGCTCCAACCGCAATTCGCGCCATGATGCGAGAGGGTGATTCATTTGTACGCGAAAGTAACCGTAGCAGCTTGCGTTTACTCGGTTCGGTCGGTGAACCTATTAACCCTGAAGCTTGGAATTGGTACTACAATGTTGTTGGTGAAGGCCGCTGCCCGATTGTTGATACATGGTGGCAAACCGAAACAGGCGGTATTTTGATTGCTCCATTGCCGGGTGCAACAGCTTTAAAACCAGGTTCAGCAACACGTCCGTTATTTGGGATTCAACCCGCCATTGTGGATGGTGAAGGTAATGAGCTAGAAGGTGCGGTTGAAGGTAACCTTGTGATTAAAGATTCATGGCCAGGCCAGATGCGTACTATTTGGGGTGATCCGGACCGCTTTATTGAAGCTTATTTCTCGACCTTTAAAAATACTTATTTTACGGGTGATGGTGCTCGCCGTGATGAAGATGGGTATTACTGGATCACAGGTCGTGTTGACGACGTCTTAAACGTTTCAGGTCATCGTCTAGGTACTGCTGAAATTGAAAGTGCTTTGGTTTCGCATGAATCTGTAGCAGAAGCAGCAGTGGTGGGTATGCCACATGAGATTAAAGGACAAGGTATTTGTACTTTCGTGACCTTACAGGCAGGTGTTGCAGAATCGGAAGAGCTGCGTAAAGAGTTAATCAACTGGGTACGTAAAGTGCTTGGACCTGTGGCCTCACCTGATGCACTACATTGGGCACCAGCGTTACCTAAAACGCGTTCGGGTAAAATCATGCGCCGTATTTTAAGAAAAATTGCAGCGAATGAGCTAGATAGTTTAGGTGATACCTCAACCTTGGCTGAGCCTGCAGTGGTAGATGAGTTAATTACAACGGTTTATCCTGATAAGCAGAACTAATTTTAAAAAAGCCCCATCTGGGGCTTTTTTATTGCTTTCTACTAAGAGCTTGCTAAAAAGTCAGCAGTATTTTCTACATTTGCAAACGTACTTAGCGCAGTTAAAAAAGCAGTTTGTACGTCTTCAGCTTTTACAGTTTTTCCGTCATGGCTTAAATCGCGAGTTGCGGTTGCATCTGCAATTAAGATGGGTTGATAGCCAAGTTCTTTGGCTGCACGTGTACCTGAATCAATACACATATGCGTCATCATGCCTGTAATAATAAGTTGTTCAATTTGATGTGCTTTTAAAAGCTCATCTAAATTGGTCTCTAAAAAACTGTTTGGATAATGCTTTGTCACGATTAATGAATCACTGCCAGCACTGAGTTCAGGATGAAGTAACACTCCATCTGTATTTTCTTGAAAGAAGCTGGCTTGTGGCGGGTTAATATGCTGCACATAAATAATCGGTAAATTTTTCTCGTTAAAATATTGTTCAAGCTGCTTTATTTTATCGAGCGCTTGATCTGGCCCAACCAATTCCATTTTGCCATTTTTAAAATAATCATTTTGTACATCGATAACTAATAGAGCTTGTTTCATGAGGTCACTCTTGTTGATATGAGATAAAACAAGATTATTCTCTGCTTGAAAAAATCGGCTATAGTCCTATGAAAGCATTAACGCTAGTTTTCTTTCGCCATGAAAAATGAATATTGAATTAGACCCGATTGATCTAAAAATTATTGCATTACTCAAACAAGATTCTCGTCTGACAAATAAAGAAATTGGGCAGCGTGTCCATCGAACAGGGCAGGCGGTGGGCGCTCGAATTGCTCAGTTAATGGATGCAGGTGTTATCAAAAACTACACCATTGCCGTTCAATATTCGCATAAACAATTTGTTCATTTGCATTTAAATGAACAACGCGCATTTGAAGAAATTGAAAATTTAGTGAAGCAATACGAACAAATCGATGAATGCTTTAAAGTCATGGGCAATGCTTGCTATATGATTGTCAGCCATTTTGAACCCGCTGCCTTAAATGAATTTATCGAGAAACTTTCAAAATGGTGCCGTTACTCAGTTGAAACTGTGATTCGAGAAGTCGAGAAATCCTAAAAAATAAAGGCTCCAAGCCGAGTCTTGGAGCCAATAAATTCTTTATTTTTAATTTATTGTTTTTATTATCTTGCGCTGTTTTAACTGGGGTTTTTTAGGCTGATTTAGCTTGGATTTCTACCTCCTTCTCCTGTTGAAGTTCTAACTGACGAACGAGCGGCAGAACTTTTTCTCCGAAATATTCCACCTCTTCAATAAAGTGTAAAAATCCGGAAAGAATCAAATCAACACCTACATTTTTAAGTGCCACAATACGCTCAGCAATTTGTTGTGGTGTACCAATTAAATTGGTTTTAAAGCCATCGTTGTATTGCACTAAGTCTTCAAAACTTGATTTTGCCCAGTTACCTTGTTGCTCTGGTGAAGCAGCACCTGCTTCACGTGTAGCATCTCCAAATGCATTTACCGCTTCAGTATTGGCTTTATCAATAATTTCTTGGAGTACCGCTTTTGCTTCTTCTTCGGTATCTCTGGCAATAATGAAAGCATTTACCCCAATTTTGACATGGTGATTATTTACTTTTGCTTTAGTACGAATGTCTTCTACTTGTTTTTGAATTTCTTCTACCGTATTGCCGTTAGTGAAGTACCAGTCAGATACGCGTGAAGCCATGTCACGCGCAGCACGTGAGCTACCGCCTTGAAACACTTCAATATAAGGCTTTTGCAGAGGTTTTGGTTTAAGTGTGTAATTCTGAAATTGGTAATATTTACCATCGAAACTATAGTTATCGGTGGTCCAGATTCCTTTTAGAGTGCGAATAAACTCTTCGGAGCGAACATAACGTTCATCATGCTCAGGCCACTCTTCACCAATGGCATCAAACTCGCCTCTGAACCAACCACTCACTACGTTTATCGCAATACGGCCTTGAGTTAAATAATCAATCGTTGCAAGTTGTTTAGCGGCAAGTGCCGGTTTCCAAGGGCCAGGCAGAATAGCCGCAATGACTTTAAGTTTCTCAGTTTTTGCTAGTAATGCATGACTGAAACTTACCGATTCATGTTGGTTTTCTGCCCCGTACCCAGCCGTAAAACGAATTTGGGTGAGCGCATATTCAAAACCATTGTTTTCGGCAGCCTGTGCAAGTCGAACATTGTAGTCATAACTCCAGTCTGTACGCTGTTCGATGTTACTCACTACAAGGCCACCGCTTACGTTTGGTACCCAATAAGCAAATTTAATTGGTTGTTGTAATTGCGTCATGGTTCGCTCTCCCCATTCGTTCTTTTTATTTAGCTATATTGCGCTTAGGCAACATGCGTTAATGATTTGCCAGACTTGTGATGCAAACGAGATTCTGCCGCATCAAGGTCTGGTACAGCTGCTGAAGGTAATACTTCTTCTTGTTCAATTTGCTTGTTAATACCAAGCTCTTGATTTGCTTGCTGTGATTTAGATTTAACCACTTCAGCGCGTTTACCTTTCGCTGGCGCCCATTCTAAAATTGGTAATGCGCGTGCTACTGCTAACGTAATACGATCTGATAATTGCTCGCTTTTCACCGTATATTCCGGAGTAAAGTCACGATCTGTGGCATACACGCCAATTGGTAAAGTTTGTGCTTGGAAGAAACTGAACAATGGACGAAGTTGATGTTCAAGTACCAGTGCATGACGATCACTACCGCCCGATGCTGCTAAAAGTACAGGCACATCGACTAAAGCAGTCTGTTCAACAAAATCGAAGAAATGTTTGAAAAGACCTGTAAAAGAAGCGCGGTAAACGGGTGTACCTACAATTAAAGCATCTGCTGCTTCAACTGCTGCAAGGTCATCTTGTACGCGCTGTGGAAGTTGGTTGCGATAAAATGCGCCGCCTAATAAAGGTCCGATTTCGCTTAATTTAATGAAGTGAACTTTAATATCGATTGCTTCTGATAATTCATCAAGAATGGCTTGAACCAGACTTTCCGTTTTAGATGGGGTATTTAAGCCACCAGAAACAGCAACGATATTTAAAGGTTTTGGTGATGTGATACCAGTCATAATTTGGTTCCTAAGCCTAAAACAAGAGATTGGACTTATTAATCAACAACGACGGTAAACTGTAAAATAACGAAATTGGTCAACCTTATCAGTTTTAAATATAAAAGATAAATAGTGGATTTTTATACTTTGTTTTTCTATTAAGTTGCTGTTTTTATTTTATATAATTATAGGTGATATATTTTTTATAATAAAAAGGAAGCTTATATAAAAAACAGATTAATTTTGATTAAAAGTTAAAAAACATCTGAAAATATGGGCTAAGTTCTGCATTTATCAACATTTTGCATAAAAATGGATAAGATGAACGTATCTTTCATCTAAATAGTAGGGTTACAATAGGGCATACTTATGCTCAAGATTACTTTAATCGCTTATGAATATTTTAATCGTTGATGATCATCCTTTGTTTCGTCATGCTTTAATTCAAGCAGTACGTTATAGCCTGCCACAGGCACAAATTCATGAAACAGCCTCGGTTGATGAGTTTTATGAGCGTTTGGAAAATGGGGCAGAACCTGATCTAGTATTACTCGATTTAAATTTACCGGGTGCTTCAGGCTTTTCGGCTCTGGTTTATGTAAGAGCACAGTATCCATCTATTCCGATTATTGTTGTTTCTGCACATGAAGAAACTTCAATCATTCAGCGTGCAATCGCTCATGGTGCGATGGGTTATATTCCTAAGTCGGCTCATCCAAGTCATATTGGCGAAGCGATTCGTCAAGTCTTAGAGGGTGATATCTGGTTGCCACCTAACTTGCCATCTAATCTTAACCTTGACCCGAGAGCAGCAGATGAAACTGCTTTAGCTGAACGTATTCAATCATTAACACCTCAGCAATTCCGTGTGTTGATGATGGTTGCGGAAGGTTTGTTAAATAAACAAATCGCATATGAGCTTGATGTTTCAGAAGCAACGATTAAAGCTCACGTAACGGCTATCTTTAGAAAATTAGGTGTACAAAACCGTACACAAGCCGTATTGGCCATTAGCGCATTAAATATTGAAGATAAGAAAATCTAAAAAGAAAAAAGACCTCGATTGAGGTCTTTTTTATGTGTGCCACTTAAGCAAGGCAATCTTGCTTTGGTGTTAGGCTGTCGCAGTACAAAGGATTGAGTGCACATTGCAAATCATCAATTTGATCTTGAGTTACATAACCTTTCATTTTTAAATATTCAGCTACGCGGTCATCGCGTAGGCTTAAGAAGGCTGCATCATAAACGCCTAAATCAACAAACAAAGCAGCTGTTTCTAGACTGTTGAAGCGATCAAGGAAAATGTCATTGCCATACATTAAGAAGATATGGTCGAGTTTTGCTTTTTCATCAACATGGAGTCGTTCAGCAAGTTGATCTGGATGCGTTTTAATAAAGAGTAAATCCGATAATTCATCAAACTGAGTCATATCTAACTGATTCTCGCCGAGTTTGACATGACCAAGCCAAGCTTTGAAAACGAGTACAGCACCGCCACGGAGTAGCATGCTCCAGATTTGATGACGTGTGTCATGGTCAAGATTTTCACTTTCAGCGCTAAGAACTTTTAAGAAATTTTCTTCTTGTTGTGCCAATTTATCAAATAAACCTAAACCTTGCGGATGATAAGCCGCAGGTGCAAATACATCAAAATTTAGATCATGAAATACATTAAGTGCGAGGGGGACGGCGCACTGATAAATTGTATTTAACGCTTTAATGTTTGCTTCATTGAGCTTGCTGTGAGGAAAAATACTTTGCCAATCTAATTCAGGAAGTAAAGCATTGGCACTGTATTGACGATAAAACTGTTGAGACGAAAGTTGGCCTTGTGGGCTGTTATCAGAAATATTCATGGCAATTGTCCTTTGCATTAATTCGTGAGCAGGGGTGCTTAATATGGAAATGGGTTATAAAAATGACTGTACATTTAAGAAATAGGTTTTGAATATTTATGTGTCAGGAAGAATGCAAGTAGAATACGACTAAAGTCTTATATGGTTATTTTTGGCTAATTATAATTTTAAAAAACAGTAATTTATGAAATTGTAACTAAGTGTACAAGTGTTCACTTACAAAAAAGGTGAGCTTTGCCATAGAAAAAGGGCTATTGGAAAGTTTGGCCAATTATTTAATCAACAAAAGTAGACTTTTTGAGCAGTTCTGCCTATTGGCTTAAATTAGTCCAATAATTTTTGCCAAAAATCTCTCCCAAACTTATTAAAAGGTTTGGGAGAGAAAATATTTAATCTACCTCACTGGCAATTTTAAGTCCCGATAACCATGCTCTTAGAGAAGCTGGCTTAAGCGGTTTTTTGAGTAAAACAATATTCAGTTCTTTCAATTGTTGAGGTAACTCAGGATGAGAGTCAGCAGTAATTAAAGCAACAGGAACATCATGTTGACGATTTTGCAAAATAAAATCGACACCGAGTTGGTTGTTGTTTAAATGCTGATCGATAAGCCAGACTTGAATATTCTCTTTTTGAATAATCTCAAATGCTTGTTCTGGTTCAGTGGCTTTAAAAACTTCGTAGCCCCATCGACCTAATAAGCTACTCATGCCCTCAAGAATTGTTTCATCATTGTCTAAACATAAAATTCGGTAGGCCTTAGTTTTTAAAGGCACTGCTTGTACGGTCGGGGTGACCACTTTTGGAGCCTCTACCACCGGAACCTCAATCATAAAGCAGGAGCCTTTATCGAGTTGCGAATAGACATGGACTGGATAATTCAACAAACCAGTCATACGCTGCACAATCGCGAGACCTAAACCGAGACCTTGTTCGCCCCAAGGTGATAAATGCCCACAGCGTTCGAATTCTTGAAATAGTTTAATACGTTGCTCTTCGGCAATTCCGGGACCTGTATCCCAGACACCAATTCGAATGTGTCCAGGTTTTTGTGCTGAACGTAATACACCAACAATCACTCGGCCTTTGGCTGTATAACGCAGTGCATTACTTACAAAGTTTTGAATAATGCGTCGTATCCACTGTGGATCTGTGTCAATCCAGAATGATACATCGTGAACTTTTAATGAAATATTTCGCTGTGCAGCAATCGATTTAAACTGGAGTTCAAGATCGCTTAATAAATCGTGCAGAGGATAAGGCTGTCTTTTTGGCTGTATGGTACCGCCTTCCAAACGTGCAATATCGAGCAGGGCAGAGAGCATACTTTCTGCACCATATAGAGCACGGTCAAGTTGCTGTAGAGTTTGACGATCTTCTTCGGTTGCAATGCTTTGTTCAAGAACCGTACTAAACAGACGAGCAGCGTGCATAGGTTGTAATAAGTCATGACTTGCCGCAGCAATAAATCGGCTTTTTGACATATTAGCCATATCGGCTTGTTCACGTGCAAGCTGTTGTTCGGTTAAGGCATCGGCAAGTTGTTGGGTGCGGTCTTTTACACGGGCTTCGAGTATTGCCTCATTCGCACGGAAAGCCGTAATGTCGGCGAAGGTAGTCACAAAGCCACCACCTGAAATAGGATTACCGCGCATTTGAATAACGCGTCCGTCTTTACGGATTCGTTCAAATTCATGCGCACTTCCGACTTTCATCCAGTGTAAACGTTTGCGAACATGTTCTTCGACTGAACCGGGGCCACATTCGCCGCGTTCAGCGTTATAACGAATCAGATCGGCAATTGGACAACCCACATAGACTAAATCTTTAGGGTAGCCAAACAATTTTAAATATTGGTTATTCCATGCGACTAAACACATGTTTTTATCGACCACACTCACCCCTTGGGTCATGTGGTCAATCATGGTCATCAGCAAGTTTTGATTAAACCTTTGCCACTGTGAGGCTTGGTCTAAAATATTGGCGACTTGGCCTAATGCCAAACCATTGTTAATCATTGCTGTAGTGAGCAAAGTACGGGCAGAGGCTGCGCCGATAATGCCAGCTAGATATTGTTCAGTGAACCGCCACCACATGCCATTAGCGATGCTATTGGGGTTGAGCGTGAGATGATTTTGTTCACAGAAGTTCTCGAACGCTTGTGTTGTGGGTTGCTCACCCGTAATTCTTTTAGCAAGGGCAAATAAATCGCCTACTTTTAAACGTGCAGCATCATGCGGTAAATAAGTTAAATCGGTAGAGGTATGTGGAGATGGCAGGGGCTTAGTTTCGTAATAAAAAAAGCTTTCTGCCTGAATTTGTTCTGCCACACTTGGGCGGTAAAGTTTAGAAATCCAAATATATAAAACAATATTTAAACCAAGCGACCAGATTACTCCGTGTGTAAGTGGAGCAAATGACTCAAAGCCGAAAAGTGATTCTGGACGTAATGCATTAATTCCCAAAGGACCAAAAAGCAAAATACTTTGGGCTGTTTCTTGATAGGCTTCCGGCAAACTACGTAAGATGGTTGGAAATAGTAATGTGTAACTCCACATTAAAAAGCCAACAATAAGACCTGCATAAACGCCTTGGCGACTTCCACCTCGCCAATACAATCCTCCAATTAGTGCAGGAGCGAATTGAGCAACCGCACTAAATGCCAATAAACCAAATACTGAAAGCTGGTTAATATCATTAAAGAAATGGAAGAATAAAAAGCCAAGTAGCATCACCGCGACAATACTAATACGACGGCTAAATTTAAGAACTTTAGGTAAATGTTTGTCGTGTCGTGAAAGCAACTTGAAGCGCCACAGGGCAGGCATAATCAAGTCATTACTGAGCATGATAGACAGGGCAACAGATGAAACCAGTAACATGCCTGTTGATGCAGAGAACCCACCTAAAAAGGCCAGTAGGGCTAACCACTCTTGGTTATAACTCAATGGTAATGAGAGTACCGCAACATCGGGTACGGTTAGGAATTTTGGTGCTGCATGCAAGGCCCAGCTTGCAATTGGGATAATAGCTAAAATCGTTAAAATGAGATAAGCCGCAAACCATTTACGTGCACCGCGAATATGCTTTTCATCGCGTAATTCGACAACAGCCACATGAAACTGGCGAGGTAAACAGATTATTGCTAGACCTGCCAATAAGGTCTGAATCCAAAATGTTTCAGGCACCCCAAATAACTGTACTTCTTGGAAGGTTTGGTTTACGTCGGCTGAGACTTGTACTAAGTTCGCGGGTGCTTCAAAAATAAAAAATAAAGCGACACAGATTAGGGCGAATAATTTTACAAAAGATTCAAATGCCACCGCTAACATGAGGCCGCCATGCTGTTCGGTATTCGCAATCTGCCTTGTACCGAAGATCATGGCCAAGATCGCAAGGACACTGGTTAATAGCAATACGCTATTGGTAGTCGTATGAATATGAGCATTTTGCTCCAATATGACTGATGTACTTAAGGCAATTGCACGTAACTGTAGGGCCAGGTAGGGAATAATCGCAATAACTGCCAAGATCGTAACCAGCGATGCCAATACACCGCTTTTGCCATAACGTGCAGCAACAAAGTCTGCAATTGAAGAAATTGCATGGTGCTGACGTACTCGGCCTAAACGTCGCCAGATATCGTAACCAAACCAGACAAATAACAGTGGACCTAAATAAATAGGTAAGAAAATGACGCCTTCTCGGACGGCAGCTCCGGTTGCACCATAAAATGTCCAAGATGAACAGTAAACACCTAAGGTCAAGCTGAACAAGAACATGCGGCCACGTGTACTCAGGCGACTAGCATGCTTCTCGCCAAAAAAAGCACAAATGAATAAGAGTGCTATATAAAGAGTGAGTACCCCAATAATCAGCCAGCTGTTCATATGACCTACATGATTAAAACCTTGCGCCTATCATACCGCAAGCAGAAACAAAGCTATAAATTGATTAAATTTTAACGACCAAAGTCTAAGTTACGAATTACACGTTATTTTGCTAATTTTAATAATGAGAAACTACTATTAAAAAAGTGACCAAGGTTGGGCACAGGCAAGGAGTTTGGTTATGGATCAAAGCCAAGTAGAACAGATTCTACGCAATCCAAAGTTTCAAAAGATGGTCAAGAAAAAAAGTGCATTAAGCTGGACGCTCACAATCATTATGTTAGTGCTTTATGTGGGCTTTATGCTACTTGTTGGCTACAACAAAGAATTTTTAATGAGTTCATTTAGTGGTGGTGTAACGACATGGGGTATTCCACTAGGCTTAGGAATTATTGTTTTATCTTTCCTACTGTGTGGCGTGTATTCCTATATCGCAAACAATACCCTTGACCAGTTGAGTGAAGAAGCGTTGAAGGAAGTTGAAGCCATCACGCATGAGAAAGGATTACACTAATATGAAATGGAATTCATTAAAAGCGAAAGCCTTATTGGCAGCAGCATCGCTATATTCAACTGTTGCTATGGCAAGCCCTGACTTAGGTGAAGCAGAGCAACAAGCCACCAACTGGCATGCCATCATTATGTTTGTCATCTTTGTTGGTTTCACTTTGTTTATTACTAAGTGGGCGGCAAAACAAACTCAATCAGCACAAGATTTCTATACCGCAGGGGGCGGAATCAGCGGTTTCCAAAACGGATTGGCAATTGCCGGTGACTATATGTCAGCAGCATCTTTCCTGGGTATTTCCGCGATGGTGTTTAGTTCGGGTTTTGATGGCTTACTTTATTCTCTTGGGTTTATGGTAGGTTGGCCAATCGTTTTATTCTTGGTTGCAGAGCGTTTACGTAACCTTGGTAAATACAACCTTTCAGATGTAGTGTCATTCCGTCTTGAAGAAAAACCAGTCCGTACCTTAGCTGCCTTGAGCTCGCTTGTTGTTGTGGCATTCTACTTGATCGCTCAAATGGTAGGCGCGGGCCAGCTCATCAAATTACTATTTGGTTTGAACTATAACATCGCTGTTGTCATTGTTGGTCTATTAATGATGGCATACGTAATTTTTGGTGGCATGCTAGCAACCACATGGGTACAAATCATTAAAGCTGTTATGTTGCTTAGTGGCGCGACTTTCATGGCATTCATGGTGATGAAAGCGGTTGGTTTTAGCTTCAGCAACATGTTCACTCAATCAATTGAAGTATTCAGTAAAGTTCACAGCGTAAGCTTTGAAGAAGCTGCAAAAATTATGGGTCCAGGTAAACTGGCCGCAAACCCGATTGATGCATTGTCTCTTGGCTTGGCACTCATGTTTGGTACAGCGGGTCTTCCACATATTCTTATGCGTTTCTTCACTGTAAAAGATGCAAAAGAAGCGCGTAAATCGGTTGTGGTTGCGACAGGTTTCATTGGTTACTTCTATCTTCTAACTTTCATTATTGGTTTCGGTGCGATCCTTTTCGTATCAAACAACCCTCAATTCCTTGATGTTGCAAAAATGGCAGTATCAGGCAAGCTTGAACTTGTTGGTGGTAACAACATGGCAGCCGTGCATTTAAGTGATGCTTTAGGCGGTGACTTATTTATGGGCTTCATTTCAGCAGTAGCGTTCGCAACGATTCTTGCTGTTGTTGCTGGTTTAACACTTTCAGGTGCATCTGCAATCTCACATGACTTATACGCTAACGTATTCAAGAAAGGTCAAACGACTCCAGCTTCAGAACTTCGTATGTCAAAAATTGCGACACTTGGTTTAGCAATCTTTGCCATGATTTTGGGTATCTTGTTTGAAAAGCAAAACGTAGCATTCATGGTGGGCTTAGCGTTCTCTGTGGCATGTTGTGCAAACTTCCCAATTCTTGTTCTTTCAATGTTCTGGAAAGGTTTAACCACTCGTGGTGCAGTTATCGGTGGTGTGGTTGGTCTTGTAACAGCGGTAGTACTTATTGTTCTGTCTAAAGCGGTTTGGGTAGATACTTTAAAAATCTCTGATACACCAGTTAACCCATTCAATGGTCCTGCATTATTTGCGATGCCATTGTCATTCCTTTGCTGTTGGTTCTTCTCGGTGACTGACAACTCTGCACGTGCTAAAAAAGAGCGTGCTGCATTCGATGCCCAATATGTTCGTTCAATGACAGGTATCGGTGCTTCTGGTGCCTCAGATCACTAAAATCAAAATGGATTAAATATCTATTTCATTAAAAGCCCTGCGGGGCTTTTTTTGTTGATCTCAAACATTAAAGTGAAAGAAGCTCTTTAATAAAGAACAACTTGTTTGTCCTATTTTTTGTACAGTATGATTTCCTATAATTCAAAACATAATGAAAAAGGAAAATAATTAAATGCGTTCTATCATCGCGTTCTGGGCGAGCTTTCGATTGCTACCTTCTGCATGGTTGCTGCTTGTGCAATTCATCTTACTCATTTTGGCCATGCTGACTTTTCATGATGTATTTTACCGAACCATAACGTGGGCTTTGGGAGTGCTTGCCTTACTTATTATTGCTAAGGTGATTCGCCAAACCCCAATGTTCACTTTTTGGGGGTTAACGTTCGTTAGTGGAGCGATAATATCTTCAGTCTTTATTTTATTAGGTTATAGCAATTTAACGATCCAGATTCTTGCTCATAGCTGTGAAGCACTAGCTTATTTTTCGGCAGCTTATGGCTTATTTCGTTATATGTTCGCTGATCGATATTTAACAAGAGATGAATTGTTTGCCGCCGCCGCGGTTTTTACCTTGCTTGCATGGGGCTTTGCATTCCTCTACAACATTTGTCAGCTATTGATTCCGACTAGTTTCCAAAATCCAAACAATGTCTATCATTTGCAGACTTGGTTAGATCTACTGTTCCTGAGCTTTAGCTTACAGTCAGCAACAGGCTTATCTGATTTAATGCCGCTTAGTCCACCAGCACGCGTTTTAGCCATGCTACAAATGTTTTGTGGTGTGATGTATCTCGCTTTGATTGTCACACGTTTAATTGCTTTACAGTACATTGCCCATCCGACAAAAAAGGATTCAGGCAAATAGTGGAGAAGGTGTTTCAATTTATTTACACCTTTGTAACTGCAATATTATTTAAGTTTAATTAAAGTATTATCGGCTTTCTCTATTGAAAGATTTAACTTTGTTCATTCTGTGAATGTCTTTATTGGCTTTATGCCTGTCACTTTTCATTAAAATAACATGGAGGAGTTATGCCTTCCAAACAACCAGGTTGGTTCGCAAACGTTAATCCTAACGTATTTTTTGGTACGGTCATTATCATTGCTTTGTTTTTGGCAGTTGTTGTGATCGCCCCGAGTTCTTTTGAACTTCTAACGCAGCAATTAAAACAATGGATCACCGATTCATTTAGCTGGTTTTATGTTTTATCTGTAGCCTTCTTTCTCATCTTATTAATTTATATCGCCTGTTCATCAATAGGTCGAATTAAATTAGGACCTGACCATAGTCAGCCTGAATATAATAATGGGTCTTGGTTTGCCATGCTGTTTACAGCAGGGATGGGTATCGGTCTCATGTTCTTCGGAGTTGCCGAACCTGTCATGCATTATGTTAATCCACCGAGTGGAGATGCGCAGACTATTGAGGCGGCACAGCAAGCATTAAGGGTAACCTTCTTCCACTGGGGGTTACATGCATGGGCTATTTACGCAGTGGTCGGATTGGCATTGGCTTATTTTGCTTATCGACATAATTTACCGTTAAAGACCCGTTCAGCCCTTTATCCACTCATTGGTAAGAAGATTTATGGGCCTTGGGGCGACAGCATCGATATATTCGCGACCATTGGTACGGTATTTGGTGTAGCAACTTCTCTCGGCTTTGGCGTTACCCAGATTAACTCTGGTTTACATTATTTGTTCGGTGTCGAGCAAAGCACCCATATTCAAGTATTACTCATTATTTTTGTGAGCATTTTAGCTTCCTTGTCTGTGTTCTTAGGTCTTGATAAAGGGGTTAAACGTTTATCAGAGCTAAACTTAGTCTTAGCCTTAATATTATTAGTCTTTGTTTTTATCGCTGGTCCTAGTATTTATTTACTCCAGACTACTATTCAAAACACTGGGCAATATATCTCTAACCTTTTTACCATGACATTCAATTTATACGCTTATCAGCCGAATGGATGGATTGGTGGTTGGACAATTTTATATTGGGCTTGGTGGATTTCTTGGTCGCCATTTGTGGGTATGTTTATCGCAAGGGTTTCACGTGGTCGTACCATTCGAGAGTTTATTGTAGGGGTTCTCCTCATCCCGACAGGCTTTACCATTATCTGGATGGGCTTTTTAGGAAACGCTGCATTATTTAGCATTATCCATGAACATCAAGCCACTCTCATTCAGGCTGTTCAGCAAGACTCATCAGTAGCTCTATTTGAGTTTTTAGGACACTTACCGTGGTCAGGTGTCATGAATATTTTGGCTACCGTTTTAGTCGTTTTATTCTTTGTGACCTCTGCTGACTCGGGAGCATTGGTAACAGACTACTTAACTGCAAAAACTGAAAATTCACCAACTTGGCAGCGTTTGTTCTGGACAGTACTGATGGCTGTACTCGCCATTATTTTATTGTTAGTCGGTGGTTTGGCTGCGCTTCAATCTTCAATCATTATGAGTGCATTGCCGTTTACTGTGGTTATGCTGTTCATGAGTTGGGGATTAATAAAAGCATTGCATCTTGATGTCACGAAAATGCAAGCAATTCAGGAAGCTCGAATTACCCCACGTGCCATTCATAATCCAAGAAGCTGGCAACAGCGGCTAGGTTTAATCATGCACTATCCTCATAGTGAAGAAGAGGTTAGAGAATATATCGAAAAACAAGTAGCTCGTGCGTTTGAAAATATCAAACATGAATTTAGACGCCGTCATTTAGAAGTTTCAATTACTCAACTTGAGGATGGGATGCAGCTTCGAGTCGATCATCACAATGAAATTAATTTTATTTATAAAGTTGTTTCACGTGAAACAGTGCCACCAAGTTTTTTAATTGGACGTACTGAAGCCGAAGATGGGCAATATTTCCAAGCCGAAGTATTTTTAAGAGAGGGTGGGCAGAACTATGATGTAATGGATTGGACCCAAGAAGATTTAATTCAGGACATTATCGATCAGTATGAACGTCACCTATATTTCTTAAATATTGTACGAAGCTAAATTTAGCTGTAAAAAAAAAGGACTCAAATGAGTCCTTTTTTAATTCGATTTCTAAATTAAATTAGAAACGGAATTTAGCATTTAAGCCGATAGTTTGTGTATCACGTGGGTTGCCATCTTTCGCATTTGCTTTAACGAAGTCAGCACCAACTGCTACAGCAGGAGTGATGAAGTATTGAGTGTGACCACCCCAAACATGATCGTAACCAGAATTAAATGCAGACACATCAGCAAAAGATGCACCAACACTTAACTTAGGAGTTACGAAAAGATCAGTTTTCATGCCGTAAGCATTGTCTTCAGCAAATACACCAAATGCTTCAAAACCAATAGCCATGTTAGTGCCATCAATGTTGCCAACATATTTAGTACGAGCAGTTACAGCATCTTGTTTGTCAGCAATAGCTGCTGATTCACCAACTGCTTTAACGATACCGTATTTATTAACGCCAAAAGCATCCAATGATTCTTGGTCAGCTACACTTGTATAACCAACAGCAACTAAGAAGTTAGGTAACAACATTGCACCAGCTTCTAATGCATAACGGTCACCATTGTCATCGCTTTCGCCATCTTTATAATCATTGATAGTATGATTGTAAGATGCGCTAGCATAAACTGGTAAGTAAGGAGTTGGAAGGTATGCTTCACCCTTAACACCATAAGTATGAGATTCAACGTTTACAGTGTCTTTCTCATCATATTTGATATAGTTATAAGCAACAGAAACGTTAGATGCTTGGTTTAAGAAAGCTGCTTCAGCTAAAGGACCTTTAGAAGCATCTACATTTTTTAGGTAATAAGTACCTTGAGCAGTACCAGTGAAGTTTTTATCGTTTGCAGTTGTGTCAACATATTCAGATTGACCTTGAACTTCAAATTGATAAGCATGAGCACCGGTCATGGCTAATAATACAGCAGTGGCTAAACCAAGTTTTTTCATAATCATTTCCAGCATTAACAAGAGATAAAGCTGGGGTCATTGTATTGTAACAATTTATGAAGTCAATAATCTAGAAAAGGTAATGTTAAAGATATTTGACACTTATGTTAAAATTGGTGAAAAACTAATCAAATGAAAAGTGGTTTGTCAACCTGATAAAAAAATGAACATTTACAATAAGCTAATAATTATATTTCATTAAGAATTAAGAAGTAAATGTTAAAAAGATATTACAATTGTGATTGGAAAAATAGATTGCATTAATCGGTTTTAACATTAACAAAAATATAGCTGTGTTTACAATGTGAATAAAAAACCGCCATTTTATTGTCAAATTCGTTTTATTTTGAGGAATAGTTAACAATATTTGGATTAGTTTAACTAAAAAATTTAACTATTCTTAATTATTATATAAGTGAATAAAATAAAAGAAATCTCTATTTTAAGTTGAAAAAACGATTAAAAATTTAATCCTGATTAATTTAATCAACTTTACAAAGGTAGAGGTAAATCACATAATTCGATTGCAAAGTTCACTGCCTAACGTTTTTTAGGATTTAAAGTGCTTGCCCAGATACGATGTGTAGAACACATCAGATTTTACGAGCTCAGCTTTCCCCAAGGTTGAGCTTTTTTTTATCTGTAAGAAAATCTAAAAATTAAAATAAGAGTTATGTGAATTTTATTGAAAAAATAAGAGGCTAAAAAGAGCCCAGCTTAAAGCTGGGCAGCGGATGCTGGGAGAGGCATCCAAGAGGACAAGTAAATACTGTTTTTACTATCATGATTAAAAATCTTTAATCTGTAAAATAGAGTTTTTTTATAAAAAGCATTCAATTTTTCGATTCATTTTGTTATTTAAGCTGACAAAATTTAGGGATCGTATAATTATTAAAAAAGAAATGAAGGGGTTAATGATGAAATTTTAGTTATTAAAATGCTAGGATGGATTTAAGCCTAATTTATATCGTATTAAAAATGGCAGGACATTTACGGAGTACCAGCTAGAAATGTCAGGATTACGTTCAGAGCATATTAGTAATCGACTGTTCTTTTTTATGCTGGTTATTATTTTATCCTTATTATTCATGGCAGTACCTCTTATTGTAGGAAGCTATCAGGATTATATAAAAACTAGACAAGCCCTAGCTGAAATAAAAAGTTTAAGAGCAGTAGCCGATATTGCCTATAAAGTTTCTAAGGAACGTGCTCCTGCTAATAAAATGATGTCGAGTGGTCCTCATGATTTAGTAAAAAATCAGCAAGAATTAAAAAAATTTCGTTTAATCGTTGATGCGCAAATTGATACAAGCATTTTAATTTTAAAACAAGCTGGTTATGTTTCCTTAGCCAATGAGCTACAAACTAATTTTAAAGAAAATCTTAGACAAGCCCGACGTGTCGTTGATTATTACGGTGAAACTCCATATACAGCAAGAACTTCTGTTCAACTGGATAATGCCATTTTAGGAATGTTTGGCGCATGGGATAATTGTAGGGAAATACTGCAAAAACTAATGTTGCAGTTAAAAAGTAAAGACAGCCGCATTTCTAATTATTTTACGCTTATTATTGTGCTGACTGATATGCGTGATCAGGCTGGGCGTATGGCATCTAACATTATTGCTCCCGTCAGTTTTAATGAAGAGATTCCAAGTAATAATCGTGCACGTTCATTACAAACTCAACACCAAGCTAGATATTTATGGATTTTGGTCGATACCTTACAGCCTGAACAAGCAAAAACTCCAGAATACCGTCGGTTATATTCTAGAGTGAAAACAGAGTTTATAGATCAGGGTATTCCGATTGTAGAAAAGCTATTAGAAGAAAGCCAAAAGGGGGAGCCATATTATTTAAATGGTACCCAATTAACCGAAGCAATTGTAGGTAAATTTACTACTGTGGTTGATTTGCAAAGTTATATTCTTGATGAGAGTGTAGTTATTGCGACTCAAGAAAATGCGATTGCTCGAAATGATTTCTTTTTAACTTTATTTATTTCTTTAATTTCTTTGGCTACTGCATTACTTACTCTGATATATGCTCAAAGACGTGTATTTTCGCCTTTAATTAAAGCGAGAACTTTAATTTTAGATTTATCGCATAGTTCTGATCATTGTAAAGATGAGATGAATGTCGCCACCAAAGGTGAATTTTTTTCTCTATTTGAAGCAATTGACCGATTACAACGTATGTTGCAACAACGTGACGCTTTTGAATTTCAGTTAAAGAATATTGCCAATACTGATCCACTCACTGGAGTCTCCAATCGTTTAGCTTTATCTGAATATTTAAAAATTGTTGAAAGTTACCCTCAAAAATTTACGCAAACCTGTTTAATGATTATTGATATTGATCGTTTTAAACAGGTGAACGACCAATATGGGCATATTGTAGGTGATCGCGTCATTGTCAGTATTGCCGAGCAATTAAAGCAAAATATTCGTAGTTCGGATTTAATTGTTCGTTATGGCGGAGATGAGTTTTTAATATTGCTAGAGCAGGTGCAATTTATAGATGCTCGTCTTTTAGCAGAAAAAATTCGGATTGCGATTTCTTTAGAAGAAATTTGTTTATCTGGTTCAGATGAAAAATTGCATGTCTCTGTCAGTATTGGTTTTTCCATAGGCGCGGCGAGTTGGATAGAGCTTTTAGAGAAAGCTGACCGTTCGCTATTAAGAGCAAAAGCCCGAGGACGAAATGCAGTTGAGGGGTAAAAAAAGCTGGAAATGAGTTCCGGCTTTTTTTATTCAATAAATTATTTCAACATCGGTTTTAAGAAACGACCTGTGTGGGAAATCTCAACCTCAGCCACTTGTTCAGGTGTGCCTTCGGCAATGATCATACCACCGCCCGAACCACCTTCAGGGCCTAAGTCCACAACCCAGTCTGCTGTTTTAATCACATCAAGGTTATGTTCAATCACCACAATGGTATTACCCTTGTTACGTAGCTCATGCAAAATGTCGAGTAACTTGGCAATATCATGGAAATGTAGACCTGTTGTTGGTTCATCCAAGATATATAAAGTTTTACCCGTATCCCGTTTTGCTAACTCACGTGCAAGTTTTACACGTTGCGCTTCACCACCAGATAAGGTCGTAGCGGCTTGACCTAAACGAATATATCCTAAGCCCACCTGAGTTAAGGTTTCTAAGCGGCGGTGGATGACTGGAATGGCGCTAAAGAATTCAGCAGCATCTTCGACAGTCATTTCTAGAACATCAGAAATGTTTTTGCCTTTATAGCCGACTTCAAGCGTTTCACGGTTATAACGTTTGCCATGACATGCATCGCATGGAACATACATGTCTGGTAAGAAGTGCATTGCGACTTTAATCATGCCGTCACCTTCACAGGCTTCACAGCGTCCGCCTTTTACGTTAAACGAGAAACGACCCGCACTATAACCACGCGCTTTCGCTTCTGGGGTTTGAGCAAATAACTCACGGATTGGCGTAAATAACCCTGTATAAGTCGCTGGGTTAGAACGGGGTGTACGGCCAATCGGGCTTTGGTCAATATCAACAACTTTATCTAGATGTTGAAGTCCATCAATTGAGTCAAATTTTTCAGCCGTTAATGTAGTTGCACCATTGAGCTGTGTTGCAGCCAATGGAAGCAAAGTACGGTTAATCAGCGTTGACTTACCTGAACCTGAAACGCCAGTCACACAAGTCATAATGCCGAGCGGAATCGTTAAATCGACATTTTTTAAATTATGACCTGCTGCACCTGAAAGTTTGATGACTTCATCTGGACGTGGTGATTCAGTACGCTTTTTTGGCACTTCAATTTTGAGTTTGCCAGAAAGATACTGTCCTGTAAGTGAGTCGGCATGTTTAGCCAACTCATCATAAGTACCTTCAGCAATAATTACACCGCCGTGTACACCGGCACCTGGACCGATATCAATAATATGGTCAGCAGCACGGATTGCATCTTCATCGTGTTCAACGACTAATACCGTGTTACCTAAATCACGTAAGCGAATGAGCGTTTGCAATAAACGATCATTATCGCGTTGATGTAGACCAATTGAAGGTTCATCGAGCACATACATGACGCCCATTAAACCTGCACCAATCTGCGAAGCTAGACGGATACGCTGCGCTTCACCACCAGATAAGGTTTCTGCAGAGCGAGCCAGACTTAAATAATTCAGTCCAACACTCACCAAGAAATGTAAACGCTCTCGAATCTCTTTAAAGATTTTATCTGCGATTTCGCCTTTAGCACCTTCAAGGTTTAAGCCTTGATAGTAGCTTTCAGCATCACCAATCGACATGCGGGTAATGTCAGCAATGGTTTTGTCTTTCACACGAACATGACGTGAAATTTCATTAAGACGTGAACCATCACATGCATCACACGCTGCATTAGAAAGGTACTGAGCTAAATCATCACGTACATAGTTACTTTCAGTTTCACGGTAACGACGTTCAAGGTGCGGCAAAATTCCTTCAAATGGTTGCACGCGAGTGTGTTTGCGGCCACGTTCGTCGATATAGCTTAAATCAACTTTTTCTTTGCCCGTACCTTGTAAGAATTTCTTTTGAGTATCTTTATCTAGCTGATTCCAAGGCGTATCAAGTTTTAAACCAAAATGATCGGCAACTTTTTGCAGCATCGAATAATAATATGGACGCTGACGATCCCATCCACGAATAGCCCCTTCACTAATTGCAAGGTCAGGATTTGGAATGAGCTTTTCAGAACTAAAATGACTGCGTGTACCTAAACCATCACAAACAGGGCAGGCACCGAACGGGTTGTTAAATGAAAACAAACGTGGCTCAAGCTCTGCGACAGCGCGATCACATTCGGGACATGAGTGCTTTGCAGAAAAAACGCGATCAGGATGTTCACCATTCATCCATGATAAAACTGCAATATCGCCACCTAAACGTAGTGCGGTTTCAAATGATTCTGCAATACGGTTACCTAAGTCTTCACGTACTTTGAAGCGGTCAACAACGACTTCAATGGTATGTTTTTTCTTTTTGTCGAGTTCTGGTGGTGTATCAATATCAATGATTTCACCATCCACACGGGCACGAACAAAACCTTGACCTTGTAGCTGCTCGAACAAGTTACTGTATTCACCTTTACGTTCACGAACCACTGGGGCAAGCAACATAAGTGCTGTGCCTTCTTCAAGCGTTTTTACCGCATCGACCATTTCAGAAACAGTTTGCGCGACCATCGGCAAATCATGTTCTGGGCAATAGGGTGTACCGACACGTGCATAAAGCAAACGCAAATAGTCATAAATTTCGGTAATCGTACCAACCGTTGAACGTGGGTTATGACTGGTAGATTTTTGCTCAATGGCAATCGCTGGTGATAAACCTTCAATCGAGTCGACTTCAGGCTTTTCCATTTGCGATAAAAACTGACGGGCATACGCTGAAAGTGATTCGACGTAACGGCGTTGTCCTTCGGCGTACAGGGTATCGAAGGCAAGAGAAGATTTTCCTGAACCTGATAACCCCGTAATTACCACAAATTTGTCGCGTGGAATATCGAGAGACACATTTTTTAAATTATGGGTACGTGCACCTCGAATACGGATATGACTTTGGCTCATAAAACATCTCAATTATGTATTGATGAAAATTTAGGTGTTGATTGCTCAGTCGCAGAGAGGTGTGACTAGTGGTAAACAACAGACCTTATATATGATAACGATTTAAAATTGTTCAAGTGGTACAAAATGATTTAAAGCGACAAATTGTGACGGTTAAACGACAATCGACAAAATTTGTTTAAATAAGCAGATTGTATTTTTAACATTCCTTACTTCAGATTTCTACTCTAAGCAAATTTTAACCAGCAACATAACTTTACTAGACGACTGGTCTAATAGTTGTTTATGATGTGTGTATGAAACGATTAAATAAAAGTGAAACCACACGACAACACATTCTAGATACCAGTTTTGAGCTGGTACTACGTAAAGGTTTTGTCGGTGTTGGTTTGCAAGAGATCTTAAAAGCTTGTGACGTACCCAAAGGTTCGTTCTATCACTACTTTGCTTCAAAAGAAGCATTTGGTTGTGCGCTGTTAGAGCAATACATGGCTGATTATAAAGTTCGTATGGAACAACTTTGGCAACGCAGTGAGCAAAGTGCCCATGCTCGTTTAATGGCCTTATGGCAGGCATGGATTGATGATCCCGTAAACGGTAGTTGGGCTGAAAACTGTCTGATTGTGAAGTTGGCGGCAGAGGTTTCTGACTTGTCAGAAGACATGCGTCAAATTCTCAATGACGGTGTGCACAAACTAACGCAACGTTTGGCTTTGCTACTCAAAGAAGGGCAACAAGAAGGATCAATTCCAAAACATATTGAGCCTTTAAAAACTGCGCAAGTCATGTATCAGTTATGGTTAGGTGCTGCTTTACTCACAAAATTGTCGCAAGACAAAGCACATCTACATTTAGCCTTAGAAACGACCCAACAACTCATAAAACCGATAGAGGAATAAAGAATGCGAAGTATTATCCATCGTAATTTTGGCGAACCTGTAGACGTTTTAGAGCAGGCGGATATGCCAAAGCCAGAACCAAAAGCAGGCGAAGTGCGTATTAAAACCATCATGTCTCCAATTCATAATCATGATGTATGGACAGTACGTGGAAGCTATGGCTACAAGCCAACCTTACCTGCGATTGGTGGTAGTGAAGCGGTTGGTGTTGTAGATGCATTGGGTGAAGGCGTTTCTCATGTACAGGTAGGGCAGCGTATTGCAGTGGCAGCTGTGCATGGCAGTTGGGCTGAATACTTTATTGCACCTGCTCATGGGGTTATTCCACTCAATAATGAAATTGATGATGAAACAGCAGCACAACTGATTGGTATGCCAATTAGTGCTCTCATGCTACTGGACTTTGTAAATGTTCAACCGGGTCAATGGTTAATCCAAAACACAGCGAATGGTGCAGTAGGTAAAACAGTTGCCATGATTGCTCAGGCACGTGGTTTACCTGTCATTAATCTGGTCCGTCGTACTGATGCAATTGCAGAGATGCAAGCATTAGGTATTCAGCATGTTGTTGCGACTGATCAGCCTAACTGGAAAGAACAAGTTAAACAGATTCACGGCGACCAACCTCTTATTGCTGGTGTGGATTCGATTGGAGGAACCGCAAGTGGCGAAATGCTGAATTTACTCAGTGAAAATAGCCTACTCGTTTCGTTTGGCAGTATGACTGGCGAAACCATGCAGATTTCATCGGGCGATTTGATTTTCAAACAAGCGACAGTAAAAGGTTTCTGGGCGAGTGTGGTCAATAAAGAAATGCCAGCAGCTCGTAAAAAGGAACTGATCGTTGAGCTGCTAACACTAGCGACTCAGAAAAAATTAATCCTTCCTGTAGAAGGTGTATTTAGTTTTGATGAGATTAAAACTGCTGCTCAAAGAGCAACGCAAGGTGCTCGTCAAGGCAAAGTGTTGTTAAAACCGTAACACATTAAAAGATCAGTCGAGAGACTGATCTTTTTTCATATCTTTAAAATAAAAAGGAAAATTGTATGATCGGACAAATTTTAATTGCACTTATCGCAATATTACATGTCTATATTTTAGTGTTAGAAATGTTTTTGTGGGACAAGCCTTATGGCATGAAAGCCTTTGGAAATAATGCCGAAAAAGCAAAACTCACCAAAGTCATGGCACAGAACCAAGGTCTTTATAATGGCTTTTTAGCGGCGGGTTTATTCTGGTCCTTATTAGTTGATGCACCATTTGCAACATCAATTGCTAATTTCTTTTTAGGTTGTGTACTGATTGCAGGTATTTATGGCGGTCTGACTGCCAGCAAAAAGATTATTTATATTCAAGCAGTTCCTGCTTTAATTGCTTTGGTCGCTGTTAATTTTCTTTAAAAAGCGCAAAATACAGCGTTTTGAAATGGAAATGACCAGATAGGATCAGCGCATGTGGGCGTTATTTTTAAAGTGTATGTTGGGGGCTGGGGTTGTCCTCATTATTTCGATTTTATCGAAAAGTAAGGCCTTTTACATTGCAGGTTTAGTCCCACTTTTTCCTACCTTTGCTTTAATTGCTCATGTGATTGTTTTTCAGCAGAAAGGAGCCGAAGCATTACAAAAAACGGCTCTGTTTGGTCTATGGTCACTTATTCCCTATGCCATTTATTTAGTTGCTGTTTATGTGCTGGCAACACGGATGCCGATGTGGTCTTGTCTAGGACTGGCAACGCTATGTTGGGTTGTGGCTGCGGCAGGTTTGATTTATGGCTGGCAGCTATTTCAACATTAAAAGATTAAGAGAAATCCCTTAATCTTTTAAATTGAACTATTTTTATGAATGCTCAACAACACGGGTTTTGAGCATACCTTCAACTAAATTAATGATCTTTTGGCGAGAAAGAATTCGGGGCAATTGAGACGTCAAATAGTTGCTACATCCCACCACAACTGTTGCTTTATTCTTATCTAATGCTTTAACCGTTGCAGACACAACGTCCTCAACTGTAGAGCTTTTCATACCACTCGTATCGGCATTTGCGACCTGAGTAAAATTGGTTTGGGTATTGCCCGGACAAACCGCCAGAAATTTAACTCCTGAAGAGCCGTATTCTCCTGCAAGAGCCTCAGTAAATTGCAATACATAAGATTTAGTTGCCCCATACACAGCAATATAAGGCAGAGGTTGGAACGCACCTGTAGATGAAATATTAATCATGATGCCTTTTTTGTTCGCAAGCATGTGGGGCAAAAATAAATAACATAAAGACGTTACACTGCTGATGTTAAGCGTGATCATTTCTTGATAGGTAGATACAGATTGATCTAGAAATTTAGTCCATTTACCAAATCCTGCGTTATTAATTAAAATCTCTACCGATAATTTTCTAGCTTGCACTTCATCAAATAAGTTTTGAGCTGAATTGGGTTGAGCTAAATCTAAGACGATCACCTCAACATTCACGTTATATTTTTTGCTAAGTTCATCGGCTAAATCATTCAGCTTCTGTTCGGAGCGTGCCGTTAAAATGAGATGAATTCCTAAAGACGCAAGTTCTTGAGCATAGGCTTTGCCTATTCCTGAAGATGCGCCTGTAATTAATGCTGTTGAATTTTTAAATGTAGAAAGGTGAGTGCTCATTTTATTTATCCGTAATAAAAGAAGCTATTACCATAAACCTTGTCCCTAAGGGCAGAGTCAAGCACTCATTTTGAAAGCTATTTTCAGATTTTAATAAACTGTTTTAAGCAAAAATCTCATTGATAATATAAGTTTGAATAATCTCATCTTCTAGTTGTTTTAAATCTTTTTGCAAACGGCTTAAAGCTTCTTTTTGCTCAATAATTTGTTGGTTCTTTTTTTGAATAAGCTGCTGCGCAATTTCTACAGGAAAACGATTATTTTTATATTTTAAAGCTGACAGGTCATAAAGCTCGGAAAGGCTAAATCCAACAGCTTGTGCAAGGCGAATCATCTTAACCGATTGAACATCAATCTCTTCATAAATACGATAATTGCCTTTTCTTTTTGCGACTGGCAGTAAGCCTAATTTCTCATAATGCCGAATGGCTTTAGGAGTGGCACCAGTCAAAGCCGCTAATTCGCCGATATACATATCTGTCTCGCATTTTATTGAAAATCGATCAGGCTATTAAGTGCACTGACCGATTCTTTTGAAGTTTTAAATGTGATCTAAACCTAACCATTGTCTTTGGTGGTAGGCACTGTCCCAAAATAACCATTCAAGTTTTGCACCCATGGTGTAAGCGGCATGCATTTTTTCTAAAGTGTCGGCATCACAACGTGCTGCAACTTTATCTACCGTCGCAATCACATTGCGAACAGCGGTATGGAACTCTTCGCCTGCATAGGTATCAATCCATGCTTGGTAAGGGTTATTTGGAATTGATTTATTTACAATATCTTTGCCAACTTCGGCATAAATCCAGAAGCAAGGTAAAAGCGCAGCAAGTACAACAGGGTAGCTCTCAGACCAGGCAGTTGCTGTTAAAAATGAAGTGTAGTGGTGGCCTGCCAAAGTTAATGGTGTATTTTTAAATTCTTCTTTGGTTACTCCAAAGTTTTTCATGAAGTCATCATGCAAACTACGCTCCACCACAATCGCAATTTTAGCTGCATCTGAAAATTGCATAATATCGTCAGCCTCAAAGGCCTTTGCTGCTGCAACCGCAAGCACACGACCATAGGCCACTAAATATTGAGCATCTTGAATAACATAATGACAAAAAGCTTCTTTATCTAAAGTACCGTTAGCAAGTTCCTGATTAAAAGGCAGGTCGAGAATTTTTCTATATAAATTTAAATTGCGTTGCCAAAGTTCTTGAGAAAAAAGCATAAAAACATTCCATTTAAATTAAGACAGCTGAACCAGATTTTAAATCAATTTTAAAATACAAAAATAATAATGATAGATATATCGAAAGAAAATATTTAATACGATTAATGAGTTAATTAAATATTATAAATTTCTTTATTAAACAGAGAGATAAAGTAAAGGGAATAACGGCACAAAACAACATCGTTTTGTGGTTAATTATCGATATAATAGCGGCGGTTTTTAAGAAAGATTAAATTTATTCTTGGTATAGGTCTGATCCATGAAGCATTTCCGATTTTCGATATTTTTTACGGTGGTGTGTTTAGCACTATCCGCGTATTGGGGTTTTACCCATGGACCTGAAGCGGGCGTGTCTACCATGCTTAAAGCTTTAACAATTACAGCCATTTTAGCTGTAATGGAGGTCTCTTTATCTTTTGACAATGCTGTCGTAAATGCATCGGTTCTACGTAATTGGGATCCGTTCTGGAAAATGCTCTTTTTAACGGTAGGTATTTTAATCGCCGTTTTTGGTATGCGTTTAATTTTCCCGGTGGCGATTGTTGCGGTGACTGCGGATATGGGAATGATTGAAGTAGCTAAATTGGCACTCAATGATCCGAAAACCTATTCTGAACGTTTAATGGCACATCACGCTGAAATTTCGGCTTTTGGTGGAACATTCCTATTACTGGTGTTCTTAAACTTCTTCTTTGATGAAGAAAAAGAAACCCATTGGTTCAGATGGCTTGAAGCTAAACTTTCTAGTTTAGCAAGCGTACCGGCAATGTCTGTCTTTATTGCTCTAATTGCGATGTTAATTATGGCAGCAAATGTTGATGAGTCGCAGCGCCTTGTGGTGACTATGGCTGGTATTTGGGGCATTGTGGTTTATATTGGCGTTGAAGTATTAAGTCATATGTTAGGTGGTGAGCCTGAAATTGACGAAGATGGCAATGCTATTATGAAAGATGGATCGGGCGCGGCTTCTGGCGTAGTTAAAGCGGGTATAGGTGGTTTCTTATATCTTGAAGTATTAGATGCATCATTCAGTTTTGACGGTGTGATCGGTGCTTTTGCAATTACTAGCGACGTTGTTGTGATTATGCTGGGTCTTGCAATCGGTGCTATTTTTGTCCGTTCAATGACAGTTTACCTTGTAGAAAAAGGCACACTAGATGCCTATGTGTTCTTAGAACATGGCGCGCATTATGCAATTGGTGCTTTAGCATTCATTATGATTGCAAGTGGTACAGGCGTACATGTACCGGAAGTTGTTACTGGTTTAATTGGTGTAGCGTTTATTGTTTGGGCGGTTATTGCTTCAATTCAATATTCAAAGCGCGAGCAACAATCGCCTTAAGCTAATTTTCAGTAAAGTTCGATAGAATAAAGAGGCTAAATGCCTCTTTATTTTTTTTAGCCCAAATCGTTATTTTAAATAAGGTGTTCCGTATTTTTAGAAACGAATCGGCTTATAATTTACCTAGTTTGATAACGTGTATTGATATGATGAATGCTTTGGAACGTCGCTCAACTTTTGCCTTAAGTAGTATTTTCGCGCTACGCATGTTGGGCTTGTTCATGATTATTCCTGTCTTTTCTGTAGTTGGGCAGTCATATCAATATGCGACTCCAGCACTCATTGGTTTGGCTGTGGGTGTCTATGGTTTAAGTCAGGCTATTTTACAAATTCCATTTAGCTTACTGGCAGATCGTTTTAGCCGTAAACCACTTGTGGTCTTTGGTCTATTACTGTTTGCGATTGGTGGTGCAATTGCGGGTTTATCTGACACCATTTATGGCGTAATTATTGGCCGTGCTATCGCTGGGGCGGGTGCAGTTTCAGCGGTCGTGATGGCGCTTTTAGCCGATGTGACACGTGAAGAGCAGCGTACTAAAGCCATGGCCGCGATGGGCATGAGTATTGGTCTGTCTTTCGTAGTGGCGTTTAGTCTTGGGCCTTGGCTCACAAGCCTTGTCGGTATTTCTGGCTTATTCTTTGTCACGACCATTATGGGCTTGATTGCGATTGCGATGTTATTGCTTGTACCTAAAGTCACTCGTCATCATCGTAATTATCAGCAAGGCTACATGGCACAGCTTAAGCAAGTCATTCAAATGGGTGATTTAAACCGTTTACATGTTTCGGTTTTTGCATTGCATTTATTGCTGACCGCCATGTTTATTTATGTGCCTTCACAGCTCATCGAGTTTGCACATATTCCTTTAGCAAGACATGGTTTGGTGTATTTACCGCTGTTAGTCATTAGCCTGTTCTTTGCATTTCCAAGCATCATCATTGCTGAAAAATATCGCAAAATGCGCGGGATTTTCTTAACAGCAATTACAGGCATTATTGCAGGTTTGCTTCTTCTTATATTTGGTTATCAATCAAAATATGTATTACTCGCTGGCTTAGGAATTTTCTTTATTGCATTTAATGTGATGGAGGCTTTATTGCCTTCTTGGCTGTCAAAATCTGCTCCAATCCAGTCAAAAGCAACGGCTATGGGCGTAAATGCCAGTAGTCAGTTTTTAGGCGCTTTTTTTGGTGGCACACTAGGTGGTCAATTATTGATGTTACATAATACTGCGATTGGATGGAGTGTCTTAGCAGGGATTGCTATAATATGGTTGCTAATTAGTTTTGGTTTAGCTCAGCCGCGGTATTTGTCATCGATTGTGTTGCCATTGCCGCAAGTGCAACAGGTGAATGAGTGGACCACACAGCTATTGGCAATTCGTGGTATCGAAGAAGTTGTGGTGATGCCTGACCAGCAAGTTGCTTATATTAAAGTCGATAAACAGTCTCTAGATGATGCTGCGCGACGTGATTTAACGCAGTTGTTCGGTAAAGAGGTAGCCATTTAAGCATAACTCTTATAAAGTAAAACATAGAAATGTATAGGATGAAGACAGCTAATGCGTGGTGTAAATAAGGTTATTTTGGTTGGTACTTTGGGTCGTGATCCTGAAACAAAAACTTTTCCAAATGGGGGCTCGTTGACCCAATTTTCAATCGCGACAAGTGAAGCTTGGACTGATAAAAATTCCGGTGAACGTAAAGAACAAACAGAATGGCACCGTATTGTTTTGCATAACCGTTTAGGGGAAATTGCTCAGCAGTTCTTGCGTAAAGGTTCTAAGGTTTATATTGAAGGTTCATTACGTACACGTCAGTGGACAGACCAAAATGGCCAAGAGCGTTACACTACAGAAATCCGTGGCGACCAGATGCAAATGTTAGATGCTCGTCAACAAGGTGAACAAGGTTTCGCTGGCGGTAATGATTTTAACCAACCACGTTTTAACGCACCTCAACAAGGTGGTAATGGTTATCAAAATAATAACAACCAAGGTGGCGGCTATGGCCAAAACAGCGGTGGTTATGGTAACCAAGGTGGTTTCGGTAATGGTGGAAGCAACCCTCAAGCTGGTGGTTTTGCGCCTAAAGCACCACAACAACCAGCTTCTGCACCAGCTGATTTAGACGACGATTTACCGTTCTAATCAAAGTTTCAAAAAAGGCGAGTTTATCTCGCCTTTTTTATTACTCAATTCCAAGCAAACGTATAAGTGCCGTGCCGGCAGCTGCCAAGCAAATCACTAATAACAGCGGTACTTTTTTCCAAACCAAGAACAGTGCTAAGCCAACACCAAATATACGCGCGAAACCCGCAAAATGTTGACCTTCAAAAAATGTAGTGGTCACTGCAATCGCACAGAGCAAAACAGTCGCACCGTTTGAGAGTAAAACTTGGTACTTTTCAGAAAAAGAGAACTTGGCACCCAAATGAAAACCAGCGAAACGAATCCCATACGTTCCAAGTGCTAGCAAGCCTATACCTAAAATAATTAGTAATTGTTGACTCATTTCTTTCTACCAAATATCAAGCCAAAAAGTGAAATCAGAATTGGAAGTCCTGAGGCCAAAAAAGGTGTGGTGATCAGCGCTAAAGTTGATCCGGCAAATGCAGCTTTTCGAGTGGTTTTATTCTTTAAAGCATTAAAAGTAAGTGCAATTAAAATCGCGGGGAAAATGGCATCTAAGCCAAATGTTTTAGGGTCTGGAATAGCACTTCCAATGAAATAACCCGCAGTGACACCCAGTGGCCAACTGAGCATAATGCATATACCACATAACCAGTAAGCAGCTTTTTTTGTTTCAAAATCGGGCTGTGCCATGCCAAACAAAACGCTTTCATCGTTCATGATATGAGCACCGAAATATCGAGAATATTTGCCACGGATTAGTTCATTGACCGCAATACCAAAAGGTAGATGTCTTAAATTGACGAGTAGTCCTGCAATCGCAGCTGCAATTGGGCTACCACCTACAGCCAAGAAACCAATAAAAATAAATTCAGCAGTTCCTGCGAGCACAAACACGGATAGGCAAAGCGGGATCCAGAGCGCTAAGCCATAACTTGCAGCGAGTGAACCTAAAGACATACCAACGACACTCGTCGCTAGACATACAAAGAAAATCGAGCGGGTAGTGTCTTTACTAAGTTTTTTAATCAGAGAGTATGTGGGCATAGTATGATATAACGAACGATTTTCCATTATAATGAATAAGTCTGATCGTTTTGTCAAAACGAACGATCGTTTTTTTTATAGAACGGATGTGGTGAATGTCTCAGCCAATTGAAATTATTGCCAAAGGTTTAACGCGTGAACGTCAAAGAGCAGGGCTTTCATTGGCAGAGGTTGCTCGTCGTGCAGGTGTTGCTAAATCTACATTGTCACAATTAGAGGCAGGACAAGGTAACCCTAGCATTGAAACCTTATGGGCACTTTGTGTTGCGCTCAATATTCCATTTGCACGGTTGATGGAAGAGCCGAGTAATCAAGTACAAGTCATTCGTTGTGGTGATGGGCCAACAGTGAGTTCTGAGATTGCCAATTACAAAGCGATTTTGTTGGCGACTTGTCCGCCACATGCGCGCCGAGATGTGTATTTATTGATTGTTGAGCCAGGCGAAGACCGTCTTTCAGAGCCACATCCAGTTGGTTCTGTGGAGCATATTATTGTGGTTGAAGGTAAAGCTTTGGTAGGCTTAATTGATGAAGCTGTTGAGCTTGGTGTTGGAGACTATATTTGTTATCCAGCTGACCAAAAACATATATTTAGAGCATTAGAAACAGGCACAAAGGCGTTATTAATTTCTGAACAAAACTAAAGAATTCCAATCTGATTAAAATAAAAACTAAAAGCCATTTACCAGCATCCCCTACAAAAAGGGCCAATTTTGCGTATAAATTTTGCAATTGGCTCTCTCTTTTATTACATAAATGGCTCTCGTTTCTTGAGTGCCGAAACGACAAATTAAAGCTATTGGAAGTATGCATACGGAAGCGCCGGATAAGCTCAGTGAATTTTCTGTTTTAGGAATTGAGCAGAACGGCTAAATTTTTAGGGGATATTTTTTGGCTTCGGAGGATTTCCGAGACTAGCCGATATCCTCCATATATTAAGGAAAATGATATGGCAGCTCATCAAAATGGTTCTGAAGCCAATCACTCCCAAAGTTTAAAACATGGACTCAAATCACGCCACTTAACGATGATCTCGATTGCAGGGGTTATTGGTGGTTCTCTATTCGTGGGCTCAGGCAGTATTATTTACAATACTGGACCTGTAGTTTTCTTAACTTACGCTTTAGGTGGTCTACTCGTTTGGTTCATCATGCGTATGTTAGGCGAGATGGCCGTTTTAAACCCTGATAGTGGCTCTTTTTCAACTTATGCTGACCGTGCGATTGGCCGTTGGGCAGGGTTTTCAATTGGTTGGTTGTACTGGTGTACTTTGGCCATGCTCATGGGTTGGGAAGCCTATGTGGCAGGAAAAATTCTAAACAATTGGTTCCCGTTTATACCGATCTGGGTCTATATGGTCGTAGTGATTGGTGCACTGGTTGTCGTTAATTTACAAAACGTGAAAAACTATGGTGAATTTGAGTTTTGGTTCGCCCTCATCAAAGTCATCGCGATTGTTATTTTTCTTGTGATTGGTAGTTTAGCGATCATGCATTTGTGGCCTTGGGGTAATCCGGCTGCTTCTGGTATTAGTAATTTAACCTCTCAAGGCTTTATGCCAAATGGCGGCTCATCCGTTATCACAGCCTTGCTTGGGGTCATGTTTGCCTATATTGGTGCTGAAATTGTTACGGTAGCGGCAGCAGAGTCGGCAAACCCATCGAAAGAAATTCGTAAAGCATCAAACTCGGTGGTTTGGCGAATTATTTTATTCTACGTTGGTTCAATGTTCGTTGCGGTATGTTTGATTCCCCACAACAATGAACTTTTAAAAGATTCAACTTGGGGAACCTATAGCGTAACTCTGTCTGCACTAGGCATTCCTGGCGCGCGCCATATCGTAAACTTTGTGGTTCTAACCTCGGTATGTAGCTGTTTTAACTCAGCACTTTATACGTGTTCACGTATGTTGTTCTCTTTAGCTAAACGTGGTGATGCACCGAAAAGTTTTGGCTCTGTAAACAGTAAAAGCAGTCCTTGGGTGGGTGTGATTGTGTCATGTTTCTTCTCTGTAATTGCCGTGATTTTAACTGCAACCGAGAGTATGAATGTTTATGACTTTTTCATGCTAACAACAGGTGCAGCCACACTCTATGTATATCTGACTATTGCTTATTCTCAGCTTCGTATGCGTAAAAAGTTAGAAGCTGAAGGCGTGAAAATCGACTTTAAAATGTGGATGTTTCCTTATCTAACTTATGTGGTGATCTTTGCAATTATTGGTGCAATTCTTACCATGTTGATTGAAGGCACCTATTTTAAAGAAGTGATTTACACCACAGCGCTGTTCGGCATTATTGTGTTCTTCGGTTTGTTGTCTGAAAAGCTAGGTTGGGGTAAAGATCGTAGAGCGACCCATTTAACTCATAGTCATGAAGAAAAGTTAGTTTAAATTTTTAAATAAAAAAGAGCCTTACAAACAGGCTCTTTTTTATTTGTTTTAATAACAGAGGGAAGTTAATTTAGCGTAGGTACGCCTGCTTCACGTAAGCATTGGAGCAAGACGCCAAAAGCCATCACCATATCTTTTTCATTTACACAAGCAAAGCCCATCAGTAAACCACGCTCTGCATGTGCATGCGACTGCATGTAGTATTGTGAAAGTGGGCGAACTTTGACACCACGTTCAAGCGCTGTGGCTGCAATCGCGACATCATCGCAAGAGTTTGGCAGTTTTAAAACCAGATGTAATCCTGCTGCTTCGTCATATTCATGAATAAATTCGGGGCCAAGATAACGTTGAATTAAGCTCACCAAGTAGTCGCGGCGCTTGCCATAAAGTAGGCGCATACGGCGAATATGCGCTTCATAATGGCCTTCACGAATAAATTCAGCTAGGGCTTTTTGCTCAAGCAAGTGCCCACCACGATAAAGCTCGGCTGCCACAATGCGTAATGGTGAAAATAACGGCTTAGGTACGACTAAATAGCCAATTCTTAAGGATGGATAAATAGTTTTACTAAACGTGCCCATGTACAGCACAGGCGCATCATTTTCTAAACCTTGTAAAGATGGATAAGGCTGACCCGAGAAACGGAACTCACTGTCATAGTCATCCTCGACAATCCAGCTATTATGCTGACGTGCAATCTCAATCAATTTACGTCGGCGGTTTAGGCTTAAATGAGAACCAAGCGGATATTGGTGTGAAGGCGTGACAAAAATGAGTTTAGGCGGCTTGGCTGGATTTTCCTCAGGAATAATGCCTTCAGCATCGACAGGCATCGGCTGAATATCGAGACCATTGATACGTAACGTATTACGCATTCCCCAATAAGCAGGATCTTCAATCCAGATTTTATCTCCCATATCACTGAGCGCACGCGAGACTAGGTCGATCGCTTGGTGAATGCCTTCGGTAATAATAATCTGGTCAGCATCGCACTGGACTGAACGCGCAACACGTAAGTAATCTGCCAATGCACTTCGAAGCTCAATACAGCCACCAGCATTGCTATAAATCAGGCGGTTAATGTCAGGTTCACGGCTTAAACGTGCTTGAATACGACTAAAAATATGATGTGGGAACTCGGTTACATCCGGTGCTCCCGGCACAAAAGCTCCCCATTGGTGTGGCGACGCTGCGGCATAGCCCAATAAGTTGGAACCACGCTGTGATAGCGCATAAGAATTTTGAACTTTCGGGCTTGAAACTACTTTTTTCTTGTTTTGTGTATTTAAAAAACTCTCTGGTAATTTTTCGGCAACCCATGTGCCGTGTCCCGTACGGGCTTCTAAGTAGCCTTCAGCTTGTAGCTGTTCATAGGCACTAAGCACTGTATTTCTTGAAACATGAATTTCATTGGCTAAGTCGCGTGAGGCAGGTAGACGAGTCTTGGGCTGGATGACTCCATCAATAATGGCACCACGCAGGCAACGGAAAAGGCGTTGATGTAGTTTCCCTTCAGTGTCCTGTTGGAGTCGTTGTAGCAAATGATCTCCAAGTAAACTACGCAATTGGCTCTCTCCTACAGTTAAAAAGTGGCTCTCGTCAGTTGGCATCAGACGAGCGAAATTACATGCATAGGCAGTCGTTGTAAAGCACCCTGAAAATTAAGCACAGGATGCAAGAAACCAAAGCTGCAACTGATGATGAAAATATGAGGGAATCAAATGGATAATCAACATTCTGCACTTAACGCACGTAAACAGCAAGCAACTCCACGTGGTGTAGGCGTGATGTGCCAGTGGTATGCGGAAAAAGCTGAAAATGCCACGCTTTGGGACAAGGAAGGCAACCAATTTATCGACTTTGCTGGTGGTATTGCGGTTTTAAATACAGGCCATCGCCACCCTAAAGTCATTGCAGCGGTGACTGAGCAACTTACTAAATTTACTCACACTGCCTATCAAGTAACACCATATGAAAGCTATGTCGCTTTAGCTGAGCGTATTAATGAACGCGCGCCAATTGCTGGTTCTGCAAAGTCAGCTTTTTTCACAACTGGTGCAGAAGCAGTTGAAAATGCGGTGAAGATTGCTCGTTCTTATACAGGTCGTCACGGCATTATCACTTTCGGTAACGGTTTCCACGGTCGTTCATTTATGACGATGGCAATGACAGGTAAAACGGCTCCTTACAAACGTGATTTCGGCGTAATGCCAGCGGGTGTTTTCCATGCACGTTACCCAGTGCCTGCTAAAGGTATTTCAGTAGACGCGGCAATTGAAAGTGTTGAAGATATTTTCAGTGAAGATATTGCACCACATGATGTTGCGGCAATTGTGCTTGAGCCAGTACAAGGTGAGGGCGGTTTCAATGTTGTGCCAGCTGAGTTCTTAAAACGTTTACGTTCAATTTGCGACAAGCATGGCATTTTATTGGTTGCTGACGAAGTACAATCAGGTTTTGCCCGTACTGGTAAATTGTTTGCAATGAACTATTACGAGACTAAAGCAGACCTCATCACGATGGCGAAAAGCTTAGGTGGTGGTTTCCCTATTTCAGGTGTTGTGGGCCGTGCAGAAGTGATGGATGCACCAAACCCGGGTGGACTAGGCGGTACTTACGCAGGTAGCCCAATTGCGGTTGCTGCTGCGCATGCTGTGATTGATGCGATTGAAGAAGAAAACTTATGCGACCGCGCAAATGAATTAGGTGCAGAGTTAGTCGTTACCCTTAAAGATATTCAACAAGCAACAGGCGATGTCGTAACTGATATTCGTGCATTAGGTTCAATGGTTGCAGTAGAGCTTGAAACAGCTGAACAAGCAAAAGTTGTACAAAACTATGCAATGGAAAACGGGTTGTTACTTCTTACTTGTGGTAAATACGGTAATGTAATTCGTTTCTTATATCCATTAACCATTCCTGCTGAACAATTCCGTCAAGGCCTTGATATCTTGAAACAAGGTTTTGCAACTCTAAAAGCAGGTAGTGCAAAAGCAATGGAGCAATCTGCATGATTCAAAATAATTTGCAGTATTTATTAAAACATCCTGATATTTCATTAGAAGCACCTGCATCAAATGACTATATCGAAGTTAATGATGCTGCTACAGGTGAAACTTTAGCATGGGTTAAAACCTATGACCGTGCAGGGGTTGAAGCCGCAATTAATCGTTCAGCAAAAGCGCAGGCTGCTTGGAAAAAGCAAACTGCCTTGGCTCGTGCTGATGTGTTATTGGCATGGTACAACCTCATGCTTGAGCACAAAGAAAACCTAGCTCAGATTTTAACGGCTGAGCAAGGTAAACCATTGGCAGAAGCACGTGGTGAAATTGGTTATGCAGCATCATTCATCCGCTGGTTTGCTGAGCAAGCCCGCCGTGTTGATGGTGAAGTGCTGACGCCAACTTTGCCAAACCAACGCTTGCTCGTGATTAAACAAGCGATTGGTGTTACAGCTGCAATTACGCCGTGGAACTTCCCAGCTGCCATGATTACGCGTAAAGCCGGTCCAGCGATTGCTGCGGGTTGTTCAATGTTGGTTAAACCAGCAGAACAAACGCCGTTAACAGCATATGCACTTGAAGTGTTGGCTTTACAGGCAGGCTTACCAGCTGATGTTTTAATTAACATTAGTGGTGATGCGGTTGAAGTGGGTAAAACCCTATGTGAAAGCGATATTGTTCGTAAGTTAAGCTTCACAGGTTCAACCCAAGTTGGTCGTATCTTGATGCAACAATGTGCGCCAACCATTAAAAAGCTTTCACTTGAACTCGGTGGTAATGCACCAGTTGTGGTGTTTGACGATGCTAATCTTGAACAAGCAGTTCAGGGCATCATGGCAAGTAAATATCGTAACAGCGGTCAAACCTGTGTATGCGCTAACCGTATTTATGTTCAAGATGGTATTTACGATGCTTTGGCAGACCGTTTGGTTGAAGCCGTGTCTAAATTGAAAGTTGGTGACGGACGTCAAGAAGGTTCAACTCAAGGACCTTTAATTGATGAAGATGCGATTGCAAAAGTTCAGTCTCATATTGCAAATGCAACTGAGAAAGGCGCAACAGTTCGTATTGGTGGTCAGCGTTCGGCACTTGGCGGTACATTCTTTGAGCCAACAGTTTTAACTGGCGTAACGCAAGACATGAAAGTGTCTAAAGAAGAAACTTTTGGCCCGCTTGCACCACTATTCCGCTTTAAAACTGAAGATGAAGCAGTGGCAATGGCGAACGATACCGAGTTTGGTTTAGCTGCTTATTTATTTACTCAAAGCACAGCTCGTCAATGGCGAGTGGGTGAAGCACTTGAGTACGGTATGGTCGGCATTAACACGGGCGCGATTTCAAATGAAGTTGCTCCGTTTGGTGGCGTAAAACAGTCAGGTCTAGGTCGTGAAGGATCAAAATTCGGTATTGAAGAATATGTTGAAATGAAATACCTCTGCGTAGACTTATCTGAGTAAGGAATAAAGCGAGTTCGTTTTGTTCTGAACGAAAACATACAGTTATGCTGTATGTGATGTTTCACAAAAAACCGGTCATGCCCATTCATGACCGGTTTTTTATTTTAAGTCGATAGATAGCCATCACGACTTTCAGGCAAACGCCTCAGTTCATCAATCAGCGTTTCAATAAGTTTTTCAACCACAAGACGTTGGCCTTTTCTCGAAACATAAACCAATTGCAGCGTACCAATATTCGACTTCCAGTCAGGAAGAATATGGATAAGCGTACCTTTACGAATTTCAGATTCGACGGTTAAAAAAGGAAGGTCGGCAATGCCTAAACCATCCATCACGGCATAATACACACCAGCCAAATCATTACTTTTGATTCGTGGTTGATAAGGCACATCAACCGATTCGCCGTTACGAATATTGCATAAATGCCAAATAGGATTTTGCTTTTGAGTACCTAAGCTAATACTCGGAAAGTCCTGTAATTCAGAATAATGTTCAATGATGCGACCTTGCAGTAATTCAGGCGAAGCCACCAGACAATGATCGGTTTTAATCACATCACGAACAATTAAATTCGAATCTTCATTGGGTTCAAAATTGGTACGAATCGCAAGGTCGATGTCATCATGCAAGATATCGACTCGACGGCTGGTCAGCTCAAGCGATATTTCAACTTTAGGGTAGGTTTTTAAAAACTGATTTAAAATTTTTCTAATTTGAAAATGCATCATCAGAGGTGGGCAACTAATTTTGACCAATCCTTGAGGTTCACTTTTTTGCTTTAATAACACGTTTTCTGCACATTCAACTTGAGTAATAACCTTACAGCATTCCTCATAAAACTCTTGGCCTAAATCGGTCACCTTAAAATGACGTGTTGTTCTTTGAATCAGGCTGACATTAAATTTATTTTCAAGGTCAATAATGCGTCGGCTGAGCTTAGATTTACTAATATTTTCAGCATCACTGGCTGCACTAAAGCCGCCGTGTTTTACGACTAAATAGAAATAATAAAAATCATCAAAAGAACTTATCAATGTCCGATCAATCCATTTAAATTTAAGATTAGAGCGCTTAAGCACTCTAATCTTGGCAATAGAACTTATTTTTGGCTAGTGTTGTGATTGTAGCTTGAAATCAGGTTACGGTAGTCAGGAATGTGATTTGAGAACAATGTACCCAAACCTTCGATGTCGTTACGCCAGTCACGGTGTAATTCACACGCCATGCCAAACCAAGTCATCAGCTGAGCACCTGCTTTTGACATACGGTCCCAAGCAGCATCACGTGTTAATTCGTTGAAAGTACCAGAAGCATCAGTAATCACAAATACTTCAAAGCCTTCTGCCAGTGCAGATAAAGCTGGGAATGCCACACAAACCTCAGTTACCACACCTGCAATAATCAGTTGTTTTTTACCAGTTGCTTTAACCGCTTTTACGAAGTCTTCATTGTCCCAAGCGTTGATTTGGCCTGGACGAGGGATGAAAGGCGCATCTGGGTGAATTTCTTTTAACTCAGGAACTAAAGGACCGTTTGGACCAGTTTCAAAACTGGTTGTCAAAATCGTTGGAAGGTTGAAGTATTTTGCTGCATTCGCAACAGCAAGTACGTTGTTTTTAAATTTATCTGGATCGATATCTCGAACTAAAGAAAGCAAACCTGCTTGGTGGTCAACTAAAAGAACCGCAGCATTATCCTTGTCTAAACGCACGTAATCTTGAGCCATTTTTTATGTCCTCGTGTTATCAAAATAAATAATCAAAAATTATTGAGTAGGTCGTTATTGCCTAAAATTATGCTAGTTGAGTTTTATGTCGTGATTAAGTCTAAAAAATAGGATTAAGAATTTTAAAAATAGGACGATCTTAAAAAGAGCACATTAAATTCTATGATTGTCTCATAGATGAAATAATGTGTTGCTAATCCTGATCTATAAACTGCAATTATTGAGGCGTAAAATCAATACCAGTTCAAGAAAATCCTACATATATAGGAGAGATCAGATGAAGAAATTTCTTGGTGCATATCAAAATAACCACATGCATTGGGTGGGTGATGGTTTCCCTGTATATAACCTATTCTCTTATGACCGTTTAGGCCAAACCCTAAGCCCATTTTTGCTACTCGATTATGCAGCGCCTTATACATTCTCGCCAACGACTGAACAGCAAGGCGTAGGTTCGCATCCTCACCGTGGCTTTGAAACAGTGACCATCGCCTACCAAGGTGAGGTGACTCATAAAGATTCAAGCGGCGGCGGCGGAACCATTAAAACTGGTGATGTACAGTGGATGACTGCGGGCGCAGGCGTGTTGCATGAAGAATTCCATTCTCCTGAATTTGCAGAGCATGGTGGTCTGTTTGAAATGGTGCAATTGTGGGTAAATTTACCTGCTCATTCAAAAATGACGCCTGGAAAATACCAAGCGATTGAAGCGAAAGATATTCCAGACATTGCACTAGACGAGCACGGTAGTCATTTACGTGTGATTGCAGGTGAATATGCAGATGCAAAAGGTGCTGCAACTACATTTAGTCCATTAAATGTATGGGACGGTAAATTGGTTAAAGGCCAAAAACATACCCTCTATGTACCTGAAGGTCACACCACGCTTGTTGTGATATTAGATGGCGCGGTTGTTGTTAATGATGCAAATCGTCTTGAAGGTAAAACCGTTGCGATTTTGTCTCGTGAGGGCGTTGAGTTTAGTTTAAATGCAGAAGAAGACACTAAATTCTTAGTGTTGACTGGACAACCACTCAATGAACCAATCGAAGGTTATGGTCCATTCGTAATGAATACCAAAGCTGAGATTATGGAAGCGATTAATGATTTTAATCGTGGAAAATTCGGTTCAATCATGCAAGAAGCATAAATTGCCGAATTGCATTTGAATAACCTCTAAAAACAAAGTAATAAAAAGCCCGCTATCAAGTGTGAATAGCGGGCTTTTTCGCTGTAAAGATTCTGTTTTTATGATGGTTTTCATTGTTGTTGCGGCATTGTTTTATGTGATTTGCTTCTCATTATTATGAGTTAATAATATATTAAAAAAAGATTCTTGTAAAACAAATGATATAAAAATAGTTAAATTATCTTATTTTATTTAAAAGATTTTTTTTAAATTTTTAAAAAATATAGATTTTTATACACTCATCCTCTTTTGTAAAATTTTATGAAAAACTTTTGGGCGGATCTGTTAAATTTTTTCTATATAAATTGATGCAAAAAATAAAAATCTGGTAGTTTTTAATACGGTGTTTTTTTAGGGTATGAGTGATAATCAAAAAAATTCTCGAAAAATGGGACATCATTTTGAATATCGCAATTATTGGCAGTGGAATGGCAGGGCTTGCGGCAGCAAGAATTCTGAAAGATGCAGGGCATACGATCACGATATTTGAAGCACTTCCTGGCCGGGGAATGGATAGCCATAGCATTGAGTTCGATGGTGGAATTATTGATGCACCGCTACGTGTGATGAATCCTCACTTATGGAAAAATACACTTAGCCTTGCTGCTCATTTAGGCATTAAAACTTTCCCAGTTCGTACTTATATGTCTTGTAGCTGGTTATTCGAAGATCGTACGGAAACATGGTTAACGACTTCTCGTAGCCGTATTGGTAATTTCCCGATTATTAATAACCGTAAAGGCATCCAGCAATATGGCTGGCGTCTTGTGAAAGGGATGTTGCAATTAAAAACTGCGATTCACCAGTTTTTCAAATCTAAAAATCAAGATATTACCCTCGCTGAATTTATTAATCAGAACGATATTGAGGAAGTATTCTGGCATGGGGTGGTCATGCCGGTGCTCTACACAATCTGTACATGTAATCCAAAAACAATTGGCGATTGGCCTGCAAAAAACTTACTTGAGTTTTTACGTCACTTAACTGATGGCGACATGTTGTTGCGCATGAAAGGTGGCACACCGGCATTTGTAGATAGCTTGATTAAAGGTATCGATATCCATAGCGGATCGGCAATTAAGAAAGTTGAGCAACAAGGCGAAAAAGTACTGGTTGAAAACAGCCAAGGTGAACAGAACTTATTTGATCGAGTGATTGTTGCAACGCCAACCTCTAAAATCGATGAGTTTTTAAATCCTGAACAGTTTGCAGAAGATATGAACCTGCTTAAGCAATTCCGCTTTGAGCAAGGCGATCTTGTCATTCATACCGATGCGACCGTCATGCCACCACGCCGTAAGGACTGGTCAGTTCTGAGCTACATGATGGACCGTAAGTTTACGCGTCAGCAGTTTACAGTTTGGATGAATGCGGTTGAGCCAACACTCGTGGGTAAAAATCCTGTATTCCAAACTTGGCGTCCAGTGGTTGATATTGACCCTAAAAAAGTTATTTCAAAAGTGACTTTAACGCGTGCAGTTGTAGACTCACAAACGGTTGCTTTAAACAAAGAATTGCAACAACGTCATTTAGACCCAAGCCGTAAAGTATTCTACTGTGGTTCATGGTCGTGTGATGGCTTGCCAATTTTAGAGTCAGCAGTGACTTCTGCCATGCATATTGCTGAAATTTTAGGTGCACCTTTACCATTTGTAGGCTTAAAACCTAAGGTGGAAGTTGCCCCAGAACTCGGCTACTAAAATTGTGAAAACAAAAGTTCGAGCAGCTCTCTCTCGATTCATTCCTCATAAATATGCAATTGATGCATCAAGCTTAGGGGATGATCAAGAGCTTGCTTGGACAAATTTGGGTTTTTGGAAAAATACTCAAAACTACCGTGAAGCTTGTTGCCAATTGGCTGACCATTTGGCACAAGCTGTCAATTTAAATTCAAAAGATCATCTCTTAGATTTAGGCTGCGGACAGGGTGCAAGTTTGTTGCACTGGTTACAGCATTATCAGCCTAAAAGCCTCAGTGCAGTTGAATTGCAAACCCAATGTGTTCATAAAATTCAAAAGCTTATTCCCGAAATAAGCCAGATTTTTTGCGGTTCATTTTTAAATTTAAAACAATTTGAATTTAAACAATACTTCGATGTGGTGATGTGTATTGATGCCGCTTATCACAGCAATTTAAATTCATTTCTAGATTCCATCGCTCCAGTTTTAAATTCAAAAGGACGATTAGGTTTTCACTACCTAATGCGTGCCGATTCATGTCAAAACATGACCACTCTACAAGAACAAAAGCATCGTTATTTACTCAAAGCAGCAAATGTCGCTTGGGATACTGTGCCAAATGAAAAAATGCTCAGAGCTACCTTGGAACAACAAGGTTTTGTCGATATTCAAATTGAAGATTTATCTGAGCAAGTGTTACTCGGTTTTTCGAAATATATTCAAAATCAACAAGGACAAAAGCAAAGCCGAGGATTGGCAAATTTTAAAATTCAAATGACTGCAAAGTTATGCCAACAACTCTACCAAAATGGATATGTACGTTATATTCAAATCACAGCAATAAAAAAATAGGATGAGCTATGTCAGCCAAATATCAAGGATCGTGTTTATGTGGAGCTGTGAGCTACCAAAGTGAAGCAGAGCCACGTTATAGCTTTAATTGCCATTGCCGAGATTGCCAAAAGGCAACAGGTTCAGCATATGCACCAATCGCTTTTTTTCACCAGTCTGAATTGAAAGTAAGTGGTGAGCTGAAATATTTTGAGACTTTGGGATCTTCTGGTCGAGCTATTAAAAGAGCATTCTGCCCGACGTGTGGTTCTCAGCTTTTTGGCTTACCTGAAATTGCACCTGAAATGATTTCAATACGTGCAGGTACGCTTGATGACCCGAGTCTCTATCAGCCTAGAGCAGAGGTGTTTGTGAGCCAAGCCTATGCATGGGATACCCTGAACCCAAACCTTAAACACTTTGAAAAAATGATAGAGAAGAGCAAGAAATAAGGCTTAATTAAAGAAGCCAAATATTGCCAAAGTACAGATTAAAGTAAAGCTGACAATGGCGAAAAATAATATGGTTTTTCTAAATTTTAGCTGAGGCATTTTACTTACAATGAAAATAAGGCATGTAAGTATGGTCACTAAAGGTTGAAAAAGATTTGATGGCAAAGTAAACATCTCGTTCATTGTTGTTTTTAAATTTATTCTAGAAATAAAGTAATAAACTCATTATATCGTTTTCTTATTTAATTGACGAACAGAACTTGTTTATAAATTCATATTTTTATTTCAATGATAGTAAATCAAGTTTTAAATTTAAAAGAACCATGTACGCTTTTTCGTACATACATTCGGGAAATTGGCGTCTTTTTATGACGTGATGAATTGCCTATGATGAACTCATCAGGAACAGGAAGTTCCGAAACGTAAAACAACAATAATAAGTTTAAGCATCAGGACGTGAGGTATTACAGGAAGTGTACCTAGTAACGAAATACGAAAAAAGCCCAACAGGATGCTGGGCTTTTTTCATTTCTTATTAACGAATTTCTTTACCGCCTAAGGCAGCACAGTTAAAAGGTGTATTCCATTTCACAGCAGTACCTGTGAGTACTGGGCGAACAATACGCCAAGGCCAGAAGCCAAATCTTTGGCTTTGGTGATAATTAATTACCACATCTGCACCATATTTACGGGCAACGGTAGCTAATTTAGGTTTTACTTCTTCAAAACCACCATAGGTTCCTTTCGCGGCTTTAATACGTTTAATAGATTTATAGTGCTCTGCTGAAGGAGTACCCTCAATTAAGCAAATAGGTGGATTTGCAGTAGTTTGAATTTGAGGTTGAGATGTAGTTTCTTGAGCATATGTTGTTAAAGGGAATGCTAGAAATAAAGCAGGTAAAATAAAACGAAGTTTCATACTTCTCCGTATTGGTATCTTAATGAATTAAAGTTTATAAAATAGGTCTTATTTATATGACCTTATTTGGTGGTGCATTATAATGCTATCTTTTTCATATTTCTTATTTTAAAAATATATTTTTTTATAAATTAATAACGTATATTTTTCTGTTAAAACAATAAATTGGTTTTAGAAAAATATTTTGAAGCTCGAGTTTATAATAAAATTTTAGGTAAATACCTTCATTCAAAACAGTATGAATATACTATGCCTAAAACCACAGACAACAAAAAACCCCATAAATCAAATATTCATGAGGTTTAATGATGGTGCCGGCACACGGATTCGAACTGTGGACCTACTGATTACAAGTCAGTTGCTCTACCAACTGAGCTATGCCGGCAATGTGGAGTGAATTTTACAGTTTCTTAAAAAAATTACAAGCCAAAAAATGAGCATTTAAATTTTTTCTATCAATTTCTAGATGCTCATAGGGTTTAGCCTGAAAAAGTTAGGATTTCAACACATTAATGCGCTTTCGCGTGTTTTGTATAAATTACTAAAAATATTCCAAGTAATGACAGTACAACAGTTAAGCTTACAATGGCACTCCAACCACCGTGCAGCCAGAACCAACCGCCTGCTGAGCCGACAATACTTGAACCCATATAGTAAAAAAGTAAGTAGAGCGAACTAGCATGAGCTTTCGCTTGTTTGCTTTCAGCACCAACAGAACTACTGGTAAGTGAGTGGGTAATAAAGAAACCCGTAGTAATAAATGCAATACCAATAATAATGCCGAACAGAGAAGTGAGCAGGGTCATGAGGCTCCCTACAATCATTAAGGCAAAGCCACTCATCATCATGGTTTTTTTACCCAAGCGATCGGCTAAGCTACCTGCCAGAGATGAAGACACCATTCCAAAGCTATACGACAAGAAAATAAGGCTAATTTGCGTCTGACTGAGTGAATAAGGTGCTCCACTTAAACGGAAAGTGGCATAGTTAAACAAGGTCACAAAAACACTTGTGAGCAAGAATCCAATGGCAAACAGACGTAATAATTTTGTATTGCTTAAATGAGCACGCCACATTTGCATGTGAAACCCTAAATTTAGCCCTTTTTTCTGCACAAAATTATGCGAAGCAGGCAGTAGTTTTAAAAAAGCAATTGAGCAAATAAAACAGATTGCCCCAAGTAAACCTAAGGCGGTGCGCCAAGAAAAATATTCAACCAAAATACCCATGCCGACACGGCCCATCATGCCACCAAAAGCCGTACCTGCAATATATAAACCCATGGTTTTACCCAAGTGTTCAGGTGCAATTTCTTCGGCAATCCAAGCCATTGTCACTGCTGGCACACCGCCGAGCAGTAAACCTTCTAAAGCGCGTGCTATCAGCAAACTGTGCCAGTTAGGGGTAAACATTGAGATAATATTTAAAATTGCGGCACACAGCATTGATGTAAAAATTACACCGCGACGGCCAAGGGCTTGTGAAAAAGCACTCGATAGCACAATTGAAATCGCTAAAAAGGCAGTTGTTAATGACAGGGCTAAAGAGCTACTCGCGGGGCTAATTTGGAAACTTTGGCTAAATGCAGGCAACAGCGGCTGTACACAATAAATCAGTGAGAAACTGGCAAAACCTACGAGGAATAAAGCAAATCCTGCGTGTTTATAGGCCTTAGTCCCTTTGTGAATCCACTCACGGGAAAGAACAGAAGTTGCCTCAGTGCTTAAGGTACTGGGTGTAGATGAAGAACTCATATCATGACCATGACAGAAAGAAAGTGCAGTGCTTGAAGGCGTGCTGCATCGAGAAAATTCGATAAATTAAAATTAGCAATTTGAATGGTATTTTTCTAATATATTTAACAATGGGTCATGATATGTTTTATATATAGCGATGGAACTAAGACATATACGCTACTTTTTAGCGGTAGCAGAAGAAAAAAACTTTACCAAAGCTGCGCAACGCTTAAACATGAGCCAGCCGCCTTTAAGCATGCAAATACGAGACTTAGAAGAAGAGCTGGGTGCAGATTTATTTATTCGTTCGCCCCATGGGGTGGAGCTGACCGAAGCGGGGCTTGCCTTTTTAAATGCAATTCAGCCAGTACAGCAGCGTGTAGAAGATGCAGCAAACCTTGTTAAACAAGTGGCAAATGGCGAAGTGGGTCAATTACGGTTAGGCTTTACAGGCACTTCAATGTTGAATCCTTTAATTCCTAAATGTGTTCGCTATTTTCAGCAGCAATATCCGAAAGTGAATTTAAAACTTGAAGAAGCCAACACCTTACTTCTCATCGATTTATTGCTCGAAGATCGCTTAGATGTCGCGATTATTCGCTCACCTCGCAACATTCCAGATAGTTTAATTATTCAAGAATTATTAGCAGAACCCCTCATTGCTGCTTTGCCTTCCGAGTCTTTTCAACTCGACGATGCATCATCAGAAATTGATTTAACCGCGCTGCGAGAACTTGATTTTATTGTCTCGCCGCCATCCATTAGTGCAGGGCTTTTTGATGCGATTAAACAGGCCTGCCATGAGCGTGGCTTTGAACCGAAAATTGGACAAAATGCTCCGCAAATTGTGTCGATTTTATCATTAGTGTCTGCAAATTTGGGGGCGTCTTTGGTTCCCGAGTCGACCAAACAATTGCAAATACAGGGTGTGGCTTATCGCTCTTTGAAAGCGCCTGTTCCTACGGTGGGTTTAGGGCTTGCCTATAAAAAACATGCCCCTTCACAAATGGCGATTAACTTTGCCAGTGTGGTGCAAGTGGCTTGTCACCACGCCAACGAAATAGATGAAATCGGCTAGTTTGATTTCGGTGTTCTGTTCATTAAAAAGATGCCTGAAATAATAAAAATCGCGCCATATAAAAACGATAAAGTCGGCTGTTCGTGAATGAAAACCCAAGCCATAAGTGCTGCAAAAATCGGTTCAGAAAGTTCGGTCACTTGTACCTTGGCCGCACTCATATAAGACAATGCTTTGGTGGTGCAGAAAAAGCCGAGTATGGTCGGCAGAACAGCTAAACCAATCAAACCTAAAATAATGTCACTATTAAAATTAATACTGTGAAAATTAATTAAAAACGGAACCGCAAGATAAACGCTACCAAACAGCAGTAAGTATTTAGTCAGAAATAGTCCACCGTTTAATTTGAACTTTTTCACTAAAACCGAAAATAGGCCATAACCCGTGCCGGCAATAGAAGCATTGATCAGCATTAAAAGGCTATTTTCACCTTTCCATGAAATGATACTAATCCCCGCGACAGCCAATAATGTTCCAATAAGAGAGTGAATGTAGATGCTTTCTTTTAAAATGAACCGACCAAAAAATAGGGCAGAGATGGCAGCCGAAGCCATGAGTACCACCACAACATTAGCTGCTGCACCGTGGTTGTAGGCAATGGTTTCGAAAAAGAATAGTGAGAAAATTCCTAAAAAAGCACATATGGCAATTTGAGTAAAAACGCTGATTTTACTTGGCGTGCTGCTAATAAAAGCAATCTTTTGACTGACTGGCACTTTAAATAAAAACACACTTAAAAAGAAAAAGGCGATAATGGTTTTTAAAAAGGCAATGTCTTGTGGGTTTAAACCACTGTGCATGAGTAATTTACTAATTACACCAATAGAGGCATTGAGTGCAGCTGCACAAAGCGCAAATAGGCTTCCAATAATTAGATTATTCACTCTTATAATTCTTCCTAAGTTTTACGCATGCAGTCTACAATATTTTTTGGATGAATATTCAACAAAAATAACCAATTAACGCTTAATATTTTCAATGATTTATTTTGAATTGATTTAATAAATTTTTATTTAAGACTAAAGGCATTCTATAGACTTTTGTTTCAAATAATTGTGATTTAGAGCGCCAGCTCATATTATATAATTAGTTAATTATTAAAGAATTTTAAAAATGATTAAATCAATTATTACAGGCTGCGCGGTTCTTACACTTTCAGCTTTGGCGGTCACGCATGCAGAGTTTTCTTATGAACAAGAGCTACAACAAAGCTGTAATAAAGTGAAGCAATACGCGAGTTTAGGTAAGAAATTCTACGACCAAAAACAATATAAAAAAGCGCTCGAAAATTTCCAGAATCAAGCCTCTTGGACTGCATTTTGTAAAGCCAATGAAGATGAAACCACAGTTAAATTTACTGACCGTGATATTGAAGTTGCCAACAATAACGTGGGCTTAGCCTATGCCAAATTAGGTCAACCACTTTGGGCAAGATCATGGTTTATGCTTGATGAAAAATCAAAATCTAGCCAATTTAATCTTAAGCAATTACCTACACCTAAAGCCTCAAATGATTTATCAGGTGAATATGTCCGTTACTCTGGTTTTGGTGAGTGGGATCACATCACGGTAAGTCGTAAACAGGGTCAATATGCAATCAGCTATGCCGGTTTATATATGGGACTTAGAAGCTTAATTTATGGCCCAAACATGGGTGAGTTCGACACCAAAATGCTGACTAATAAGAAGCAAACGGTTTATAAAAATGAAGACTGTCGTATTCAGCTCGATTTTAAATCTAACGCAAAATTAGGAAATTATATTCAAGTTAAACAAAATGAAGGCAACTCGGGGTGTGGCTTTGGACATAACGTTTATGCCGATGGAACGTATTTAAAAGTTGAGTCTGGAAAATAAAAACGATAGGAACACAATAATGAAAAATATATTTGCGCCTTTACTACTTCTTTCGACGGTTATTTTTTCTGCTCACATTTATGCAGAACCAACCAGCACCTGTAAAGAAGTGAAATTCCAAAAATCCGATGAGACGTGGAGTGGGCACTATTATTTAAATGGCGTGATGGAAGTTGGTTCAGAACTTTTACTCCAGCCAGACGGCAAGTTTCAATGGATGCTCGCTGTGGGTGCTTTAGACCAATATGCCGAAGGCACATGGTGGAAAAACGGGGGCTGTATTGGTTTAAAACCAGACTCTAAATTTAAAAAGGGTTTAAGCATTTTCCCTGAAAGCCTAACGATTTCGGATAAATCCTTAGATGCGATCTGGGAAGGTGGACGCCAGCAAGGCACATATAGCAAAGACTAAATTAAAAAAGTCCGACACGGAGTCGGACTTTTTTATGGCCTATATTTTAGTGATTCACCGCAGCAAGTTGCTGAGCGTTATAGCGTGCGCCCATGTTTGGGTATCTCGCAATAATCGCGTCGATTTCTGCCAAATCTGCCGCTGTTAAATGAAGGTCTACAGCACCTGCATTTTCCACAAGTCGCTCGATTTTACGTGTACCCGGAATTGGAATAATGTCGTCACCTTGCGCCAAAATCCAAGCCAAAGCCAGTTGAGCCGCTGTCGCGTTTTTGCTTTGAGCAAATTCGCTAAATGCCTGCGCTAAGCTTTGGTTATTTTTCCAGTTATCGCCCTGATAGCGTGGCAACTGACGACGGAAATCGTTTTCGTCTAGGCTACCCACATCAAGCGTATTGGTGATTAAACCACGTGACAGCGGTGAATACGGCACAAGGCTAATACCTAACTCACGAATCGTTTGCAAATGGGTTTGCTCAAACTCACGGGTAAGTAGTGAATATTCATGTTGAACCGCTGCAATCGGGTGAATCGCATGTGCTTTACGAATGGTTTCAGCCGATGCTTCACTGAGTCCTAAATAACGAACTTTACCTTGTTTGACCAAGTCAGCCATTGCGCCAATGGTGTCTTCGACTGGAACATTCGGGTCAATGCGGTGCGCATAATACAAATCAATCACGTCTGTATTTAAGCGTCTTAAACTGTTTTCGACCGCAACTTTAATCCACTCAGGTGAGCCGTCGATATAAGACTCTAAAGAGTTTTTCGGGTTAAGGTTGTCTTCTTTATAACGAAAGCCAAATTTGGTCGCCAAAAACACTTTGTCGCGGTGTTTTTCTAAAACTTTTGAGAGCAAAACTTCATTTGCGCCGTTGCCGTACATGTCGGCAGTGTCCCAAAAGTTAATGCCGAGGTCTAATGCCTTTTCTAGAGTGGCAATGCTTTGTGTGTCATCTGAGGCACCATAGGCAAAGCTCATTCCCATGCAACCTAAACCAAGTGCTGATACTTTTTCGCCTGTTTGTCCTAAAGTTCTATATTTCATTTTTCACACTCTTTTTGCAAAATCACTTGAGTAGAAAAACTATAAAATGCTTTGGCTCAAACTGACGTATAACATTCAAACCAATAATTATAAAATTCAAACAATCTGTTTTTAGGCCACACAGTCTTCGCGGAATTTTTTAGGTGAAAATCCGGTATTTTTCTTAAAGAAGTTAGTGAAATATGCTGAATATTCAAAGCCTAAGCTATAAGCAATTTCGGAAATATTCCAACTGGTGTGTTGTAGCAGTGCTTTCGCTTCTTGCGTAATGCGCGAGCTAATATGTTCAGAGGTGGTTTTACCTGTGGCTTCTTTTACGGCTCGGTTTAAATGGTTCACATGCACCGACAAGCCATAGGCAAAGTCATTTGCAGTTTTGAGTTTAAGCTGAAAATGGGGCGAGTCGATCGGGAACTGGCGTTCTAATAATTCAAAGAATAAATGGCAAATCCGAACAGCAGCATTGCTATGTTTTTCAAACTGTTGGGTCGGTTGCATTTTCATGGCTTCATGCACAATTAGGTGCAAATAATTTCTTAAAACGTTGTATTTATGAATATAGTCTGAATTTATTTCAGTCATCATCTTTTTGAAAATAAATGAAATTTCTTCAACTTGTTGGTCATTTAAAAAATACAGCGGGTCGCCGTCGACTTTAAACAGCGGTGAGTCTTTTAAAAAACTTTGTCTTGATTCTTGGTTTACAAACTCTTCGGTAAATAGACAAAACCAGCCTGCCTGTTCGGGCGAGTTAATTTCCCATGCATAGGGAACCATTGGGTTTGAAAACAGTAAAGCAGGGCGGTCAACTCGAATCCAGCGGTTGGCGTAGTGAAGTTCACCTGTGCCTAAAACTAGTGAAATTTTATAATAATCGCGGCGGCTATAAGGGGTGAGAAATGAGCAGGCATCGCGTTGGAACACGTTGAAATGTCCAAACGAAGTTGATGGAACCGAGTAATCGCTATCTCTGGTTAAAGAAAAGCGGCGATAAAAATCATGTATGGTTTCCATGTCTTTGCCTGCATGCGTTATCAATTTATTTAAAGTTATAAAATTCAAACTTTATTTACTTTAGCTTTTATTTATAGCGTGATCAATCAGTACATTTAAGCAGTTTTGAAAATGAATGATTTTTTATAAATACTCTGGGTAAGCAATGTAAGAAGACTCTACACATTCGAAGCCCATTTGCCGATAAAGACTAACCGCTGGGATGTTATCAACGTCAACAATTAAGTGGGCAATCCGTCCAGTTTCAACAATCCGATTAACTGCAAATTGTAAGACGCGCTCGGCAAAACCTTTTCGACGATAAGCAGGGAAGGTATATGTGCCGCCAATAGAAACGAGTCGATCGGTTTCTATGCCTAAACGCACAATTGAAACGATTTGTTCGTCTACGTCAAGCACAATAATTTTTTGTTGTTGAATTAGAAATGCCCAATCAGGTGTTTCATTTACGGATCGCTCTTTATTGTATTGATGTTGATATTCGTTAAGACGGGCAATGTCCGAGAGTTCAGCCAAGCGGCCTTGAGCTTCAGAAAATTGGCGTGAGCAAATCATGATCCATTGATCATATTCTCGTAAAATGCGTCCTTTTTGTTTTATCTCGACATGTAATAAGTCTCGCCCGATTGCGGTCGTTACAATCCGACGCGGTTGAAGCTGTAAAATTGAGGTATAGAGCAATGAACCAGATGATGCCTCTGACGGAACCCAGAAACAGGTGCCACCAGCAACGATGACCGCGACTCCTAGCAGTTGCTCGGCGTTTTGTGAGTTATACAACCGCAAGAGTTGCCACTCTGCATTGGTAGCTTGTGTTTGAGCAAGAAAGGCCATCGCCCCAATAGAATAATTGGACCGTTCATCAAGCCATTGAAAGATAAGTTGGTATTCTTCTGAACTGGTGGGAGGTCCCTTTATTATCATTATTAATTACCTATTCAAATCATGAACTCAATCATAATTCACTATCCTATATTTTTATTATCATGACATCGTTAAATTTAAGTTGAAGGTCTTTTTAGCTTAAATATCTAATTGAATAAACAACAATAATTATTTAACCAATTTCTATTCAACCTTACATTGACACTCAAAAACTCGCGGATTATCCTTTGCCTGCTGGCCACATTGCCAGCCGGTTTTAGCAGACCGCGGTACAGTGCATCAGATTTAATCCTTCTGAGGATGGAATCTGCTTGTATTCCACTCGTCTCCCTGACGTTACGTTATGGTAGGGCGGAGGGGGGACACCTTCGGGTGTGCTGGTTCTGTACCCAGTCTGCTAACCCCCCTTCGTTCTGCCACCATCTTTTAGCAGAGATTGGCAGAATTCTTATTTGTACAGGAATCCGTCATATGCGTACTATTTTATCTATCTCATTGGCAACCTTTGCCAAAGTCTTTACGTCCATACCCAACTGGTCTTTAAAACGGTTTAATCGACTCTAGGTTTTAAGCCATAGGTCATTACGACTAAAAAATCATAGCAACAATAAAACCCGAGATAGGCGAGCACACCATTTTTGTGCGGCTTTTGCATGCCTGTTTTTAGCGCTCAATTTAAGAGTGACGGCATTTCTATCTCTTTTATTTACAACAAGAAATTATTTTAAACGGTATACATGAAAAATTTAGAAGCTTCCTTTCGAGCGACGCGAGCGCTATACACAGCAGCAGAGTTATTTAAACAACATGGCTTCAACAAGGTCGGGGTGGACCGAATTGTTCGCGAGGCCAAAATGACTAAAGCCACCTTTTACAACTACTTTCACTCCAAAGAAAGACTGATTGAAATGTGTTTGTTGGTTCAAAAGGAACAGTTAAAAGAAAAAGTGCGGGCGGTAAGCGAGGCTCGCCAATATCCAGATTTGGTTCATCAGCTCAGGCAAATTTACCTTTTACATGCTGACCTAAAAGGTGCCTATTACCTTTTGTTTAAAGCGATTTTTGAAATTAAAAAGCTTTATCCAAATGCCTATCAAACTGCACTCAGATATAGGCGCTGGCTTAAAAATGAAATTTTTTGGGTACTGAGGGAATCTAAAAAAAGAGCCACATATGAAGAGTCTGATATTTTTGTATTTATGATTGATGGCGCGATTTTTGGACTTTTAGGTTCAGATCAGACAAAGGACAGAGATACATTGCTTGAATATTTTTTAAGGCGGGTTTGATGGAGGGAAGGCCCGACGGGAGTTGGGCTTTTTTAAACTTAAAAATTTGAGTGCTCAAGCATATATTTTTATGGGGCTTAATCGCCTAAAGTAATTCGAAGTCTGTTTAATGCTCCCATTAAAGAAATACTCGCCGTTAAATCTACAATCTCTTTTTCACTAAAATGCTGAGCCAAACTTTTTCGAGTCACCTCAATTTGTTTAGGGTCATTTAAAGAGGTAATTGCGGACGCAAACTCTAAAACGACTTTTTGTTTTTCAGTGAAAGCTTTTGAATGTTTATAACCCGGTATTTGGTCGATAACTTCTTGAGCTATGCCAAAGTCTCTTAATTCCTTGGAATGAAAAGCACAACAATACGCGCAGCCATTGATTTGAGATACATGCAACTCGGCTAAAGCAATCAGTTTTGGGTCTAAATCTGAAGATCTAATAGATGAATGAGCTGAATATAAATGCCCGATGGTTTTCTTTGAAATTTCTTTATATTCCACAGTAAATATCCGTGATGGGTTAGATAGAAGCATTATTTATAATTAGGTATAGGTTGTAAATTAGGCATTTTTTTGTTATGTAGGTATATTTATTATACTTAGTAATCATCCATGAAAGATAACATTTCAGGCTGTACAGTCGAAGAAGCCATGACGGTGTTAGGCGGCCGTTGGCGCATGCTCATTATTTCTTTTTTATTAGAAAGAACCATGCGTTTTAATGAGTTACGCAGAGCTATCCCTAATATTTCTCAGAGAATGCTAACTTTAGAGCTACGTTTTTTAGAAGAAGAAGGATTTATTTCAAGAGAAGTCTATGCACAAGTTCCTGTTAAGGTTGAATATTCTTTAACTGAGGAAGGCCGAAAATTAGAAAAGCTAGTTGATGTATTAAAAGAAATAGGCGGATGGCTTAAATCGAGATAGTTTTGTTTGGCGTAAGAAAATGAATTGCTCAGTTATTTTAAGTTGAGTTTGAAGGGAAGGTTTGATGCAATTGAGTGTTGCCTTTATAAATTTATTATTTTATATTTTTCAAATGTTTGAGATTTTTTTTTTGGGAAGTATTGTAAAATTAACAAAAAAAATGTATAGATATAAACCTAAACCTAAACCTAAACCTAAACCTAAACCTAAACCTAAACCTAAACCTAAACCTAAACCTAAACCTAAACCTAAACCTAAATTAAAAACCTAAACCTAAATTAAAAACCTAAACCTAAACCTAAATTAAAAACCTAAATCTAAATTAAAAATCTAAATCTAAATTAAAAATCTAAACCTAAATCTAATAACTTAAGTGAATGAACACAGTTAAGTTATTAGATTTAAAAAATTAAGGGCACCATTATAGGTGCCCTTAATTTTAAGTAGATAAATAAATCTCACTGGCTTTGATAGCTTTTCCATCAAGACTTCTATCTTCGTATTGAATATATAAGTCTTGATTTAAGTATAATTGTACCCAGTCTTTCCAAGTTCCATTTTTTAGATTATCGTAATGTAAAAAGAAGTCTTGTCCTGTTTTATCTTGAGCAAATAAAAAACTAACTTTATCTTTAGGTCTATTAGTAATTTTTACCATAGTATAATTTCTAAAAAATTCATCATCACTATTTTCCTCATCGGATTTTATGGTGATATTATTTTTGAAAATATTATTTGGAATATTCAAATCAATTAACTTACTTAATAATAAAGATAAATTAGTATTTTTATCTAATTGATCTATTTCAAATATATTATTAAATACAAATTTTAAAAGCCGATCACACTTATCAGAGTCAGTTTGATAGTAAACGGGTCTTGATAAGCAATATTCTATTTCTTCAAAAATTTTAATGGCTTGCTTATTTGCAACTCGAGAATATCCATCTGTTCTAAATACATCAGATAATATCTGAGATGCTCTAAATAAAGCATCAATTGTTTGATCTGGGCTTTCTTCAACTGATGATTCGGCTTTTCTTTTCCATGCTCCTGCTCTGAATGTTCCTAAAGTAGAGCGATATGGTCCAGCTTCTTTCCATTCTTCAGTAAGATCAAATACTTCATCATATTTCCCTGAATATAATAAAGCCAAAAAGTAACCTGTATAAATACTTTTTCCAAATGAAATAATTGATGGATCTGTATTTGTGAAGCCCTTATCAATTAATATTTTATAAGTATCCTTTGCTTTATCAAACTGGTTTGTAGAATGATACAATCTACCTAATAAATAATAAGAAGCAGGGTTTTCAGGGTTGCAATTAATAGCCTTTTTATAGGCTTCTTCAGCTAAATTATAATCCTTTAATATTTCTAAAACTCTGCCATAAGATCTATGGTAGAGATCATTACTCTCATAAATATGTTTGGCATCTTTTAAATTTCGGAATAGATTTATTGCTATTTCAGTATTGTTGTAACCTTTTTTTACTCCTGAATTTACTTTTGTTACTAATATTTTTAAATTGTGATTTGTATCATGTGGTATATAATCTGAATGCCAAGTTGGTATTTCTTTTTCATTTTGTCTAATATCAATTTCATTAGAAAGGTTTCGACGTTTTAAAATTAGATCTTGTACAGTACTTCGAATATTAATATTTTTTGGTGAAATTAATAATAAATCTCTTACAGAGTCACTTAGTTTATATGATTCACCTTGATCAGATGATGTTCTACTTATTAAACTAGTTCTTGATAATTCACCAATTGCTGAGGAAATTTCATCAATAGACTTATTTAATAACTCACATAAAGATAACCTTGTTGAAATATCTTCAACAAAAATTGCCTCTAATATTGCTATAGAGTTTTCACTTAATACATTGATTAAATTATTATATGAAAATTCAGCTATCTCTTTATTTGCGACATTCAGAGAGCTAGGTATATCTCGCCCAGTAAGTAACAAATCAATAGTTAACCGTATAGCTAATGGATTGTAAAAACACCCTTTAGTAAGCTCTAAATATGAATCTTCTGTTAAGGGTTGCATACCTCTTTTCGAAGAGTAAGTACGAGCTAAATGAATGGCAGATTTCTCTTTTAAAGCATCTAAGCTTAAGATAGTAGCGTTAGGTATAACGATACGACTCGTAATTAAAACTTGCCAAGTAGGGGGTAGTTCATTATTAAAATCTTCAAAAGATTCATGTTTTTCTCTAAGTAGCGTTTCTAGGTTATCGATACAAAGTAAAATTTTTTCATTTTTCAGGTCTTCTACTATGCCTTCAAAAGTTTCATATTGTTTATCGTAAATAGAATTAAGAGAATCTTTTATATTTTCTTTTAATTCGTCTAAAGTTTGTATTGAATCTAAACTAACCACTCCATTTGCTGTTAATTTTTCTGTTTTCAAAGTTATAAAAATTACAGCATCTAAGATTTTTGAAAAATTCGGTGTCGAAATAATTGTATTTAAAAAATCCAAAGCTAAGGCAGTTTTTCCAGCTCCTCCTGGTGCAACTAAAGCAATGGTATTAATTCTAGGATTTGTTATGTATTTTTTTAGGTCAGCTAATTCTTTTGAGCGACCTATTAAGCCTGTAACGCCGTGATCAAAATGATCTGGTAAATTATTGGGTATTTGCCAAATGATTTTACTAATCCAATCTTCTGGGGGATCATTAATAATACCTTTTTCAATTAACTCTAAAGCATTTTTAATTTCTTGCAAGCCTAAAATTTCATTTACAGGATCACTAGCGATAGTTGCAACTCGATACCAGTAACAATCCCAAAACGGTCTATTAGGATGTGAAATAGCATTGCGAATCTCATAAATATCTAGATGATGAAATAATGAGTATAAATAATTAATTGAATCAATTAAACTACTATCATGAGCTATATCTAGGGCGAAACCAAATAATTCATCTAGATATGTTGCTTCAACTACATCTTTAATTGAATTTTTATTAAAAATTCGTCCTTTATCAACTTCACGTTTATAAATATTCTCCAATTGATCAAGGTTTAAGGAGTCGACATCTCCTTTAGTCAATACAAAACTTCCTAACGCCTCTTCAATTTGATGTAAAAGCATCGTTGTTTTTCGTTTGATTATAGTACTCAAGATGATTTTCCAATTATTTAACAATTTAAAATATTAAAATTATATATTTTTATTTAATTAAAGAAAATATTCATAATAATTTATTTGAGTTTTATATTTTAAGCTAATATTATATTTATATCTCGTATCTGATAAAGTAATTAAAGACTACCCTCTTAATGATAGTCTTTGATGCTAAGTTTTAGCTTTCACTCAAAACCAATTCTTTAATCTTAACAGCTTTCTCAAAGTGATCTAACTTATGCTCCATAATCCACCAATGCGCTGCTTCCATCAGTAACTCAGGGTTATCATTCTTATTTTTAAAAAACGCATAAAAAGATAGACCGACATTGTCTCCCTTCTTTTCAATTTTATCGTCGCATCCCTTAATAAAAATTTCTCTTAATTCATTTCTCATATTGAGTATCGCTTCAACTCTATAAAACTAAGACGACTTATTACGTTCGCCCCATTGGCACATCATATCTAACAACGGAATTAAAGACTGTCCTCTTTCTGAAAGTCGATACTCAACTTTTGGCGGAATTTGAGGGTATTCCTTGCGAGTAATCAGCCCATCTCTTTCCAATTCTTTAAGAGTATTACTGAGTGTTCTAAACGAAATATTACCAATGCAGCGTTGCATCTCGTTAAAACGCATGACACTTTTTTCATACAGCCAATACATAATAATCATTTTATATTTGCCATTAATCAATGAAAGAGTGTAGCCGAAACCTGTCTCTTCTAATGGCGTATGTGATGGAACGCATTCAGTCATTTTTAAAACCTACACTATCTTTTAGGATAGTATATAACACAAATTACCGTACTTATATTTAGGAAAGCACACTTCTATAATCGATTTATCTACTTTCCGATAAGAGTGTTTTCATAATGAAAAAGACATTAGTCATTGTTACGCATCCTCACATAGACCAGTCTGTTGTAAATAAAAGATGGGTAGAAGAATTAGAAAAACACCCAGACCAATTTACGGTTCATCAAATTTATCAAGCCTATCCAGATGGCGTAATTGATGTTGCTAAAGAACAAGCACTGGTAGAAGAACACGAAAATTTAGTATTTCAATTTCCAGTGTATTGGTTTAACTGTCCACCGCTTTTGAAACAATGGATTGATGAAGTTGTGACTTATGGTTGGGCTTACGGCTCAACAGGTGACAAGCTTAAAAATAAAAAATTTATGTTGGCTGTGTCTGCTGGTGTGAAAGAAAAGGTCTATTCAGAGTATGGTGAATACAAGCTTTCTTTAGAGCAGATTTTTACTCCATTTAAGCTAACAGCTTTATATGTTGGCGCGGATTATCAACCGCTTCATGCATTTTATGGTTTAGACACAAACCCTTCAGAAGACGACGATGTTCCGACTCAACAAGACATAGCGAATAATGCGGTTCAGTATGTTCAGAAGTTATTAGCGTTGTCTGAGTAAATTTTAAGGTAGGAAGGCCTGAATGTGAGGTTTGGGCCTTTCCTTACAAATAGATAGTTTCAGTGTGAGATATCTTTATGATTTAAATAAATATTAATTTTCCAATTAAGCGACAAGGAAAATTTAGAGGAGTAAAATTACAGCATCACTTATAAATTATTAAAATTCAGTCATGTTCAGTTCAGATTTAACGGATTATGTCATTCGACAATTAGGGCGTACTAAAAATAAACGTTATGAAGCATATGTAGTTAGTCGAATTATTCACTTACTTAATGACTTTACTCTAAAATTTGTCACTCAACAGTTTGTTAGATTATCAAATAAGAAAATTGCTTTAACTGATTTATATTTTCCTCAACTTGATATTCATATTGAAGTTGATGAAGGGCATCACTTTTTAAGAAATAGTAAAATGGAGTATTCACTCAATCAAATAGAAGAGCCTCTTTATAGTATCTCTCAAACAGAAAGTGACGCTATGAGAGAAGAAGACATTATTAGTATTACTGGCCATAAAATTTTTCGGGTGAATGTTTATAAAAATCAGGAAGGTGAGCCTCAAAATTTAGAGAGTATTCATCAACAAATCGATAAAATCATAGAAGAAATAAAGGTTGCAAAGAATAAGCAAATAAAGGCTTCTACTTTTAAAGAATGGAATATAGAAACAGAATATAACCCTCAAACTTATATTGATTTAGGAAGCATTAGCCTCGCTGATAATGTGGTCTTAAAAACTACAAAAGATGTCTGTAATTGCTTTGGTTATAACTATAAAAATTATCAGAGAGGAGGGGCTATTCATCCATATGAAAAAGATACCTTAATCTGGTTTCCTAGACTTTATGAAAATAAAGATTGGATTAATACTATATCGCCTGATGGCTTAACGATTACTGAAAAGTCGACAGATGAAGCTATTACACTTAAAAAATTAGAAGAGTGGAAAAATGGTCCACAGAAAAGAATTGTCTTTGCAAGAGTTAAAGATAATTTGAGTAGTCGAGCTATGTACCGTTTTATGGGCCTATATGCATTTCAAAAAGCGGATTTAAAGGATGGGGCGGTATGGAAACGGGTAGCATGTGAGGTGAAAACGTATTCTCCAAAGAAAGCCAAATGCTAAAGTCTAGAATCTTTATAACTATCGGACTGCTTCTTGCTGGACTATGTTTATTTGCAGCCTTTAAATCATACGAGAAAAAGGCTAACGCTGAAAAAGAACAAGCGAGTCGAGTTGCTATTTCCTTTTTTGATTCACTTTCAAATGGAGACGCAGCCACAGCATATAAATATGTTTGGTCTGGCGAGAATTTAAATATTCGAAGTGCTGAAACAGCTCAGTACTATAAAGATTCAAAAGTTCTAAAAGTCCTAGAAATTCGTTACGACTCACCAAAGAATAGACCTGATTATTATCAACAATTTTATAAAATGATTTCACTCGCCATAAAGATAAAAACCGTACATGCAGATCTTGCTGGTAACCCAGCGGGAACCTATATTGTATTTGTAACTGTTGCACAAAAGGATCCGAAATCTAATTGGCTCGTTACTGAGTTAGGTAGTGGGGCTTAATTGGGATAATAAAATATTTAGCCAATAAAAAAGACCCAAATCTAAACGATTTAGGTCTTTTTTGAATTCTGGCGGTGAGAGAGGGATTCGAACCCTCGATACGCGCAAACGTATACACACTTTCCAGGCGTGCTCCTTAAGCCACTCGGACACCTCACCAAGGCGTGCGATAGTAACTAAAAAAACGAGTCCTGCCAAGATTTAAGACGAGCATTACAGAAAAAAAATAATAGAGGTGATAAGATTGCGCTAAAAATCATATTGGTTTAATTACACAATGCAAAATACGGCCAAAAAAGCGACCTTGCCTGCCACGGCTTTGGCAGCTCTTGGAGTGGTCTTTGGAGACATCGGAACAAGTCCGCTCTATGCCTTGAAAGAATCCTTCCATGCAGCGCATGGGTTGGGAATTCAGCCTGAAAACGTATTAGGAATTTTATCTATTATTTTTTGGTGCTTAATGCTGATCATCAGCATCAAGTATGTCGCGATTGTCATGCGTGCAGACAACAACGGCGAAGGCGGGATCATGGCCTTACTCGCATTGAACTTACGTAAAGCCAAAATTGCCGACAACAAAAAAATCTACATGATTGCCATTGGTTTTATCGGTGCATCGCTGTTTTTTGGTGATGGTATTATTACCCCAGCCATTTCGGTATTGTCAGCCGTTGAAGGCCTGTCTATTGCCACCGATGTGTTTGACCCATTCATCATGCCGATTGCGATTACCATTATCATCTCTTTGTTTTTGGTGCAAAAACACGGTACGGCCTTTGTCGGTAAGTTTTTTGGCCCGATCACGATGGTATGGTTCTTATCTTTAGGATTATTAGGCCTTCACAGCGTCATTCAGACCCCTGTTGTGTTAGGCATGTTCAGTCCGCACTGGGCTATTCAGTTTATCTATCACCATCCAATCATGACATTCTTTGTGATGGGTGCTGTAGTGTTAACAGTAACAGGTGGTGAAGCACTTTATGCCGATATGGGACATTTCGGACCAGTGCCGATTCGTTTAGCTTGGTTCTTTGTGGTGTTGCCATGCTTGGTTTTAAACTACGCAGGACAGGGCGCATTATTACTCAGAGATCCAGCGGCAATTGAAAACCCGTTCTATTTATTGGTTCCGCAATGGGCACTTTACCCAATGATTATTATGGCGACCATGGCAACGGTAATTGCTTCTCAAGCTGTAATTTCTGGGGTGTTTTCTCTTGCACGCCAAGCGATTCAATTGGGTTATTTACCACGTTTAAGTATTAAACATACTTCTGAGTCTGAAGAAGGCCAGATTTATATTCCTTTCTTAAACTGGTTACTTTTAATCGCAATTATTATCCTAATCTTGATCTTCAAAAGCAGTTCAAACTTGGCAAGTGCGTATGGCTTAGCTGTGACCTTGACCATGCTCTGTGACACGATTTTGGTTGCGGTATTTATTTACTCGGCTTGGAAGTGGAGCTTGCCAAAAGTGCTGCTCCTGATTATTCCGTTCTTTGTTTTAGAGTCGGTATTGGTCGGTGCCACTTCACTTAAAATCTTGTCTGGCGGTTGGGTACCATTACTGATTGGTGCGATTGCCGTGACCATTTTAATGACATGGAAACGTGGTCGTGAGCTGACTTTTGCTAAGCTTGAACATGACACTTTGGCTCTAGATTTGTTTGTAAAAAGTATTGGTAATAGCGTGCACTGGGTGCCGGGTGATGCTGTCTTTATGACAGGTACACCGAACGTTGTGCCACATGCCATGCTGCATAACATCAAGCACAACAAGGTACTGCATCAGCGTAATATCTTGGTCACTGTGGTGATTGAAGATGTACCGTTCGTTGCGCCAGAAGAGCGTATTACGACAGAAACTTTAGCTGAACATTTCTTCCGTATTAAAATCTTCTACGGTTTTAAAGATGAAATGAATGTACCAAAAGCATTGATGCAAGCCTATGAACAGCTCGGTCTTGAATATGACTTGATGCACATTAGCTTCTTTATTTCCCGCGACCGTATTGTTCATTCGGTGGGCGATGGTATGTCTCCATGGAGAGAAAAACTGTTTATCTCTATGCAGCGTAATACCAGTCCGGTGAGTGACTTCTACCAGATTCCAACCAACCGTGTGGTTGAGTTAGGTAGTCAAATCGAAATATAAAAATTGATGTAATAAAAAAACCAAGACATAAGTCTTGGTTTTTTTTATGGCTCTGATTATTGAGCTTGTTGCATAGGTGCATCTGCTGGTAAAGCACCGTCTTTTGCCATCGGGTCTGCCGACTGACTTGAATCTGCCGGAGGCGGTGGAGTGTTCGGATCTTGTGGCGCTGGAGGCGCTTGGTTCGGTGCAGGTGGCACTGCATCAGTTGGTGCTGCTGGAGGTGCCATTTCACCGCCTGCTGGAGGCGCTGGTGGAACGTCCGCAGGAATAGGAGCACCTGTAGGCGCTGCATTTGTTGGTGCAGCAGAAACTTGCTGTACTTGTCCGCTATTGACTAAATCGCTAATAGAGCCTGGTTGGCCATTTACGGTTGTGGTTACTTTTACTTTAGACAAACTTTCTAAAGTATCTCCTGGCTGGACTGCTGGCTCAGCCAAAGCGGCCATACTACATAATCCCGTGATTACGCCAATACCAATAATCTTTGAATGGATCATTAAGTGGACTCCGATTATATTTTTATCCAAATTTGTGGAGCTAACCATGTCATAAGCGATCAGTCTTTTTCAACGAAAGATACGCAATTGGCGCAATTCAATAGCCAAAGGCTCTCATAATTCCAACAGATTGTTACGTAATGGGTAATAGAGTTACAAAAAAGATGACCATGTTTTAACCATTTGAAAGATAAGAGATATACTTAAAAAAGCAGGATTGTTAAGCTGCGTGTGGACAGTGGTATTGATAGAAACATGGCAAGTAAAAAACGTAGTAAAGGTACAAATTCTTTCTCTCTAAGTGAGCATTTTGGCAAGATTATTCTTGCTTGTATTGCTGCGGGAAGTTTTGCGATTGCTTTTGGTAGTGAAAAGATTTCGCAGTGGTTTTCACCTTTAACGACTAACTCGACTTGCCTTAATCAGTTCTATCGTGAAGTTCCGCCTGCTTTAAATAAAGACAGCCTAAAAAAAGACAGTTATCCGCTGTGCTTTAATGGCTTTAACGTTTTGTATTCAGGCATTTCTAAAACGCCGTTATGGTCTGCGGAGCATTTAAATGCAGAACGTTTGAGTACCAAAATTAAGCGTGAAGATAACTTCCATGAAGAAACCCGTGTTGATCAGAAACATCGGGCACTGTTAAGTGACTATCGCGGTTCAGGTTATGACCGCGGACATATGGCGCCTAACGGTGATATGCCAAATAAAGAATCCCAATCTGATAGTTTCTCGCTCAGCAACATGGTGCCGCAAGCCCCTAAAAATAACCAAGAAGTCTGGCGTAAGCTCGAAGAAGCGACCCGTGCTATTGCCACTAAACAAAAACAAGATGTTTACGTGGTGACAGGTCCTGTTTTTGAAGGCAAACGTCTTAAGACGATTGGGCAGGGTGTCATTGTTCCAACCGCAGTTTATAAAGCGGTGTATATGCCAAAAACTGGCGCGATCGGCGCTTACTACGCACCTAACAATAACTCTCTACAAGTGAAGGTTGTGAGTGTTTGCTACCTTGAGGAGCGTTTAGGCGTTAACCTGTTCCCGCAGTTAACCGAGCAACAAAAACGCAATGTCTATCGTCTACCTTTAACAGCGAGCCAAGTTAAGCCAAATCAAAAGCTAGACTATTTACACTGGGATGGCGAAAGTCAGTGTGAGCAAGACTTAAACGCTGACCAAATTCAAGCGCTACAAGACCAATTTAAAAAGCAAAAAACTGGTTCTTCGGAGCCAATGGAAGCAAAAGTTCCAACAATTGATGAAGAAACGAGAAAGGCGATTGTGAAACAACTGGTAGAAGCCTTAGTGAACTATTTCTTGCAAATCATGAAATAAGCAGCTTTTTTTGATTGTTATTGCAACACCGTAATTGATTAAAATAGAATCCATAGACAGATCTGTCTATGTATCTTATTTTAATAAGGACAATAACAATGTTTGCCTCGATGTTTCTTTTTTCATTTGCAATGTCTATTACACCTGGTCCCGTCAATACTGTCATTTTATCGACCAGTTTAAATCACGGTTTAAAAAGATCACTTCCCTATATTTCAGGCGCCACAATTGGTTTTACTCTGCTTTTAATTTTTATGGCATTTGGTCTTCAGAGTTTATTAACTCAATTTCCTGTTGTGCTAAAAATTCTTGCAGTTTGTGGAACGCTATTTGTTTGTTATATCGGGATTAAAATTATTCTTTCTGCTGCAAATATTTCTATTTCAAGTGTTCCTGTAGAGCAAATGATTATTCCTAATTTTAAAGATGGGTTCTTATTACAATGGCTGAATCCCAAAGCGTGGTTGGCTTGTGTGTCAGGCATTACCATGTTTACTAGCATTGAAAACCCGCAGTCGTTGCCGATCTTTATCGTTATTTATTTTTTCACTTGCTACGCGTGTTTGTTCTTTTGGGGGTTCTGTGGTGATAAATTTTCAGTGGTGCTCAATCAGGGCAACCGTTTGAAATATTTTAATATCTTGATGGGCGCTTTTTTAATTTTATCGGCTCTTTTAATTTTGATCGATTTTTTTTAAATTGATCGTATTACACTGTGAAGATATAACAACGAGACAACACCTATGTTTAAGCCATTTGAAAAGGGTACAGAGTCTTCCTCAATTGAAGATTTAACATTAGAAAATGATATCGATTGCGTCAGTATTTATGGCAACTTGCAAATTACCAAAGACAAAGTCGGGTTAGAACAGGCAAAGGTATTGCAGAGCTTTTTAAATGATGTTGTTGCGGCTTTGGAAAAAGAAGAATTGCCTGAGAAAATTGAACGTCCAGCTGAACAAGAAATTAATAATCCGTTTTTGTAATTTATGCATGCTATGCGTGATATTTAGTATGGTCATGCTGCCATACAGTCTTTAATACCACGTTAAACTTTATTAAATGTGTATAGACATTTTTTACTTTTGAAAGCCCAAAAGTAAACAAAAGGCTTTGTTGATCAGAGGGCACATCCATGTACCCCTGTTCAACAGGTGACATCCATGTCACCTTCCGCGATAGTAGATTGTGTCTAAGAAGAGTTAATCCTTATCCCCAGCAACTACCTTATAAATAATCGCACCAATCACAGCCCCTAAAATCGGTGCCACCCAGAACAACCACAACTGGCTTAAAGCAGCCGTTTCAGCAAAGAACGCAACACCTGTACTACGTGCAGGGTTTACCGAAGTGTTCGTCACCGGAATACTGATTAAGTGAATGAGTGTTAAGCCCAAACCAATTGCAATAGGAGCGAAGCCAGCAGGTGCGCGGCGATCAGTTGCACCTAAAATAATGATTAAGAAGAAAGCAGTAAGAACGACTTCAATAATGAAAGCAGAACCTAAGCCAAACTTGTTTGGTGATAAATCTCCGAAACCATTTGAAGCAAAACCACCAACACCGCTAAAGCCTGCTTGGCCTTGAGCAATAATATAGAGAACAAATGCAGCAGCAGTCGCACCGACCACTTGAGCAACGATATAGGGAATTAAATCTTTAACATCGAAGCGGCCACCGACCCAAAGGCCAACACTTACCGCGGGATTAAAATGTCCACCTGAGATATGCCCTAGAGCATAGGCACCTGTGAGTACGGTTAAACCAAAGGCAAGAGCTACACCTGCAAAGCCAATACCAAGTTCAGGGAAAGCTGCGGCTAAAACTGCGCTACCACAACCACCAAAGACTAGCCAAAACGTACCTAGGAATTCAGCAAAATATTTATTCATTGTGATTACTCATCTATTGATGTATTTTTTAATTAGTGTGAAATATGTCACAAAAAATTAAGCATGTGACTATATGAAATTTTTGTTTTCAGTGTTGTTTTAATCAAGAAAAGATTTGTAAGTTTTGGTTGGTTATTCTTTGTCTAAAAATTGATCCCTCCATTGCTGGGGTGTTTGATTGGTCCAATGTTTAAATGCTCTTTGAAAGGCACTTTGTTCTGAATAAGAAAGTAAAAGTGCGATCTCTTGTAAGCTTAAATGCGGATCTTTTAAATACTCGGTTGCGAGCATAAAGCGCACTTGCTGAACGCGTTCCTGAAAGGTGGTGTCTTGTTGTTGTAAGTGTCGTTGGAGTTGTCGAACTGATAGGCCTAATTGAGCGGCAATATGTTCAATTTGATATTGATTCCTTTGTAGCCCAGTCAAAATTGAATGCTGTAAACGCTGATCAAGTTGGGTTGAATTTGGTAATTGCTCTAACAGCGCTTGTGCTTGCTGAACTAATAGCTGCTGTAAGGTATGGTCGGCACTGCTGAGGGGCTTATGAATTTCCGTAATTGGAATGAGTAACTCTGTACGTGGTTGGCTAAAACGAACGGGACATTGAAAGTATTGTTCGTAGACTCTAATATTTTTAGGAGCAGCATTTAAGAAACGTACTTCATGTAAATGCACGTCTTCATGAGACATAAAAAGACGTAAGAACTGAATCACCAACGCAATCGCGATTTCATCGGTAAGCTGGGTAGGGTATAGCTCAGTCGCTTCCCAGCGAATAGAACCATATCTCCCTTGTAGCTCAACCACTAATGGGCTCCCGTCATAAATCAGACGGTGAAAATCATGATAGCGAATTAAGGCTTCACCTAAGTTGTCGCAAGAGAGAGCAAGGTAGGCAATAATCCCTAAGTGTTTGGGTTGCACATATTTGGCAATTTCCAGACCTAATCCCGGCTTTGGGTCTAGTTTATAAATCACTTCTAATAGATCACGCCAAACGACGTAGTCAAAGCGTTCCAGATTTTGAATTTGCTCTAATTGTTCAGGAATAGCTAAATGATTGGCTTCGCAATAAGCTTTTAATAGATGTCCCAGTCCTCCATATACTGAGCCTGTATAATTCTTTAGTTGTGGCATCCCTAACCACCTCTTTCTTGTCGTGATTTGTCAATGAAACCATAAATTCTGGTCAATACCTAGCATAACGAATTTTATATGCTCAATAAAAAGAAAAAGGAGTTAGGTGATGTTAAAAGGGTTTATTGCCGGAATTGCAGTTGCCAATGCATTTGAATGGGTAGCACACAAATATATTTTGCATGGTGTACACCGTGCTGGAAAACCACGTTATAGCCCAGTACCAAAAAGCATGGAGTCGCATTGGGCACACCATCGTGAAGTCCGTAAACAACAATTTCATGATGGTTGCTATGTGGAAGGCGTGAGAAACTGGCGAACTAAAAATGAGTTAATTTCACTGGCAGTCGTAGCAACCGTTTCAAGTGCAATTTTTTACCCGTTTTCAAAAGGTATGGCACTCGCAGCTTGGTACAGTGCAGGGAATTATTATTATATTCATCGCCGTGCACATTTAGAGCCTGACTGGGCAAAGCGTAAAATTCCATGGCATTACGACCATCACATGAACTCTAATCAAGACGCCAATTGGTGTGTGACCAAACCTTGGTTTGACTATGTAATGGGAACACGAGTGGTGTCTTCGGTAGATTTAAAAGAACAAAATCCTTTGGGTATTCGGTTGCCTACTTTATTTGCTAAACCGTTAACTCAAGCTGTAGAAAAAATCTTTCCAGCAAAATGGGTCGAGAAAAAAGAAAAACTAGAACTTCCTAGTGAAGTGAAAGAAATAGATGGTGCGGCATAAAAAATAAAGGGGCATATCGCCCCTTTAATTATGATTAAGCTTACAAGCGCATTTCGATGCCTTGTTCAGCCAAATATTGTTTAGCTTCCGGAATCGTATATTGACCAAAGTGGAAAATACTTGCTGCCAATACTGCATCGGCACCACCTTGTAAAATACCATCTGCAAGGTGTTGTAAGTTACCTACACCGCCTGAGGCAATGGTTGGAATGGTAACGCGGTCATTAATAGCGCGCATTAAAGCAATATCGTAACCTGCTTTAGTACCGTCAGCGTCCATACTGGTAATCAGCAATTCACCCGCACCGTAGTCAGCCATTTTTACAGCCCATTCAATGGCATCAATACCAGTTGGTTTACGGCCACCGTGAGTAAAGATTTCCCATTTGTTGTCGCCAGTTTTTTTGGCATCAATCGCAACCACAATACATTGTGCGCCAAAGTGCTGAGAAGCTTCTTGAACAAATTCAGGGTTAAATACGGCAGCTGAGTTAATACTCACTTTATCTGCACCTGCATTTAATAACGCACGAATATCTTCAACCTTACGTACACCACCACCGACAGTTAATGGCACAAATACAGTCTCGGCCATACGTTCAACAGTACGGTAAGTGGTATCGCGTCCATGATGTGTAGCGGTAATGTCTAAGAAAGTAATTTCGTCTGCACCTTGTTCGTTATAGCGACGTGCCACTTCAACAGGGTCGCCAGCATCACGAATATCGAGGAATTGAACGCCTTTAACTACGCGTCCGTTATCAACGTCTAGGCAAGGAATAATACGTTTAGCAAGCATAGCTTTTTCCAAAAATAATCGCCGTTGGTGAAAGTTCCTACACAGGCGCTACACCTTCATGGAGGGAAGAGGTATTCTATCAAACTTCACAGATGTTTTTTGCAGGTTTTCCATGTCGGTTTATACCCCGTTGAGTTTAGATGAAGTTCGCACCTTTGCTGCACCTTATGGATTAGAGGTGTTGGAGCTGAACCCAATTCAGGGAGGTATTCAAAACACCAATTATTTTCTGGTTGATGTAAACCGCAAACAATATGTACTCACCGTGTTTGAAGAGTTAGATGCACAAGGGGCGGGCGAACTTATTCCTGTACTTGAGCAATTAGGGGCTCATGATGTACCCGTTGCAGTGCCACTAAAACACAGCGGACAAGCGGTTCATGTGATTGCAGACAAGCCTGCACAAATTGCACCACGTTTAATGGGTCACCATCCCATGCAAACCACAGTAGCGCAAGTTGCAGCGATTGCCGATGCACAGGCGAAACTGCATGTGGCTTTACAAGACTTTCCACTTGAGCGTGAATATCGACGTGATCATCAATACTGGACAGGCGTTGCAGAGCAGCTGAAACCAAGCATGACTCAAGATGATCAAACGTTACTTGAGCAGGTCTATCAAGCTTTTAATGCGAAAACAGCGCAGTATTCAAACCGACCAACAGGTTTTATTCACTCTGATTTATTCCGCGACAATACTTTGTTTGAAGGTGAGCAATTACAAGGTATTCTAGATTTTTATGAGTTAAATCAAGATGAATTACTGTTTGATATTGCGATTACTATCAATGATTTTTGTACCGAATATCCAGCAGCGCATTTAAACTCAGACAAAGTCGCAGCTTACTTAGCGGCATACCAAAAAGTTCGTACGCTTACATCAGATGAGCTTGCATGTTTAGATGTATTCTTGGCAATGGCAGCGTGCCGTTTTTGGTCAATGCGTTTGCAAGTTGCTCAAAAAAATAAAGAAGAAGGACGTACCGGCGATGACATTTTGCAAAAAGACCCGCAAGAAATGCGAGCAATGATGCAAGACCGTTTAAGTCATGTAAAAGCATAAAAGGGAATAAAGATGCGAGATCAGGGGCGTTTAGTCGAATGGTTCGACGAAAAAGGTTATGGCTTTATTCAGCCGGATGATGCTGAAAAAGAGCGAGTCTTTTTGCATATCAAAGATTTTGCACGCCCCGGACCTCGGCCAATTATTGGCTGTGCACTGGAATATCGGGTGATTCTCGATGAACGAGGCCGTTTTCGTGCTCAGCAGGTCACCTATTTAAAAGCATCTCAAACTCGAAAAGCGTCCAAGCCTGCAAAAGCAGAATCTTCCTTTCAAGCTAACCCTTGGTCTGCAATGCAAATGGGGATCGTGTTTTATTTCGTTTTAATGGGAATTATGAGTTTTATTCATATTTTGCCAGCTTATACGTTGTTATTTGTTTTAATGATGAATGCCTTAAGTTATTGGCTTTATTCTCAAGATAAAGAAGCCGCACAATTGGGTAATCGCCGTGTACCTGAACAAACATTGCACATTGTTAGCTTTTTAGGAGGTTGGCCAGCTGCATGGTGGGCACAACAAAAACTGAGACATAAAACACAAAAACAACCCTTTCGTAAGATTTATTTTTGTACCATATTCTTTCATTTACTTTTGATTTTGTGGTTAATTTCTCCCTTAAACGTATTGCGGGGCTCATAAAAGTAAATCGTTTTAATAAACTTGAGAGGTATAAAAATGAATAGTTCTATCGACCAAGATCCAAATCGTACTTTAACACTTATTTTATATGTACTTTATATTGTTGCCATTTTTACAGGCGGCTTACTTGCGGTTATTGCTTTAATTATTAACTACGTAAAACGTTCTGATGTACAAGGCTCGATTTTCGCGAGCCACTTTACATGGCAAATCAGAACATTCTGGTGGTATCTGGCTTGGAATATTATTGCCTTTCTGCCGTTTATTTTCTTGTTCTTTACAGGTGAAAATACTGACCTGTTTGCAGGGGTTGCTATTTCATCGACCGTATTCTGTGTGGGTGTAATTGGTGCTGCGTGGATCTGGATTGTATATCGTGCAATTCGTGGATTGATTGCGTTAAATGATAACCGCCCGATGTATCAATAAATTATGATTATTGAACATGTACATTTGAGTATAAAGTCTGGGCAAAGTGAAGCATTTCTTGAGGCATTCGAGCAGGCTAAACATATTGTTTATCCAATGAAAGGCTTTAATGCTGTTCAACTGATTAAGCATGCAACCGATCCCCATCATTATATTTTAATGATTTTCTGGGATGAAATTGAAAACCATACAGAAGGGTTCAGGAAGTCTGAGGCTTATCAAGAATGGAAAACTTTGCTCCATCCATTTTATGACCCAATGCCGACGGTTGAGTACTACCAACCGTGTACGTTATTGAAGAAAAAATAATAGATAGTAAAAAAGAGAGCTTAACGCTCTCTTTTTTTATTCTCGAATTCTTTTAGTTTTTTTAATAGGTAACTTAATTTTTAACTCACTGACTAAAACGCCTAAGACCACTAAAGCACCTCCCAAAAGGGCAATCAATGGCAAACGCTCACCTGCAATTCGACCAATAATTCCTGCCCAAACAGGTTCGCCTGCATAGATAATTGCAGCACGTGAAGGATCAACCACACGTTGAGCCCAGTTCATAACAAATTGAATGAGCGCACTCGCTAAACCTAATGCAACAGCAATCAGTACTAGGGGCCATGAAAATGCTGGAATCGTATGTTCACCTACCATAGGCATGATGGCGAAAGAAAGTAGAGAAGCGACACCAAGTTGAATGATTGTGACGCGGCGTAAATTTACCTTTCCAGCAAAGTAGCTAATAAAAATAATTTCTAAAGCAATCGCAAAGGCACCTAGGACTGTTAAAAGTTGCCCAAAACTTAAGGAAATTTGTTCAAAACCATTGCCCGTTAATAAAACAAGGCCAGCAAAAGCAAGAGCGGCTCCCACCCAAGTCATAATGTGTGGAATTTTTCTAAAGATGAGCCACATTAAAATAGGAACAAGCGGAACATATAGCGCCGTTAAAAAAGCGGATTCACTACTCGGAATGGTTTGTAGGCCAATGGTCTGGGTGCCGTAGCCTGCCGCAATCACAAGACCAATCGCGCTACCAGCGCCTAAATCTTTTAAAGTAACACCTTTCATACTTTTTAATGAGATAAGAAGCAAAGTAAGAGCTGCTACAGCAAAACGACAGCCTACAAAAAACATAGGTGATGCAAAATTCAGCGCATACTGCACAGTAAGGAATGTTCCTCCCCAAATGATCGTAATCAAAATGAGGGCTAACTGTGGGGCTTTGCTTGAACTCAGAGAAATTGGTGACATACTCAAGTTAAATTAAATTGTGCAATATACTGCACATATTGCGCTATTCTTGTATTTTGTGCAATATATTGCTCAAATTTTCTTACTAATCCATTCTATGAGCCAGTCGAGTACCGTTTTACAGCACGTAGGCACAAATATTCGTTCATTAAGAGATGAGCGAGATTTGAGTCAACAAGATTTGGCAGATCAGGCAGGTGTGAGTAGACGAACCATTGCTGCTTTGGAAACAGGGCAGGTCAATATTAGTTTGGCCAAACTCGATTCGATTGCAGCAGTGTTGGGTGTGGATTTTAAAACGATTGTGAGTGCACCTGAGCATAAAGAACATGCTGTAGTAAATGCACTCGCTTGGCAGGGTGAAGATGAAGAAAGTAAAGCAACCTTGCTCGCTTCAGTTCCATCTCGTTCCCAAGTTGAGCTTTGGATGTGGTCTTTGGCAGTGGGAGAGTCTTACGTTGCGGAAGCAGATGCAGACGGATGGCAAGAAATTATTTACGTACTAGAAGGTGAGTTGACCATACAATTTACAGACAGCAAAAAAATAATTCCTGCTGGTTCATCTTTTATTTTTGAAAGTTCTGTTACTTATACCTATATCAATAGTGGTAACCAAGTGCTTAAATTTACTCGTAATGTGGTGTATTGATTTGGAATATATTTTCATGTCAGCAATAAAAAAGAGCCTAAAGCGGCTCTTTTTTACATCTTAAGAATTAAAGACGGTTTTCATCCAACAAAAGCTGAGCTTCACGAAGATTTAAAGTACCTTCATAAATTGCGCGGCCTGTAATCGCACCTAAAATGCCCGGTTGGCCTTTTAAGTTACGAACGTCATCAAGGTTGGTAACACCACCAGAAGCGATTACTGGTAAACCTGAGTATTGAGCCAAGTTTACAGTTTGCTCAACGTTTACACCTTGCATCATACCGTCACGAGCAATGTCTGTATAAACAATGCTAGACACGCCTGCATCAGCAAAGCGTTTCGCTAAATCAGTTGCTTTCACATCAGTAACGTTTGCCCAGCCGTCAGTTGCAACCATACCATTCATGGCATCAATACCAACAATGATGTGGCCTGCGAAACGTTTACAAGCTTCTTCTACAAATTCAGGCTCTTGAACGGCTTTAGTACCGATAATGACAAACGTCACGCCAGCTTCTAAATAGTGTTCAATGGTTTCTAATGAGCGAATACCACCACCAATTTGAATTGGTAATTCTGGCTGAGCTTTAGCAATCGCTTCAACAACAGGTTTATGAATTGGAGTACCTGCGAAAGCGCCATTCAAATCAACCAAATGCAAACGGCGCGCACCTTCATTTACCCAATGCTGGGCAGTTGCAACCGGATCGTCAGAGAAAACAGTATCGTCTTCCATACGCCCTTGTTTTAAACGCACACATTTACCATCTTTCAGGTCAATTGCTGGAATGATTAGCATGCTTCCGCTCCTTGCTTCATCATGTTTATGAAATTGTGCACATCTTAGCAAAGTATTGATCAATCGCTAAGCCTTAGAAAAGACTTTTATTACTTTACGCTTGAAGTGCGGTTTGAATAGTTTGTGAAATGTGAGCAGGTAATAGTTTTTGGTTTCTGAGCTCTTCAAATACGAGTAATGCAGCATAAGCATCGGCGGCGGCATAATTTATTTGTTGTGGTGTAAGTGGCTTTCGTGCCCAGTTTGAAGTTCCGACTTTTTTCGACTTTGCGAGATATTGTCCAAATAACAGTGCCACCGCTTTTTGTAAGCCCATTTGCTGTTTAAAACCAAAGTGACTAAACCCTTTGGCAAGGTCGACACAACTTTCTAGCTCTATGCCTTTTTTATGAAAAATATGCTTATCATTTTTAAGGCCAAAACCGACTTTAATTTGCTTCTGGTTAGATAAAATGGGCTGCAAGAATTTTAAAGTCGATGAATTGACATGAAATAAATAGGCTTTTTGTGCTGTAGCAAGTTGAATCAAGTGTGGACCAGTTGAGATTTCACCCACTTTAAATGTAGGTTTAGATTCAGAATCAAATCCCAAAATTGCAGCGTTTTTTAATTCTTCTTCAATACTTTTGCATTGCTCAATATTTTCAATCACCACAATATTATGATGGTTAAGATTTTTAAAAGGAGGAAGCTGCTGAATAGAGGCTTTATCAAGGAGGGCAACGGCTTCGGACATATTTAACAGCGTACAAATGAATTGGGCTATTCACTTTATATATGAATAAAGCCTAGAGAACTAGGCTTTATGAATGTCTTTAAAAATTACTGAGACTGAGAAGGTGTACCAATGACCACACTTTCACTTTTCTCGACATAGCCTTCATAGGTCGGAGACATGACTGTGGCAACGACAGCAAAAACCAAAGCAAGTGGAATTAGGACAATATAAATCCCGCCTAAAACGCGTTCCCAACCAGGGGTAGGGCGCTGTGGGCCGTAATCATTATTGCCTTCTGTACCTTTTGCCGCAAAGAGATAGATCATAAAAATGAGGTTTACGGCAGGGATCAGCATCAGTAATGATAGCCATCCTGTATTATTGCGGTCATGCAAACGGCGGATGGTAAATACAAAGCTTACATAGAGGCAAACAATATAGAGAATGGCGATAACAATCATGCCTGCCGTAGAAAGACCGGTTAGTTCCTGACTAGATGTAAACCCAAAAGTAAAAGCGATGATGACAACGGCGATACCGATGACGAATGAAAATAAGAATGTCCAAGCAGCATAAGAGAGTCGCCCAAAACGACCACTAGCTTTAAAGGGTGAATCTTGTTGAAGTGGCTGATTTTCAAAAGGTGAATTCATTTTGTTTTCCTGATCATTTGGTTTTATTTAGAAGTATAAATATTCAATATTTTGTTGAATAAAACATCATTCTATAAATGATTAGTTATTATTGTAAATAAAAAAAAGATCAGGCCATCTCGACCTGATCTTTTCAGTTTTAAATCAGATTAAATATTCCATTCCACAAAGTTTTTAAGTAACTGCAAACCAGCAGTATGACTTTTCTCTGGGTGGAATTGAGTCGCGAATAAATTATCTTTGTGAATGGCTGTGCAGAAGTTCACACCATACTCACAAGTCGCAGCCACAACGCTTTCATCTTTTGGTTCGACATAGTAACTATGTACAAAGTAGAAGCGAGCATCTTGTTCGATGTTGTTCCACATTGGATGGTTTGGGTCCATTTGGTGAACTTGGTTCCAACCCATGTGCGGTACTTTTAAACCTTCCATTTGAGGGAAATGTTTTACTACGCCGTCAAAAATACCTAATGCGTCTACACCGCCATTTTCTTCAGAACTTTGTAGTAATGCTTGCATGCCTACGCAAATCGCAAGAACAGGTTTATTAAAAGCAGCTTTACGTACAACTTCATCAATACCTGCTTCACGCATACCTTGCATACAGTCACGCATTGCACCCACACCTGGAAAAACAATTTTGTCGGCTCGTGCAATTAACTTTGGATCATTGGTCACATCGACTGTAGCGCCCACATGCTCAAGTGCTTTAGCCGCTGAGTGTAGATTGCCCATGCCATAATCAAGTAACGCGATACGTGTCATTAGAGGCTACCTTTTGTCGATGCAATCGTGTTTTCTGCACGTGGATCAACTTCACATGCCATACGTAAAGCACGAGCAAGTGCTTTGAACACACTTTCGATTTGATGGTGGCTATTTTTACCTTTTAAGTTATCGATGTGTAAGGTCATAAGCGCATGGTTTACGAAACCTTGGAAAAACTCAGAAAATAAATCGACATCAAATGTACCAATGCGTGCACGGGTAAATGGAATATCCATGAATAAACCCGGACGACCAGATAAATCGACAACAACGCGAGATAAAGCTTCATCTAATGGTGCATAAAAATGACCATAGCGTTTTAAACCTTTTTTATCACCCAAAGCTTGTGCAAAAGCTTGTCCAAGCGTGATACCACAGTCTTCTACGGTGTGGTGATCATCAATCTCGAGGTCTCCGTCACAATGAATATCGATATCAAATAAGCCATGTCGCTTGATTTGATCAATCATATGGTCTAAAAATGGAACTCCAGTGTTTAGTGTGCCTTGACCAGTACCGTCGAGATTTAAACGAACTCGAATTTTGGTTTCATTGGTATTTCTAACCACTTCACTGATACGTTGCGTCATGGACACGTTCCTCAAAAAACGTCAAAAATGATTGGATGTTAACGACAATTTCGCTGTGACGAATTCGTGACAGCATCATAGTTTGCTCAGGAGGGTTAATCAATGCCTATTACCGTACATGCTTATAGTTCTCTAGATAATTCAGAGATCCGCGATCAGCTTGAGCGACTGTATGATACAAGTCCGGAGTTTGGTGACGGGCACGATGCGATTGAACAACTTGAACAAGATTTACAACAGTATACCACGCTATACACTGCCGAATTTAACACCAAAATTATAGGTGCAATTTGGTCTTCAGGACAAGGCGAAAGCAAGGTTCTTGAATATATTGTTGTGCACCCTGCGAATCGTGGTCGTGGGGTAGCTGAGCGCTTAGTTGAAGAAGCTTGCCGCATAGAAGAGTCAAAAGGTGTTAAAACTTTTGAACCAGGCTGTGGCGCGATTCATCGCTGTTTGGCTCACATTGGTAAATTACATCACTAAAAGCTTCTATTATTTTGTGGTTGTGATTTAAAAATAATCACTTGTTACAAAAAACACGGAAGTTGCTTGACGTCTTCTTATAAACATTGTTTAATACGCCCACTTCGGCGTGATAGCTCAGTAGGTAGAGCAACGGATTGAAAATCCGTGTGTCCCCAGTTCGATCCTGGGTCTCGCCACCATTATTTGTGTTTTCAATCCCTGATCCCATCAGGGATTTTTTTTAAGTATAAAAAATACTCATTTAAATCAGAAACTCAGGATAATTGTTGACTATTGTTCTGAGATACGGCTTAATACAGGCCATCGGCGTGATAGCTCAGTAGGTAGAGCAACGGATTGAAAATCCGTGTGTCCCCAGTTCGATCCTGGGTCTCGCCACC
>NZ_JAVQNP010000020.1:0-252513 GCF_031798995.1 Acinetobacter sp. V104_13 | reverse complement strand
TCTCCCATAGCTCAGTCGGTAGAGCGACGGACTGTTAATCCGCAGGTCCCTGGTTCGAGCCCAGGTGGGAGAGCCAAGATTCTAAAAGCCCGCATTTATTGCGGGTTTTTTCTTTTCTAAGATTTAATAATTTTTCATTATTTTGAATAAAATCAATGTTTCGAGTATTTTTAAACCAAACGACAAGATATTCTCTCTAATTCTGCTATTAAAGCTTGACCCAGCACCCTTTCCTGCCTAAAATCCTTTTCCAGATTCTCCCATAGCTCAGTCGGTAGAGCGACGGACTGTTAATCCGCAGGTCCCTGGTTCGAGCCCAGGTGGGAGAGCCAAGATTCTTAAAAACCCACTCATCATGAGTGGGTTTTTATTTGTATGATGCCTTCACATGTTCGAATCGAGTCACTTATTTTTTATTGTTTTAGGTTGCGTAAGCACCTGTATTTTTCTTCTTGTTTGTTTACGCCCTTATTTATTTCCAAAACAAAAATTCTTTGCTCGCCCTGTCATTACAAACTTTGAAACTCAAATGTTTATACGTTTAAAACAAAGTTTTCCAAATTATCATGTGTTAGCACAAGTGGCTTTTAGCGCTTTAATTACCAGTAATGACTATAAAATTCGTAGTCAGTTCAATCGTAAAGTTACTGACTTTGTTGTGCTCAACGACAAGATGGAAGTCATGGCCATCATTGAGCTAGATGACCCTACCCATCTTGAAAAAGTAGAAGAAGACCGTATTCGTGATCAAATGCTTACTGAAGCAGGCTACCTTGTAAAGCGTTACACAAATATTCCTACTGTACGCCAATTACAAAAGGATATTCATTAACAAGCTATTTCGATTCAGAATTTGCAGCTTCTTTCTCAGCTATTCTTTTTGCCATCTCTAAACGCTGTTGTTCATATTGTTTTTTATTCTTAGCATCGCTTTTTGCAGCCAAGAAAAGTATTCCAATAATCAGAAAAGGAATAAGTAAACCTAATCCCATTAATAACCAAGGAACAGATTTTTTTTCAACAGGTTGCTGGCTCATAAGTTCTTCAAGCTCAAATAGTATCAAATCAAACTGTGTAACAATATAACAAAAAAGGCCCTTTTCAGGACCTTTTTAATTTGAAGATTTTAAATACAAAAAATTATTGTGCTATTCCAGTACATTCAACATTCTTACTAGCATCTATTACTGATGGATCAAGCACTATATTTGTTTTAGCTGGCATCTTAGATTGAACAAATTGATAAATTTCAGCATTTCTACATACAATCGCCTGAGTATGGGCAGCTCCAACAACAGGTATAAATGTCACATCAGTTCCCATTTTTTTAAGTCCCTCTTGTAAGGCATTAGTAACAGGATATGGTACAGCCATATCCGCAGTACCTTGAACAATCATGACTGGTGAATTAATTTTTTTGGTAGCAGGTTGGTTATCTACCAAGAATTTTTGCACCGTTGGATTCTCCTGGAAATTACCAGCTAGGCCTGGATAATCTAGAACTGTTTTACCAGTATTAGTCGCAAGAAAATCTCGAATATCATCTGCAAATTTATTATGCAAATCAGTTAAACAGACTCCATTTTCACCCGTAGTGCCTTCTGCAAACTCAGCTATACTTTGAGAACGTTGTTGAAAGATTTCACGATAATTAAATTTAGGTTCATAAGCAGTAATACCCACTGTGGTATATGCAGCATATGCAAGTAGCTCAGCATATACTTCTACAGCCGTACCAACAGGTGCGGTACCAGCCTGCTCTTTTTGAAGAATGTCTCTAATTGCTTGCGGAGCAACTACAGAAATAATATAGCCAAGGCTAGAGGCTGGTGCTGTTGCAACCGCTCCTTTGTAGTTAATGTCGTTATTAGCAAATTCAGCTGTTCCTAATGAAGCATGACCTCCTTGAGATTGTCCAATCGACATCCATGAACTATTCAATTGACTACCGTAATGATCTTTAGCAGCTTTAACTGCTGCAATTGCAGATTTAGCCTCACTTCCCAAATTAAGGTATGGATGCATCCCTCTAGTACCTAAACCTTCATAGTCAGGTGCCACAATCACATATCCAGCAGCTAATAAAGTATCAGCTAAAATTTTGAAGCGTGGATTAATCGTATTATTACTTGGTGCACAACTATCCCCTACTCCTACAGTGCCGTGCTCCCATACCACTACGCGATAACCATCCTTTGGTTGAGCAACTTTCGGGAACATGACTAAAGCGGTTGCTTCAGCTGTTTTCCCTTGTACATTCACCATGTTATAAGTCATTACTTTTATAGATGAAGCGCCACTTAAGGTATCCTTAGAATAGGCTTTTTCAGAAACATAAGTTTTATCGGGATTAACACCAATATAGTCATCATCATCGTCATTACACGCTGTAAGAAATAGTGCTGAAATTGATAATGTTATAGCTAAAGCAATTTTTGACCGTTTCATAGAATATCCTTTTTATGTGTTATTTATTCCGCATATTTTTATGCACAAATATTAAGACATAAAAAAAGTGCTCTGCATAGAACACTTTTCAACCTCACGGTCATTTTTACTATATGAAATTTAAAAATATTCCTAGAAAAATGATTAATCCCACCCAACGATTGTGACGAAATGCCCAAAAACATACTTGAGGGTTGCGGTCTTTGGTTTTAATTGTTTGGTATACAAAATCAAAGGCCACTACAACTAAAGCAATAATTGCCCATGGGAATAAAATATTTTCTAAATATAATGCAGTACCAATCAAAACAAGACTAGTTGCTTGTAAAAGAGCAATAATCTGGATGTCATATCGACCAAAAAGAATAGCTGTAGATTTCACACCAATCTTTAAATCATATTCACGATCTGTAATTGCATATTGAGTGTCAAAAGCCACTGTCCATGCCAAATTACCAAAATAAATTAGCCAACACGTTATATCTAAAGGCTTACCCATTGCAGTAAATGACATTGGAATCCCCCAAGAAAATGCCATACCTAACACTACTTGCGGTAAATGGGTATAACGTTTCATAAAAGGATATATAAATGCTAACGCCAAGCCCCCTAATGCACAGTAGAACGTCGCGATAGGTAAAAAGAACAGCGTACAAGCACTGGCAAATACTAATGCTAGAAATACATATACCGCTTCTCTTGGACTAATTACCCCTGTTGCCAAAGGGCGTGTTTTTGTACGCTCTACATGTCCATCTACTTTACGATCAGCAAAATCATTAATCGCACAGCCAGCGGCACGCATAAAAATTGTACCGAATACCATCGCCAAAAGAATATGTAGAGGTGGCATTCCCTCTGCTGCAATCCAAAGCGCCCACATGGTTGGCCAAAACACCAGTTCTGTTCCAACAGGCTTATCAAATCGACATAGATAATAATAAGCTTCTAAACGCTGACGCCATGTTGTGCCTGTTGCAGTCGTCATAGTAATTCCTTGTCGTGCTGCTGATTTAAAAAAGCTTCAAAAGCCGGTAAGAATGTTTCTTGGACGATAAATTTACATCCATGCCAAGTATAGCAACTTTGTCGCGTCCAGCCTTCTGGCAAACGAATGACACGACGGTCACAAAGCGGAATTGTTCTTTGAAATAGGAAAAAGCCAATCGGTTTAGAACCGATGTGCTGAAATATACGCGCTCTTTTTTGTAAGCTTTGAATTGGAAAAATACTTTTTGCTTTCACCCACGGCTCTGCTTCACAACCATATAAATAGGTTTCCCTAACCCATGAAGTATGAGCATGAGGCATGTTCATCCATTGACTATCTGCCAAAGTTAAACGCTGAAAGTGCTCTTTAAAGGGCTTCACACTAAACTGGCCACCACCAAGCTCAGTGAGTTGTTGAGTCAGAGAACCAGAAGCATACAACCATATTTTCAACTCAGGATTTAAAGCCTTTTCCTGTTTAAGTACTGGTTGTCGTTTACGCATAATCTGCTCACATGAAAACTCGCACCTAGTTTACTCCAATTTTTTGATAAAAAACGTAGATAATTCAATCAACATTCCAAGCAATAAAAAAGCCTGCATATGCAGGCTTTTTTACGAAATACGTATTACAAGCTGTAGTACATATCGAATTCAACTGGGTGAGTAGTCGTGTTAAGACGACGTACATCTTCAGTTTTAAGTTCGATGTATGCATCAAGCATTTCTTTAGTGAACACACCGCCTTTTAATAAGAATTCGTGATCTGCTTGAAGTGCTTCAAGAGCCATATCTAAGCTATGAGCAACTGTTGGGATTTTTGCTTCTTCTTCTGGAGGAAGATCATACAAGTTCTTATCAGCAGCTTCGCCTGGATGGATCTTGTTTTGGATACCGTCGATACCAGCCATTAACAATGCAGCGAAACCTAAGTACGGGTTCATCATTGGATCTGGGAAACGAGCTTCGATACGCTTACCTTTAGGGCTAGAAACGTATGGAATACGGATAGAAGCAGAACGGTTACGCGCTGAGTAAGCAAGCATAATTGGTGCTTCGAAGTGAGGAACCAAACGCTTGTATGAGTTTGTAGATGGGTTTGTGATTGCATTCAATGCACGAGCGTGCTTGATGATACCACCGATGAAATACAATGCCATTTCTGAAAGGCCTGCATATTCATCACCAGCAAACAAGTTCTTACCATCTTTAGAGATAGACATGTGAACGTGCATACCAGAACCGTTATCACCTACCATTGGTTTAGGCATAAAGGTTGCAGTTTTTGCATATTGATGTGCAACGTTCCAAACAGCATATTTGAACTGTTGAACTTCGTCAGCTTTACGTACAAGTGTATTGAAGCTCACACCAATTTCTAACTGGCAAGAAGCAACTTCGTGGTGATGTACTTCTACACGACCTGGACCCATGATGTCTTCGATTTTTGCACACATTTCTGCACGCATATCTTGTGAAGAATCAACTGGAGGAACTGGGAAGTAACCGCCTTTAACACGTGGACGGTGACCAGAGTTACCAGACTCGTAGTCTTTACCAGTAGACCAAGCAGCTTCTTCAGCGATTAATGTATGACGAGCGCCAGACATATCGATGTCCCACTTCACTTCGTCAAATACAAAGAATTCTGGTTCTGGACCAAAGAATGCAGTATCACCGATACCTGTAGATTTTAAGTATTCTTCTGCACGGCGAGCAATCGAACGTGGGTCACGCTCATAACCTTGACCAGTTGAAGGTTCAATAACGTCACAAGTCACAACTACAGTTGGTTCAGCAAAGAACGGGTCGATAAAACCAGTTTCCGCATCTGGACGTAAAATCATGTCAGATGCTTCAATGCCTTTCCAACCAGCGATTGAAGAACCATCAAACATTTTACCGTCTTCAAAAGTATCTTCATCAATAGAATCAGCTGGGTAAGTTACGTGCTGTTCTTTACCCTTAGTATCAGTAAAGCGAAAATCGACCCATTTTGCGCCACTTTCTTGTATGAGTTGAAGGACCTTGTTCGCCATGCTCATTTTGCTCCAATGAAATTTTGTTGCACTTGTTAAGTGCGTGTTAGTTGCTGGTATTTATATAGCAATTCTCATACCAACTTTATAAGACTTACCTAAAACATTGAATTGCTTATAACTATCCATGATTTAGGCCCCTTGTCTTGAACCCATTATACTGTTTGCATAGTTAAATGCACCATATTCAGACATTTTCAAATTATGGCATACAAGAATAGCTCGCAATCGCCCTAATTTAGTGCAAAATTGTTGCGCTAATATGAATCACCGCATCAATATCTAACAGTAATTTGTGATCATAATACTTTCTTATATAGAAATCTGACTTTCTTACTGTAATCCTTAAAAATAATAATCTATTCCCGATAGAACTATTAATCTCTAAATTAGACGATGTTATCTACAATATGCCCTTGCCAAAAAAGTTTGAACATAAATACGATTTCTAAGTAACTCTACACAATTTTTTTAAATAATATCAATTACCACTCTTCACTGCCCATCCATAGAAAGGTTGAGGTTTTAAAGTGCTAATTTAATTTTTCTCATCGTAGTTTTACGCAAGGGCTAGCCTGATCAGCTTTGGTGCACCAAGAGGAATCTTTTCGACTGATAATTTCAACTTTCTAATTTTTTACCATTTGTTATATACCTTTTTTATACATGACCAACTTGCTTTTTCTTTTTAAAAAATCTAAAAAATAAAACATAACTTTTTTTTATAATTAAACAAACTAAAAGTTTTGTTTTATCTAAACTACAAATATGTTCAAAGGATTTGAAATGAAGCATGAACTCGAACAATATGACAGAGCTTTTTTCGGCCATCCAAAACCATTAAAAACTTTATTTTTTACAGAGCTTTGGGAAAGATTTTCTTATTATGGTATTCGGCCTTTACTCGTTCTTTATATGATTGCAATGGTTAATGACGGTGGTTTAGGTCTTGACCGTCCAACTGCAGCCGCCATTGTGGGATTATTTGCAGGTTCCATGTATTTAATGACCGTCTTTGGTGGATGGATTGCCGATAACTGGTTAGGTCAGGCGCGTGCTGTCTGGTATGGTTCTATTATTATTGCACTAGGTCATTTATCAATTGCCCTCACCACCATTTTTGATCAATTCTTTTTTTATTTCGGTCTAGTTCTGATTGTTCTTGGCTCAGGTTTATTTAAAACTTGTATTTCAGTCATTGTAGGAACTTTATACAAAGCTCAAGATAGTAGACGAGATGCTGGATTCTCCATTTTTTATATGGGAATTAATATGGGCTCGTTTATTGCCCCGCTCATTACAGGCCTATTAGCTCGCGATTATGGCTGGCACTTAGGCTTTGGTATTGGTGGTATTGGGATGCTCATTGCTTTATTAATTTTCCGCTTTTTAGCTATCCCGCAGCTCCAAACTTTTAATGAGTTACGTCAAGAAAATGACAATTGGAATAAACCTGTCGTACAAAACAAAAATGCACCAAAAATTGCTTTCTCCTTTTTACTATCTGTTGCAGTCGTTATTGCTCTTACCTTATTTGGTGTCATTCATATCAATCCGGTCGAGGTAGCAACTTATTTAACAGTTGGGATTGGTATTGGGATTATTGCTTATTTTGCATATTTACTGCTTTTCCTGAATTTAGAACAACATGATAAATTTAAAATTATTATTTGCTTTGTTTTATTAGCAGCCTCTGCCCTATTCTGGTCAGCTTTTGAACAAAAGCCCACAACTTTTACTTTATTTGCACAAGACTATACAGATCGTATGTTTTTTGGATTTGAGATTCCAACTGTATGGTTTGAATCAATTAATGCCCTATTCATTATTATTTTTGCCCCAGTTGCAGCATGGCTTTGGGCAAGACTAGGTAAATCAAATAAAGACCCAAGCTATATCAGCAAATTTATTATTGCATTGTTATTCGCAGCAGGTGGCTTTCTTGTTATGTCTTTTGCTAGTCGTTTCGCAATTGCTGGCGGGCTAGTTTCACCATTTTGGTTAGTAGGAACTTTATTTTTACTTACCATAGGAGAACTGTGTTTAAGCCCAATTGGGCTATCAACCATGACTAAACTTGCACCTGATGTCATACGCGGTCAAATTATGGGGCTATGGTTTACTGGCACAGCTTTAGGTAATCTCATCGCTGGCTTAATTGGCGGGCATGTATCAGCAGATAATATTGATCATTTACCAAATCTCTTTATGCGATGCGTTTTGGCATTAGTCGTTGGTGCAATCGTGTTATTTTTATTAAAGAAACCTATCAATAGATTAATGAACAAAAGTACCAGTAAAGTTCAACCTGAGTTGGAAACTATATGAGCGTTTTAACTGTTCCAGAAAAACTTGAGAAACTTCGTCAACTCATGCGCAATCAGCATATTGATGCTTTGATTGTGATGAGTGCCGATCCCCATATGTCAGAATATTTACCAGACTACTGGAAAGTAAGGCAGTGGTTAAGCGGTTTTAGTGGTTCTGTTGGTACGCTTGTGGTGACCCAAAAGTTTGCAGGTCTATGGGCGGATGGTCGCTATTGGGTACAAGCCGAGCAACAACTCGCTGAAACTGGCTTTCAATTACAAAAACTCACCAGTGATGAGTCTTCAACACATCTCGTGTGGATTGAGAAAAATTTATCAACTGGTTCGGTCATTTCAGTAAATGGACAAACGCTTTCAATCCAGCAATTTAAAGCTTTGGAAAATACGGCAAAACAACGTGGCTTTAAACTTGAAACACAGCAAGATTTAATTGGTTCGATCTGGTCTAATCGTCCAGAACTTCCTTTAGAGCAGATTCATTTAATGCCTGAAGGGTTAAATGCCCTATCTCGTAAAGAGAAAATTCAGGCAATTCGCGAGAGCTTAGCTAACAAGAATATTGCGGGTCATTTTATTTCATCTTTAGATGATATTGCTTGGGTCTTAAATGCACGTGGACAAGATGTAGAGTATAACCCTGTATTCCTTTCACATTTGTATATCAGTACTCAACAGGCTGTTTTATTCATTGATAGCAACAAAGTTGATTCAACCTCTCAACAAGCTTTCAAAGCTGATGACATTGAAATTCGTAACTACGAAGATACAGCTAAGTTTTTATCGAATATCTCTGATGCTTCAGTACTTTTAGATCCAGCCAAAGTCTCGATTTTTCATGAACAAGTCATCGCAAAAGATATTCGAGTTGTATACGACATCAACCCGAGTACACTTTTTAAATCACGTAAACATGAAAGTGAAATTGCCCATATCCGTCATGCCATGGTGAAAGACGGAGTCGCGCTTTGCCACTTTTTCCACTGGTTAGAGAAAGCCCTTCATCATGGTGAAAGCATTTCAGAACTCACTATTGATGAGAAGATTACAGCTTTCCGTGCTGAGCAAAACGGATTTATAGGCCCAAGTTTTTCAACGATTGCTGGCTTCAATGCTAATGGTGCTTTACCTCACTACCGTGCAACTGAAGAGCACTATTCATTTATTGAAGGCGATGGTCTATTACTGATTGACTCTGGCGGGCAGTATATTGATGGAACAACAGATATTACCCGTGTTGTTCCCGTCGGGACACCAACAGAGCAACAAAAACGTGACTATACTCTGGTTTTAAAATGTCATATTGCTTTGGCAAAAACGATTTATCCAGAAGGTTTAGCCGCTCCTCTACTCGATTCAATTTGTCGCCATACGCTATGGCAACATGGTTTAGATTATCGCCACGGCACAGGCCACGGCGTAGGCTTTGCGCTTAATGTTCATGAAGGTCCGCAAGTTCTTTCTTATTACGTACCTATACATGCCCATAGCAAATTGTGTGAAGGAATGATTATTTCTAACGAGCCGGGCTTATACCATGAAGGACAATACGGCATTCGTATTGAAAACCTCGTTGCAAACAAACTTCACTCAGGGTTTGAGAAAACCTACGGCGATTTCTTAGAGTTTGAAACGCTGACTCTTTGCCCGATTCATTTAGATTGTATTGTTGTTGACATGCTAACGAATGAAGAGAAAGACTGGTTAAATAGTTATCATCAAACTGTTCAAGAAAAACTGGCTGAACATTTATCTGGCGATGTTTTAGATTGGTTGATTTATAACACACGTAAGATTTAATCTTCTTTTTGATTAAGGCAGAATAGTTTTTTATTTACAATAGAAGCTTATTCTGCCTTATTTGTACTTATCTCTAATTTCAAAAGGCTCACTTCTTAAAGCCATTTTTTCTGTAAATTTCTAACGAATGAAATAGTTAAACTGGTTACTTCTTTTTTTGCTATATTAGCCCATTAGAAAGCGGCTTTTTATTTGATCAAATAAAAGTACTTTTTAAAAAATGAGTAACATTGTGAGTAAAACTCTAGTCACTTATTAAATATATATTAATTATCATGAGGTTAAGTTCATCATGCTTCTAATGATCGACAATTACGACTCTTTTACCTACAACATCGTCCAATATTTTGGCGAGTTGAATCAGGAAGTAAAAGTAGTTCGCAATGATCAAGTCACATTAGAGGATATTGAACGATGGCAACCTAAATACCTTGTGATTGGTCCTGGCCCTTGCTCTCCAAGTGAAGCAGGTATTTCAATTCCTGCAATTAATCACTTTGCCGGAAAAATTCCTTTGCTTGGCGTGTGTTTAGGGCATCAAAGTATTGGGCAAGCTTTTGGCGGAAAAATTGTAAGAGCCAAAACGGTGATGCACGGACGTTTATCTGATATGTACCACAGCAATAAGGGTATTTTCAGTAATCTTCCTAGCCCATTCTCGGCAACTCGTTATCACTCTTTGGTGATTGATCAGCAAACACTGCCTGATTGCCTTGAAGTAACATGCTGGACCAATGAAGCAGATGGCTCAATGGAAGAAATTATGGGTGTTAAACATAAGACACTTCCTGTTGAAGGCGTGCAGTTCCATCCTGAATCAATCTTGAGTCAACATGGCCATCAAATCTTTAAAAACTTTTTAGATATCTATGCATAAGGCAGCCGTAAATAGATTATTTTAAAAGTAATTTGATAAGAAACTGAATAAAAAAGCCAACTACGATCAGTTGGCTTTTTTCATGCTTGAATCAATTACAACTTTAACTGCTGCACAATCGATCCATCTTGTTTTGCCACCAAAGATTCGCAGAGTTGAATACGCTCTTTGGTCTGTTTCAATCCTCTTTCCACCCCGACCAATTCTTTAGTTCGTGGTGCAAAAAAGTCATTTAACTGGACTGCCTGTTGTTGGGTACATGCGGCCCCACTAAACATTGCAGGGAAACGCCCAGCCGAAGATTTACCTAAACGATCAAACACGGCGTCATGATTTACTTTAAACCAAGACCATAAGCCACCTTGTTCATCTCCATAATTATTGATGGAGTTAACAACGGTACGAACTTCACCAACTTTAACACGCGGGTTTAAAATCAACTGACGTGCTTGTTGGCGTGTTGCTTCTTGATTTGCTGAACCTAGAGCCGTAAGAATCGCAAGACGTTGTGTTGGTTGAGTCACGCGTTGTAACTCTCCAGATAAACGATCAAAAGCAGGTTGGCCTTTTTCTTGTACACGTACAGCTAAAATGGTTGGCAATAATTCAGGGGTTACTTGCGCAAAGTTAAGCTGCTTTTGAGCAAATAGAGCATCTGACTGTTTTAACAGTTGTGTACGGACTTCTGGAACTTGAATATCTAAAGCAAGAAACTTAACTAACTCGCTACGCCATAAACTGTCTTCGGCTGATTCATCTTTTTTGTTTACATAACCCAACTGATTTAATTTAGGTAAATATAAATTGGCCAAGACTTTTCTAAAATGTTCACGTTCAGCTTCCGTTTTCAACACATGACGATTAATGGTACTTAACTGAGAAAACAGCGCTGTACTAATTTGTCGGCTATTCGAATTGGCAAATTTCTTCGCAGCATCTACGACAACCAATAAATTAATATCGCCATGGTTAAATGCCGCTGAAATCGCGTAGGCGTAGGCCAACTGTTCAGTGTTAGAAAGCTTTTCTGTAGCAGCAGTCAGACGAGTAAATTCTTTTTGTGGCAAACTAAATTGGTAGTATCCTGCCGCGTCTGCATTTGGTATATACCAACTGCCAAGGCTGGCACCTTTGAGTTCAATCTTGGCTTCTGCTTGGTCTACCAATTCACATTGCACTTTACTACCTGCATTTGGAACATCATAACGTACACATAATGGTACACCCCACAGGCTTCTTGCATCACCTTTTGAACCCACAGGTAAGTAACGGCTTTGCTTCACATTTAAAAAGACTTTATTGCCTTCTTGCTGTAATGCGGTGTTAATTAAAGGCACACCAGGTTGATCAAGGAAACTTTTCATCGCTTTGGCAAAGCGCTCACCTTGCTCAGACTGCTCTGCTAAAGCGCTAATTAAATCATTGGCTGTCGCATTACCATATTGGTGCTTATTAATATAATTGCGTACGCCTTGTTTGAATTTTTCTTCACCTAAGTAGCTTTCAAACATATTTAAAACAGCCGCACCTTTTTGATAAGTGATGCCATCAAAAGCCGTTTGAATATCGGCATTGCTTAAAATAGGCTGACGAATACGACGCACACTTACCAAGCTGTCACTTTTCATTGCATCTGCGGTATCCGCAATACGTTCTAAGTCAGCATTAAATTCGGGATGTAATTTTTGAGTGATTTTACTTTGCATCCATGTCGCAAAAGATTCATTTAGCCATAAATCATCCCACCACGGCATCGTGACGACATCACCAAACCATTGATGCGCCAACTCATGTGCATTGACATTAAATGAATTCTGTACAAAAGAGACTGGCGAGTCCTTATCTAGCAACATCAAGTAATCTCTAAAAGTAATTAGCCCTGGGTTCTCCATTGCACCAGCGGCAAAGTCTGGTGCTGCCAGTAAATCTAGCTTGTCAAATGGATAACCAAAGGCAAAATAATCTTCTAAAGTTTTTAAAATGGCTGGCGTTTCAGATAAGGCATGCTGCATTTTTTCAGCTTTTGCATCGGGTGCAATACCACGTAACTGGATCGGCTGCTTACGCCATGAAGTTGCTCTAATATCAGGCCCGTTTTGTAATTGCCACGGTCCAACAGCCAACGCAAGTAAATACGTTGGTAGTGGTTTGGTTTGTGCAAAACTAAGCGTTTTCCAACCCAACTTCTCTGCTTGCTCCGACGTTTGTTGAGTATTGGCAAACCCTGAATATTTGCTTGGAATCGTCAAACGAATATTAAACGGTGTTTTAAAACGTGGCTCATCAAATGATGGGAATGACTGGCGTGCACTAATTGCTTCCATTTGAGTCATCACATAAGGTTTACCCTCAAACTCGATTTTATAAATACCGTCAAGTTGCTGGTCATACGCTGCATTAAAATCTAGAACGAGTTGATACTGTCCTGCGGGCAAGGTTTTGGCAAATTTAATTTTACTCACCCCATCTACCTCGGAGGCTTGCTCATATTTTGCTTTGGTTTTGACGCCCTCTGCCGATGTGATATTCACATCTTTCACCGTCAAAGATTTACCATGAATCCAAATGTGATCTGTGGCTTGAGCCAGCTTTAAATGAATAGTGGTTTTACCGGTATAGCCTTTTTGTGCGGGATCAATCTTAAAATCTAAATCATAAGATTCGGGTACGACCCACTCGGGTAATTTACCAATCGGGATTTGTTCACTGTTATTCGATGCAAAAATCTGTGTCGCCGATAAAGATAATAATGTTGTAAGTAGCAATCTTTTTTTAAATGAAGGCTTGACCAACATAAGGGGTTTTATCCTCTGTAGTTTTAAATAAAAAGATGCAGCAAATGCTGTACCACTTCGCTGCATCCACACATCATTCTTAGAATTTATAGTTAAACTCCAACCAACCTTGACGGCCGAATGGTGAATATGATCCTACTGGATAATACGGCCAACCGCCCGTGTCATCTCGTTTCACTTTGTCAAACAGGTTATTAATAATGATTGAAGCAGACGCTTTTGGAGAGATTTGATAAGTACCACTCCAGTTCACCAAATACGTTGGGCTTAGGTAAGCAGTTTGGTCGCCGTTTGGAATTTTGCCATAGCGATTAACTAATACTGTTGATGCCCAATCACCAAAGCTCCAGCTGAGACTGGTATTAAAACGGTCACGCCAATCCTGAATAGTTAAATCTTTTAGGTAATCATCTTTCTCGCCATCTTTTGATTGTTGATATTCATGTTCTAGTACACGGCTATAATTTACCGTCCAGAGAAAGTTACCAAAGCTGTCTGTTTTCCAGCGCCATCTGCTAGTGAAATCAATCCCGCGGGTATGGTCTGATGCAGCATTAATCGGAACAATATTAATATTCTTAATCACATTTGGATCGACAACTGCATTTGCAGGGTTACGCTCTACACGTGCCAATGCATCAATACAAGCCGCAGAGTTAATATCTTGGTTGCCTAAACGACAATCTGCTTCTAATCGTAGAATTTTATCTTCACTTAAATTCGTCACAAGATTATCAATTTTGATATCCCAGTAATCGACGCTAATATCAAATTTATTGGTTGGTGACCAAACAAAACCTGCACCATAAGATTTACCCTCTTCAGGTTTCAATTCTTTGTTTCCGGTTAAAGTGTAGTTTGCCCCAGGCGAATAATCTTTAAAGCTACATTTATCTAAAGGTTGTCCCGTTTGGCTACAACGTAAATAATCGGTCGTACTTGCAAAATAACCTTTTTGCTTATTTAAGAACAGATAGTTCATATCTGGTGCACGAAAGCTAGTCGCGTAGTTACCGCGCACCAATAAAGTCGGATGTGGTCTAAACTCAAGGCCTGAACCGAAAGTTAACTTATCAATGCTGTTATCTGACAAAGCATAACGGTCATAACGTCCAGACAGCGTTAAATTTAATGGTTTCGCTAAAGGCAAGAATAATTCGGCACCGAGTGCTTGGCGTGTACGTGTGCCACTATATTCGCCACTAGAACTCGCATTATAAAACTCACCATTTTCAAGTGCCTGATCCGGCTTAATCGAAAAACCTTGACGTCCGATTTCAGCCACAGCCGCAAGTTTGGCAGTTCCTGCAGGTAACTTAAATACGTCACCATTCGCGCTTAAGGTCAAACTTTGTGCCCATGATTTATCTTTTTCTTTTGTTGTGCCAGAAATACTTTCAAATTCACTTGCTGTTAGTGGTCGACTTAAACGATCTAAGCGAGGTGAATAAATAGGAATACCATCTGCATCTGTGCCAAGTTGCTGACCTAAGAAATATTCATCAACATTCGAGCGTAATAAGCCTTGGCGGCGTAGCTGACTGGTATAAATGGAGCCATTATAAGCTGCTTCATAACTCCAACTCGTCTCCCCAATATCACCTCGAATTCCGAAGTTTAAGTTCGAAGAAAGTTCTTTCCATTTTTTATTTACGCGTTCTACCCCGCCTAATTCTTCAGGTGCAAAACGACGATTCCAAATTTCATAATTTCCCGAATCTTGATTGAGGAAATAACCACTCGATGCGCCTAAAGATGTCCATGTCGGACCACGCGTATTGTTTTCAATTTGATTGGCGCCAATTAAAAAATCGGCAAACAATTGAGTTTTATCATTTAACTCATAGTCTAAACCGAGATAACCATTTTGACTGCGGTTTTGAGTTTGAACAGTCCAATAAGTTGGTCGTGCCAAACCACTGGCACAATTGTCTGCACCAGCTTGTCCTATATTACTGACTGAACCTTTGAATAAACCATTAAAGGCCTGACACCCACCAATGGAAAGATATTTTCCAGTATTGGCATTTTTACGACCTACAACTGTATCTGGTTTTTCTCCCAATCGAGTTCGGCTCGACATAAAATCTCGATCGGCTGCCCAAATCGGTTCACGGCCACTGAGTTCAACCCCATAAACAAGGCTGAGCTTGTCTAAAGTTTTACTACCACTCAGTTGTAAACGTAAGTTTTCACCACCTTCTTTTGTTCCGCCTGCCTTAATATTAAATTGTGTGCCGTCTGTTTTCTTTTTCAGAATAATATTTACCACACCTGCAATTGCATCTGAACCATAAATTGCAGAGGCACCACCGTTTAATATTTCAATACGGTCAATAATGGCAGTGGGAATATTGGCTAAATTTACGAAATTGACAGACCCATCGTACGGTACAGGATAGTCTGCAACCCGATGCCCATTAATCAAAGTCAAAGTATGATTCGGTCCTAAGCCCCGTAAACTAATAGCATTAGCCGCAGGCGTAAAAGTATTTCCATAATCGGCGCCTTGTACAAAACCCGTGTTCTGCGTCAGGTTATTAAGCGCATCAAATGCATTACTAAACCCTTGTTTTTCAATATCGGCTGCGGTAATTATGGTCACACTCGTCGGGCCATCTTTTTGTGCTTTTGAAATCCGAGACCCTGTCACAGCAACACGGACTACTTTATCTGTTTTAGCTTGCTTTTGTGGTTGCTCTACAGCTTCTTGCGCATAGCTTTCTAGTGGATGAAACAGTGCAACAAATACAAAAATAAATGAGCGCTTATTTTTTAAATCTCCTACATATTTCAAGTTATTTAAATACATATTTATTAATAGACAAAATAAAGATCGCCCTACTATATCCACTTTTATTTGACTGATTTATACGCATTTTTCCTAGATATATTTATGTTTAAGATATACCAAATGGTTAATTATTTATCATAAAAACTCACAACAAACTAAAACCTTTTTCAATGAATAAATTCTGTTTATTAATCAAACTAAAGTAATAAACCAGCAAATTTTTTAAAACTCGTATCGAACAACAAAAATCTTTGGTTATTTTCTGCTAACATAGCTCCCCGTAGCTAGTGAAACATGGAACGCAACAAGCTGAACATCCCACTCTTGATCAACTTCACCTAAAAATTTTAATCATTAATGCTGTAAATCATGACTATGAATATCCAACAGGCGCTCAACCACATTACCAAGAACATTCATTTGACTCAGCCTCAAATGGAAGAAATTATGCGCAGCATCATGCAAGGTGAGGCAACCGAAGCACAAATTGGTGCTTTAATGATGGGCCTACGCATGAAAGGTGAAAGCATTGACGAAATGACAGCTGCTGCACGTGTCATGCGCGAATTTGCGATCAAGATCGATGTTAGCGATATCAAACATTTAGTTGATATTGTGGGTACTGGTGGTGATGGCCAAAATTTATTTAACGTCTCTACAGCTTCAAGCTTTGTCATTGCAGCAGCAGGCGCAACCATTGCAAAACATGGTAACCGTGGTGTTTCAAGTAAATCGGGTTCATCAGACCTACTTGAACAAGCAGGTATTCATCTTGATTTAGATATGCAACAAACCGAACGCTGCATCCGTGAAATGGGTGTAGGTTTCTTGTTTGCACCAAACCATCATAAAGCCATGAAATATGCTGCTGGCCCACGTCGTGAACTTGGTATTCGAAGTATTTTTAATTTACTTGGCCCACTGACCAACCCGGCTGGTGTAAAGCGATTTGTGATTGGCGTATTTTCAGATGAACTTTGCCGTCCAATTGCCGAAGTGATGAAACAACTAGGTGCTGAACACGTGATGGTTGTTCATTCAAAAGACGGTCTTGATGAAATCAGTCTTGCCGCTCCTACTGCTATTGCTGAGCTTAAAGATGGTGAAATTACTGAGTGGACGCTTAATCCTGAAGATGTGGGAATTGAGTCGCAAACTTTAAGTGGTTTGGTTGTCGCTGATGCAACAGCAAGTCTAAAGTTAATTAAAGATGCTTTAAGCAAAAATAAATCCGATATTGGTGAAAAAGCAGCAAACATGATTGCGCTTAATGCAGGCGCAGGCATTTATGTAGCAGGCATTACCAAGACTTATGCTCAGGCTGTTGCATTCGCTCAAGATATTATTTACGGCGGGCAAGCATTAGAGAAAATGAGTGTTTTAGCTGAATTTACTAAAACATTAAAACAATCTCAGGCAGATTAAGGACTTCTCATGATTAATATTCAAAATACCATTTTAGGTAAAATTGTTGACCGTAAACATGAGGAACTTGCTGCGCGTTTAAAACAACGTAATTTGCAAGATGTAGAAGAGCTTGCAAAAGCAGCGACTCCGGTGCGTGGCTTTGCAAATGCTTTACAACATAAACGTCCGGGCGTGATTGCTGAAATTAAAAAAGCCTCTCCATCAAAAGGGATTATTCGCGCAGACTTTAATCCTGCCGAAATTGCTCAGCAATATGAACAAGCTGGAGCAGCATGTTTATCGGTATTGACCGATGTTGATTTCTTTCAGGGTGCAGATGAAAATATTGCGATTGCCCGTAATCATTGTACCCTACCTGCTTTACGTAAAGACTTTTTGGTCGACCCGTACAATGTAGTTGAAGCACGTGCTTTGCATGCTGACTGTATTTTATTAATTGTTGCTTGTTTGTCTGACCAGCAACTCGAAGAAATGTCTAAAACTGCGTTTGAGCATCAACTTGATGTATTGGTTGAAGTCCATGACGAAGAAGAGTTAGAGCGTGCCTTAAAGCTTTCTGAGCAATGTTTATTAGGCGTAAATAACCGTAATTTAAAAACCTTTGATGTAGATTTAAATACTACTATTCGGTTGAAAAAATTACTTCCGACCTCACGTTTATTAATTACTGAAAGCGGTATTGCGACACCAGATGATGTACATATGATGCAAGAGCATGATATTCACAGCTTCTTGGTGGGCGAAAGTTTTATGAAACAACCTCGTCCAGATCAAGCTTTTACTGCCCTTTTTGGACAACCCCAAACGGTTTAATGAAGATATATGAGTAATAAAGATTCATCGCTTTCTAAAGAGCAACAGAAGTTATTGAAGCAATTTAAAAAGCAAATCTCCAATCCTCATTCAAGCAAAATCACAAATCAGCCTGAGACTAAAAAATCTCAGGCTGAGTCTGAAGAATTGGAAGATACCCATCTGTTTCAACAGGCTGTTGCAGGTGTAAAACGCATCAACAATAGCAATGTTGCCGATGTAAAAACACCTCGTACCAGAAAAGTCGACGCACAAACGCTAGCGAAACGTGCAGCTGCCGAAGGTGGTCGTGATACCGAACATGCCGAGTTATCAGATACGCAAGCTGCTTTAAATCCGGTCGCAAGCCAAGCAACGCTAAGCTATCGCATTGCGACTCTGCAACATAAAGTTTTTGAAGATTTAAAAGCAGGCAAGATGCGTTGGTTTGAAGCTGTAGATTTACACGGCTGCACGATTGAGCAAGCACGTGACGCAGTTTTACAGATTATCCAGATGGCAAAAGATGAAAATCAAAATGTCATCAAAATTGTGCATGGTAAAGGCCCTGAAGCGGTCTTAAAAACCTATGTCAACGGATGGTTACGTCAACACCGCGATGTTTTGGCCTTCGTAAGTGCTCCAGAAAATCAAGGTGGTACAGGTGCCGTTCTCGTACTGCTTAAACGTGCAGAAAAAAATCCTAAGTTCGAACAAAAAAAATGATCCTTTGGGATCATTTTTTTACATCAAATACTTGTAATAATTGAGCAACTACTGCAATGGCAATCATTGCAGGTTGTTTCGATGAAATCCCTTCTATCCCGATCGGGCAAACCAAACGTTGCAAAGTTTCCGGAGTATAACCTCGCACCTGCATGCGTTTTTCAAAAATAGCCCTTTTACTTTTTGAGCCAATCATCCCAACATAAGCAAATGGTTTTGCCGTAGGTTTTAAGGCTGAAAAACATAGTTGCAAATCTAATTGATGGTCATGAGTTAATATTAAAATTGCGCCTGAACGGTCAAAATGCTCGATCTCGGCTTCTAAGGTATCAGTCGTTATACAGTGCACCTGTTGCAGTAAATCGGATGGAAAAATATCATCACGTGGATCAATCCATTTCACCCGAACACCAATAGGTAATAAACAACGGACAATTGCTTCACCCACATGCCCTGCACCACAAATCAGTACTTGCATGGCATAAGGCTGAATTTGCTGGCTAAATTGCCATTGCTCACTACTGTCAGAATCAAACTCGAAACTTGGTTGTTGCTTCATATCCATAGTCTGCCAAGTGGATGCATATTGATGTGAGACGGTACGCGATATACGCTTTCCAACTCGCCATGCTTGCAAACTCACGGATAAATCCGATGTGACCGTAGCGGGTGATATTTTTTCAAACAATAACCACATTACTCCGCCACAACACTGCCCTAACCGAGCACTGAGGTTAAAGCGTTCAATACGCCTCACACTAGTTTCCGTTTCTTTTAACATTGCTTTAGCAATATCAATCGCCTGAAACTCTAAATGCCCGCCGCCGATCGTATCTGACTGCTGCCATTGCTGTTGCAAATTAAACCGCAACAACATGGATGCACCAACCTCTCGCGGTGTAGAACCATCAGCGCGGACTACTGTGACCAATACCATAGGCAGAGCATCAACTTGCCACGCTACAAAATCAGTCCACCATTGTAAATGTTGCATAATCTTCTACATTTTAGCCTGTGGGCGAGCAGCCAAAGCTTGTCCCCATCCAATAGCAATTGCACGTAAAATTTCTTCGGCAGTTGCTGGAGCATTGAGCACTAGCGGAGCTTTTTCGGGAATAGCCGCCTGTACCGCCTGACGAATTGCAGAGAAAACAGATAATGCCAACATAAATGGGGGTTCACCTACCGCTTTGGAGCGGTAAATGGTGTCTGCCTGATTTTGATTATTGAACAGTTTGACATTAAAAATATGAGGAATATCTACACTGGTCGGGATTTTATAAGTTGAAGGCGCATGGGTAAACAAACGGCCTGCGTGTGGTCCATGCGGCTGCCAATACAGCTCTTCTGTCGTAAGCCATCCCATCCCTTGAACAAAACCACCTTCAATTTGCCCAATATCAATTGCAGGGTTAATCGACTGTCCTACATCATGCAAAATGTCAGCACGTAATACTTTCATTTCCCCTGTTAAGGTATCTATTGCGACCTCACTGACTGCTGCACCATAGGCATAATAGAAAAATGGACGCCCCAAATGGTTGACCTGATCATAGTGAATTTCTGGCGTTTTATAAAAACCGCTGTCCCATAGCTGTACACGTGCCATATATGCCCGTTGAACCAAATCTGGAAATGTCCATGAGTGACCATTCGCTGTTGAAACCATACTATCTTCAAACTGGACTTGCCCTGCGTCACTGTCGCTTATGTCTGCTGCAAGTTTTGCCAGACGCTCACGAATTTTAATACAGGCATTTTGAACAGCTTTACCATTTAAATCCGCGCCACTCGATGCTGCAGTTGCCGAAGTATTTGGCACACGAGAAGTATCGGTTGCAATTAAACGAACGCTATCGATTGGTAAACCCAACTCATGCGCAGCAACCTGACATACTTTGGTATATAGCCCCTGTCCCATTTCCGTACCGCCATGGGTAATAGAAACAGTACCATCCATATACACATAGACCAGTGCACCCGCCTGATTGTAATGTACGGCGTTAAACGAAATACCAAACATTAATGGGGTTAACGCAATACCACGTTTAATGATGTCATTATTCTGATTAAAGGCCTGAATAGCCTGTTTGCGTTTCGCATAATCGCTAGTCTGCAATAATTCAGCTACCAATTTTGGCGCAACATTATCACGGACTTCTGCCCCATAGTGCATACGGTCACGTCCAGCACCGGGCTGTTCAGCAAAGAAATTACGTTGACGAATTTCAACCGGGTCACAACCTAAATAACGAGCAATGTCATCAATAATATTTTCGATGACAAACATGCCTTGCGGTCCACCAAAACCACGGTATGCGGTATTAGAAACAGTATTGGTTTTACAACGTAAGTTACGTAGCTCAACTGCATTTAGATAATAGGCATTGCCAATATGGCAAATCGCACGTTCATTCACTGGCCCAGAAAGATCAGCCGAAAAACCGCAGTTTGAAGCCAGTTGTACCTTTAAGCCTTGCAGAACACCACTGTCATCAAAAGCTACAGACCACTCATAAGCAAAACCGTGACGTTTGCCTGTAGCACTCATGTCATCATCACGATCTAAGCGTAATTTACACGGACGGCCTGTTTTTTGTGCTGCCAAAGATGCAATGCATGCCCACTGTGCCGACTGCGACTCTTTACCACCAAAACCACCGCCCATACGGCGACTTTCCACACTGACCTGATGCATATTCATGCCTAATGCATGACAAATCAGTAACTGCATTTCGGTTGGGTGTTGTGTCGAGCAATAGACTTTTAAGCTCTGATTTTCTTGTGGAATCGCATAGGAAATCTGTCCTTCAAGATAAAAATGCTCCTGCCCACCCAGCTCAATCGCTCCTGAAAGTTGATGGGCTGCGTTTTGAAATGCCTGCTCAACTTCACCATGGCTAAATTCAACAGGCGGTAACACCCACGATTCTTTTTCAATTGCATCTTGAATCGTTAAAATTGGGGTTTCGGGCACATACTCAATTTTTGCTAAGCGAACTGCCTTACGAGCTTGCTGATAACTCTCGGCCACAACCACAAATAAAGCTTGTCCATAAAATTCGACCTGCTCCTCTGCAAAAATTGGGTCATCTTTAACAATTGGTCCCCAATTATTTTCAACCTCAATATCTTTTGCCGAAAAAACTGCATAAACACCTTCAGCCTGACGTACGGCATCCAAATCAAACTTACTGATTTTGCCTTTGGCACAATTTGAAAATCCGACTGCCAAATGCATGGTATTTTCAAGCTCGGGTAAATCATCAATATAAGTTGCCTGCCCAGTCACATGTAAATGTGCACTTTCGTGTGGAATCGAGTCGCCTGCTTTAGCTGATTTTTTAGAAATATTTAAGTCAATGGTTTGATTCATATTAGATCTCCACCATAGCAATCAGGTCATTCACACGAGTGAGTGTTTGAGACAGAATTTTTTCTACATAAAAACGCTGTAAACAGTTTTTCGCGACGTGTAGACGATATGCCGAGCTAGCACGTCCATCATCTAAAGGCTGATAGTCTTTTGACAAGGCCTCTTGTGCCAGAACGATCAATTCTGCTGTAAGTTGCTGACCTTCCAATATGGCTTCTGCATATTTTGCACGTTTAGGAATAGCTGCCATACCACCAAAAGCAATTCTTACATTGTGAGCGACATCATAATTATCTAAATCGCATGAAATAGCTGCACATACCGCAGAAATATCTTGCTCAAAACGTTTGGCAATTTTATAGCTGGCAAATTTAAAACGTGTCTGCCCTTCGCGAAGCGGAATAACAATCGCCTCAACAAACTCACCAAGTCGTAATGCTGTTTTTTGATAGTCTAAATAAAAGTCTTCCAAAGCAATTTCACGGGTCTGCTCACCTACACGCAAAATCAATCGTGTACCTAGCGTAATTAATGCCGGCATTGAATCACCAATAGGCGAACCATTAGCAATATTTCCACCTAGTGTTCCTGCATTTTTAATCGGCATGGAAGCAAAACGGCGCTGTAATTCTTGAAAGTCAGGATAAACATCTGAAATTTTGATGAGTGCATCACTCAAACTTACATTTGCCCCAATAGTTAAAGCATGATCTGTGACTACAATTTTTTTGAGTTCTTCAACCTGACCGATATAAAGCATATCTCCTAAATTACGGCCTTGCTTTGTGACCCACAAACCAACATCTGTGCTACCAGCAACAATACGTACCTGCGGCAACTGTGACCGTAAAGCGGCAAAATCCTGCAAAGTCTTTGGTGCAAAAAATTGCTGACCATGATCATTCAAATGCAATGCAGGTAATGCTTTGATCTCTTTTAATACTTCAATTACTTTTTGACGTTTTAATAAAATACGTGGATAGTCATATGCTTTTTGTGCTGCATCGAAAATAGGGCGATAGCCTGTACAGCGGCACAAATTTCCAGAAAGATAATTACTGACTTGATCTTTGCTTGGACAGTGTTGTTCATTTTCATACATTGCCCATAACGACATGATAAAACCAGGAGTACAAAACCCGCATTGTGAACCATGCATATCGACCATCGCCTGTTGAACCGGATGAAGTGCCCCATCCTTTTTAGGCAATAATGTATGAAGATCTTCTACTGTAAATAAAGCCTTACCATCTAAAGTAGGTAAAAACTGAATGCAAGCATTCACACTGCGTAATTGCAAGTTTTCATTGACCAACTCACCAATCACTACCGTACATGCACCACAATCGCCCTCAGCACATCCCTCTTTTGTACCAGTCTGCCTAGTCTTACCAGTTTGGGTATATTCTCGTAGAAATTGTAAAACCGTCATTGTAGGTACTACATTTTCTACTTGCTGCTGACCACCACGGAAAAAGAAGGTGATTGGACGTTCTAACATGTTTTATCCTTATGCTTTATAATAATGCTTCTGTGCAAATATGATGCCATTACGCGATCATTTAGAACTTACCAATATTAAGCGCACATTTCATGTCCAAACACTTGACTATTAACGATAAAAAACATGAAATTTATTCATCTTTTATTAAGCTTGCGCAAAACCAAAATAAATATAGTGCGAGGATTTATGAACATCAGGTCATGTTTCTGATACAATGCCGAGCTTGTCTAATAGAGTAAATTTATACGTCTTATGTCAATGCAGCAATCGTACGCAAATATCCTGACTGCCGTCGGTGAAGATCTTGATCGTCCCGGCCTTAAAGATACGCCTGTGCGTGCGGCTAAAGCTTTTTCATATTTAACTTCTGGCTATAGTAAAACTTTAGAAGAAGTCACCAATAATGCTGTTTTCCCATCAGATAACCATGAAATGGTATTGGTGAAGAATATTGAATTCTATTCGCTTTGCGAACATCATCTCCTCCCATTCTACGGTCGTGTTCATGTTGCCTATTTACCGGAAGGCAAAGTTCTCGGTCTATCTAAATTTGCACGAATTACCGAGATGTTTGCTCGCCGTTTGCAAATTCAGGAAAATCTGACTCAACAAATCGCAGAAGCTGTCGCAGAAGTGACTGGTGCTCGCGGTGTTGCTGTAGTCATCGATTCAGCACATATGTGTATGATGATGCGTGGTGTAGGTAAACAAGAGTCTACAACCCGTACAGTTTCATTTGTCGGCGATTTTAAAACCGACAAAGAAGCACGTCGTGAATTTTTAAGTGCAGTACCAGAAAGCTATTAATCCGGTTTTACTGCCAAAATAAAAGCCCGACGAAGTTGGGCTTTTTTTATATCTATTTAAAGCACTTAACCAATAAAACATAACAATTAAATTTGGTGATTTTTGTTATAAAAGTACGCATCTTTATTTTTAAACGATTTAGAGTTAATCATGCGATTTAAAAAAATTTCTTGTCTACTTTTATCCCCGCTTTTTATTTTTAGTACCTCAATTTATGCGGGCAATACACCAAAAGACCAAGAAATTAAAAAACTGGTAGATCAAAATTTTAAACCTTTATTAGATAAATTTGATGTGCCGGGTATGGCCGTGGGTGTTATTCAGAATAATAAAAAGTATGAAATGTATTATGGTCTACAATCTGTTCAAGATAAAAAAGCCGTAAGTAGCAGTACCATTTTTGAGTTAGGTTCAGTTAGTAAATTATTTACCGCGACAGCAGGTGGATATGCAAAAAATAAAGGAAAAATCTCTTTTGATGATACGCCTGGTAAATATTGGAAAGAACTAAAAAACACACCGATTGACCAAGTTAACTTACTTCAACTTGGTACCTATACAAGTGGCAACCTTGCTTTGCAATTTCCAGATGAAGTACAAACAGACCAACAAGTTTTAACTTTTTTCAAAGACTGGAAACCTAAAAACCCAATCGGTGAATACAGACAATATTCAAATCCAAGTATTGGCCTATTTGGAAAAGTTGTAGCTTTGTCTATGGATAAGCCTTTTGACCAAGTCTTGGAAAAAACAATTTTTCCAGAGCTTGGCTTAAAACATAGTTATGTAAATGTTCCTAAAACTCAGATGCAAAACTATGCATTTGGCTATAACCAAGAAAATCAGCCAATTCGAGTTAATCCTGGTCCACTCGATGCACCAGCATACGGCGTTAAATCTAACTTACCCGATATGCTTAAGTTTATTAATGCCAATCTAAATCCACAAAAATATCCAGCAGATATTCAACGTGCAATTAATGAAACACATCAAGGTTTCTATCAAGTCGGCACCATGCATCAAGCACTTGGTTGGGAAGAATTTTCTTATCCAGCGCCTTTACAAACTTTATTAGACAGTAATTCAGAACAAATTGTGATGAAGCCTAATAAAGTGGCTGCCATTTCCAAAGAACCTTCAGTTAAGATGTTCCACAAAACTGGTTCGACCAACGGTTTTGGAACATATGTCGTGTTCATTCCTAAAGAAAATATTGGCTTAGTCATGTTGACCAATAAACGTATTCCGAATGAAGAACGCATTAAAGCAGCTTATGCCGTGTTAAATGCAATAAAGAAATAATCACATTAGCTAAACACAAAAAAAGAGAAATGAATAATCTCATTTCTCTTTTTTATACACTTATTCTTTAAAAGAACCAAATATATCCTAGACTTGATTTCATCCAGTCTTGATGATTTTGTTGTTCATAATCCCAGTTTAATCGAACAGCATTATTGCGATTAATCAGATATTGCCACTGCGTATTGACTCTCAAATTCCATTGATTTTGGTCTTCCCAATAGGGCAATTCGATTTGCACGACAGAGTTGAAACGCTCAAACCATTGGTTCATACAACCTAAAGTCGGACCCATTCCCACACGCCATCCTTTATCTAGATTTGAACCTGTTTGTACGTAGGTCTGTAGTTGCCCATAGCAAATATGTTTGCGCTCATAGTCAGCAAGGCTGTAACCAACTTGTGCATTAAAGCTTGCGACGCCGTGTTGTTTGTCTTCACTAAAACGTCCATCATGAATGGCTTCCTGACGCCAACCTAAATTAAATCCCCAACTCAGCGGTATTTTAAAAGGTTGAATCGGGTTATAAGAGTTCACTTCTAACAAATCAAGACGTTCTAGTTTTAAATGATCATCTCGCCACTGTGCATTACCATTTAAAAATAGTAATTGAGTACCTGCACGATATCCGCCTTGAGGATCTATTAAGTCATGGTAGGCTTGCCGATGACCAAGTTCGATAAACTTATCACCTTGCACCTCACCAGCTTTCACGGAAAAGTTACGCGCGTTATGGCCTTGAGTCGGTTCCTTTGTTGGTCTTTTGGGTTCTTGACGCTGTTTGTCTAAATCAATCTGACTTCTGAGCGCTAAAAGCTGACGTAACTGCGGCTGAGCAACACTTTCTTCTATTTTTCGGCTAATAAATTGGAGGTATAAATCATCGTAAGCCATCTCTAAAATCTTAGCCTGATCTTGCTCACTAAATGATTTTAAAATCTGAGAAGACTGCTGTGTCGGCATCATCGTAATTTGATGAGCCACCTTCGCCAGTGAAGCACCATGCTGATGAGCTTGTGCCAATAATTGAGTTTCTAAAGCAGGTCGATACACAGGAGCTTTGGTAAGTCCCTCCTGCTGGATTGATTTAATAGTTTCCATTGGAATGGATGCATAGGTGAATTTTTCTTGCAAGTTAGACTCAGGTTTTACTAAATCCACTAATCCCAACAATCGATAGGCACAGTTATCACTCACAAAGTAATATGGGAAACTCACATGTTGCATTTCCCAAATGTGAGACACCAAGAAACGTGTTTCCTCAGGAGTTAAATTTAGCTCATATTCCCATAAATCACGGCTTTCAAAATCGCCATATTCTTTTACTTTACGGTAATAAGGCATTAGTGAATATTCACCCGGATACTGCCCTGTTAAACCTTTCCATGCATATGACCAGTTGTCGTTGCCTGCCACCGTTGCTGCATAATTTACAGCATAGGAAACTAAATTTAATTGTTGCTGATCTTTTGGGTCTAAACGCAATAAAGTATGGCCAAACATCGAGCTTGGATTGCCCATAAAATCGGTCGCATAAATTAATGTCGCTTTGTAGGGCTTAATTTGCCCAATCCAGTTTTCAAATTCGGTACACTTTACTTGAGGCAATTCATTTTCTTGAATGCCTACTTTTTGTATGAGCCATTGGCTACGTGCAGGGAACTTACAACGAATCGACTGATTATCTTGAGCCGGCATAAATAATGCCGAGATATCCGCTTTCAGTTCTTCTTTTAAATTATTTTTCCCATTTTCCGACATGAAATAGCCACCGTAAGTGACATCACTTTTATGGTTTTTATTGGCATACATGAGCCTTTGCCATGTAATGTTTTGATCTAGATTTTGTTGTTCTGCGATTGACCAATATTTTTGAATAGATAGATTTATATCTGCTGAATACGCAATATTCACTGCCAAAGAGGCAAAAACTAAAACAACTGACTTCATTAAGCTCATCAATTTTTATCATTAAATATAAGAAAAACCCTGCCATACGACAGGGTTCTCAGTTTCAAACTTATACGTAAGCTTTTAAAACGTCGTCTTTAGCCATTACAGTTTGTAATGATGCTAAAACTTGAAGCGTATTTTGGTTATTTGCAGAATAGATTTCACCAAAGTTTGCTTTTGAAACTTTAAAGAAACGGTCTTTGTCTTGAGGTTTAATTTGCATTAACTCAGCAAGTACGTTCAGGCTTTCACCTTGGCCTACTGCCATATCACGTGCTAAAGCTTCAGCATTTTCATTTGTGAATGTAACCACTTGAGCAGTTACTGTTCCGCCTTGACGGCAGCCTAAAGTACCGAAAGTGATCCCTAATAATTGGTTAGTAAAAATACCGTTTGTTGTTGCAGCAAGAATTTTAGGCGCTACTCCTTTTTTACCAGCCCATACTTGTGTACCCACACCACAACCTACGTCGTTGTCAGCCATTGCAACACTTGAACCAGCCGCTAATAACGCAGCTAAAGCTAATTTTTTTAACATAGATGTAAATCTCCAAAATCATTATTGATTGTTTCTTATGTGTTGTATTGTTATGTGTAATTTTTATTACACGCTATTAAAGATAGCGAGATGATTGTGAATTAGCAATTAAAAAATAAACAATATGATAAAAAGTGCAAAAGAAAAATTTATCTTAAATTCCAGTTACCTTGATTATCTCGATGACCCAATATTTTAAGTACCAGTACTAAACTTAAGAGTAATAATAAATACCATGACCCCAGTTTACCCCAACCCACCATATGCCAAGCATCTACCTGACTTGGATAGAGCCAGATTTTATAAAAAGTACTAATATTTTCAGCAATCCAGATGAGAAAAGCGAGGGTAAATAATACAGGTAACATCGGAATTTTAAATTTATATTCATTTAACTGAAAATAAAGTTTGGTATTCCAAAAAATAAAAATACTGATCGCAAATAAAATATATCGGATATCAGGTACAAAAAATTTACTCATAAAGTTTATATATGAGAAAAATGCCAGTAAAAGCATACTTCTAAAACTAGGAAGCTTTTCAAAAGAAACTTGAAACAGTCGGATTGACCGTGCAAAAAAACTACCGACAGCCGAATACATAAAGCCTGCAAATAAAGGCACAGTTAAGATTTTAAATACCGCAGGCTGAGGATATTGCCATGACGCAATCGCGGGATGCGTTAAAAATATTTCCATGACCATCGCCATGACATGAAATAAAGCAATAACTTTGGCTTCTGCCCATGATTCAAGCTTTAAATAAAGTAAGCAGATCTGGATTAACAATGCATAGATAAGTAAATAATCATAGCGATAAAAACCCATATATTCATGGCTTCCCATCGGCGCTGTTAAAGCAAAAGCAATTAAAAGCAGAATACCAAACAAGGCTGCCGAAACAGCCTTGCCGATAAAATGAATGGGTAAAATCAGATGGCGCACAAAAACTATCCTAGATATTTAGCACTATACTCATGCACTGTATCTACAAAGATTTTTGGTTGCGCAGGGTCTACCCACTGGGTAATACCGTGGCCTAAGTTAGCAACGTAACCTGTTTTTTCGCCGTTTGCGTAGGCATCGTCTAACATTGCTTTTACTGCTTTTTCAATTGAAGCAGCCGAGCCATATAAAACAGCAGGATCAAGATTGCCTTGTAACGCTACACGCCCAGACACAATATTTCGAGCTGTATTAAGCGGAGTAGTCCAGTCCAAACCTAATGCATCCGCACCAGTGGTAATCATTGGTTCTAACCATTGACCGCCACCTTTCGTGAACACAATAACAGGAATACGGCGGCCATCTTTCTCACGCTGTAAACCAGCAATGATTTTATTCATGTAGTTTAAAGAGAATTCGACGTATTCGCGGTGTGCTAATGCCCCGCCCCAGCTATCAAAGATCTGGATGGCCTGAGCACCTGCATCAATTTGAGCATTTAGATAGTCAATCACTGAATCTGCTAAATGATCAAGTAAGGCATGCAAAACTTCTGGTTGTGCATACATCATCTGCTTGGTAAAACGGAATTCTTTACTTGAACCACCTTCAACCATATAAGTTGCTAGCGTCCAAGGGCTACCAGAGAAACCAATCAGTGGAACTTGACCACCTAAAGCTGAGCGAATTGTACTTACCGCATTCATTACATAATCAAGGTCTGATTTTGCATTTAACTTAGGTAAATTCGCGACATCTTGTTCAGTACGTACCGTTTTTTGAAACTTAGGACCTTCTCCTGTTTCAAAATAAAGCCCTAAACCTAATGCATCAGGAATTGTTAAAATATCTGAAAATAAAATCGCTGCATCTAAGTCGTAGCGGCGTAAAGGCTGCAAAGTCACTTCGCAAGCAAATTCTGTATTTTTACATAGAGATAGAAAGTCGCCTGCTTTTGAACGTGTTTCACGATATTCAGGCAAATAACGTCCCGCTTGACGCATCATCCATACCGGTGTGGTATCTACAGGTTCGCGTAACAAAGCTCGTAGGAAACGATCATTTTTCAAAGTCGTCATTACCAATCTCTATATTCTTTATGTGGCAGCATCATATCAAAAACATAAAGATTTTTATAATTTCAATTTCACACAAAAAACTCGTCAATCTACTAAAAAATGCATATTTACACAAAAGTCTACTGCAAGCAGCAAGGTTTTCTGCAATACTTGCAACATGTTACATCGGGTCTATTGATATTCTTTTAACCACTAAATTGCCAATCTTGAACTCATAGAGATGAGTTATTGGTAGTTTTATGCACTTTTAGATTAGATCAAGCCCCTATTGCTTATATGAAAATTCTTAAGGTTGAATTACATGTTTGTTCGCTCATTACTCGCTATGAGTTTAAGTTGTATTATTGCTAATGTTGCTTTTGCTGCTTCAACAACTGAGCAACCCCTGAACCCTAAAAAGGTATCAGCTCCTGTAGAAGATCCGATTGATCCTTTAGCAGTAGATGCAGCTTCAACTGTAAAAGCTCAAGCTTCGACACAAATTACCGCTCAAGAACAAAATGACCTAAATCGAGCGTCAACAACATTACAAAATTTGCAAAAAACTGAAGACCCAAATGCCGAGTCTGGTATTGCTACATCTACACCAGTAGCAGCTAAAACCACAACTGCCTCTGCTACAGCACAAGTACCTGCTGCATCATGGACTTTAGATAGCTTAAACTCGGCTGAATGGTCTGAAAATATTGGTAAAGGCCAGCTTCCAGTTTACGCACGTGCGCATGTTATGCTCAATAATGCACATGCATCGCCAGGTGCGATTGACGGCATGAGCGGTAAAAACACATTAAAAGCGATTTCTTCATTCCAACAAATGAATGGTTTATCACCTACTGGTGAACTGACTAAAGAAACTTGGGATGCATTAGTTGCTAAACAAACAAAACCAGCATTTATTGAATACACAATTTCTGATGCTGATTTAAAAGGTCCATATGCTGAGTCAATTCCTTCTGACTACGCATTACAGGCCAAAATGAAAGGTTTGTACTACACTCGTGTTAGCGAAATGTTGGGTGAGAAGTTTCACATTGATGAAGCTTTCTTAAAGAAAATTAACCCAACTTCGACATTCAAAAAAGCGGGTGAAAAAATCATTGTTCCAAACGTACGCAATGATTTACCAGAAGACATTCATTTGATTATTGCGCATAAAGGTGCAAAACAACTGTACCTCTTCAATAGTCGTAACCAAATGATTGCGTCATTTCCTGCAACAATTGGCAGTACTGATACGCCTTCTCCGACCGGTACTTACAAGGTAGTTGGTGTAGCACGTAACCCTTGGTATAGCTACTCACCTTCTAACTTCGTCCAAGGTAAAAACTTAAAACCGCTTTCTTTACCACCTGGCCCAAATGCTCCTGTAGGTAATATCTGGATCGGTTTAAGTAAAAAATCATTTGGTATTCACGGTACACCAAACCCGTCTTTAATTTCTAAAACTGCATCACATGGTTGTATCCGTTTAACTAACTGGGATGCTAACGATTTAGGTAATAAAGTACGTTCAGGCGTAACTGTTAAATTCTTAGAATAATCCTCTTAAATAAAAGAGCCTGCTTTATGCAGGCTTTTTTTATTAAATTTTTAATATATCTCAGTGGAATATTTAGTTATTGTTTTGACTATAAACATAACACCAGCCTAAGTTTAATAATTACACAGCAATTTTTGTATTTAGAATATTCAACATGGTTTGCATTTTAGCTTCTGTTTCTAGCCATTCAGCTTCAGCATCTGACCCTTCAACAATTCCAGCACCAGCATATAAGCGCATTTTATTTTCACTGAGTAGACCACAGCGAATCGTTACTACCCATTCTCCATTACCCTCGGCATCCATCCAGCCTACTAACCCCGTGTAATAATGTCGGTCATAACCTTCATGATCTAAAATAAACTGCTTAGCAACATGAGTTGGTGAGCCACAAACCGCTGGTGTTGGATGTAATTCTAATGCAAGGTTTAATGCATTCGGTGCCTGTTGTTTGAGCACACCTTGGAACTCTGATGATAAATGCAACATTGTTGATGTTTCTAAAATATCTGGAAATTCAGAAACCTTAAGCTCTACACAATGAGTGGCTAAATTTCTAATAATATTTTCAACCACAATTCGATGTTCATGCTGGTCTTTCTCAGAATGATTTAATTCTTGTTGGCTGACGAAATTTTTTTCAGAAATTTGAGATTTGGGTCTAGAACCGGCCAAAGGATTACTGGTTACAATACGACCTTGTTTTGATAAAAGCAGTTCTGGGCTTGCGCCTAGAATATAATCATTATGTTCTACTGGAATCACAAAATTATAAGCATTTGGATTTTGTTTTAATAAAGCAGCCAATAAATTTTCTGGCTCTTGATGATGGTTAAACTCATATTCAACAGCCTGAGAAAGAACAACTTTTTCTACCTTCTTTTTCTCAAAAGCATCTAAAGCTAACTGCACTGTACCTTCAAATTTTTGGCGTTGAATAAGTAATGATTTATTAATTACCTCAATGTTATTACGTTTTTTTAATGAGTTAATCGTAGAAGATGCTTGTGTTATTTTTTTATGATCAGCATAAAAATTTAAGCTACTTTTCTTTGTAATATCAAAAGGTATAGCACCAATTAAAACTGGATTTTGATGGCCTTGCTTTTTAATTTCTTCAAAACATTTTGCAATCCCCTCATTAAATAGTGCGGTATTTGCTGCAGGTGTATTTAGCGTTTTAACGAATTCGTTCACTTCGAGATAATAATTTTTCGTAGAGAAACATGAAAATTTCTTTTGACCGATATGATCTAAATTTTGCTCTACTGATATTTGAGTCTGCATCATCTGTATATCACCTCTCACATTGATTTTTTTCAAGCAAATTCTGTAGTACTTCTTTTTAAATATAGGAGTATAAAAATACTGAAACACACATTAATGCAAATGATTATTATTATCAATAATAAAATTAGTTTTCAATGCAAGAAATTGTAATTATCTCGTTATTTGTATAAAAAAATTGAACTTTAATCTCTAGATTTATCCCGATTGAACTTTCTTGACTAAGATAAAAATAAAGAAACTCGCCATCTAGTTGTTTAAAATTTATATTTTTAAAATCAATAATTTGCTTATATTTTAAATAAATTACTTTAATGATACTTTCTTTAGCAGAGAATATTACCAAATATAAATATGCTTGTTTTTTTTGCAGCTTTTCAATTTCTGCTTGTTCATTTTTATTTAGAAAAACATCATAAAACTCATCTTTCTTTTGAAAAAAAATATGATGTTTTTGAGACTCTATATCGATTCCAAATATTTTTTCTCTAGGGGTATTATTTCTAGCATATGCGATGGCATGACATGATTTTTTTGATCCAACATGACTAATCCCACCCTTCACTCCTTCGGGCCATAGGGGTTCCCCATGTCTACCTTGATGGACAATAGAATGTTGTAAATTGAGGCTTTGTAATGCATGTTTTGCTGCTAAGCGCCCCGTCAAGAACTCTAATTGACGAATGAAGCGTGAGCTTTTTATCTTCGGTGGAAGAAATATATTCAGCTCCTGATAGATATGATCAAGCTGAGATATTTCTTTGATTTCACTGAGCTGGATTTTATGTATCTCTAGCCCGAAAGCTGTTAGCTTTTCATATTGAATATTTATTTCATCCAGACATGAGTTAGCCCTTCTACTTAACTGCTTCTCCGTATTCATAGCCCGCACTTTATTCAATATTCACGGTCAATGTTTCAACGATGGCAGCAATGTTTTTAAGCATCTTTACTCGGGTCTCGGGATTGAGAAAGTAGAAATGGTCCCCTTCAAACTCAATACTTCCTAACCAATTTTCTGTGTGTTGTTGCCATGCATCCATCATTCTTTTGTTAGGAATATCAGGATCCTGTTTGCCATAAAATGCAACAATCGGAACCTCAGTCTTGTGTATGTTCTCCCTTAGTAATTGATCACTAAGATAGAAGTCGTTACGAATGATTTTGAGAAAGAATGTGAGTGCATCCTGATTATTTAAAATTTCGTCAGGAAAGTTATTGTATCGCTTTAATTCATCAATAATTTTTTCATCAGTTAGCTCATGCTTATACCGCATATGTTGAATATAGTGATGCTCAGGTCGGCTACTTATAACGATTAATCTCAACTGATCAATTATGGTTTTTTCATTCAAATAATTGAGTACTTTCCAAATCAAGCCACCTCCTACACTATGTCCAAATAAAATAAACGGTGTGTCTGAATAAGCTTGTATTTCATTGGCAATTTGCATAGCCAATAGATCAGTATCATCGATCAGTGGTTCATTTATTTTTATACCATGCCCCGAATATTCAATGGGAATAATACGAATATTGTCAGAGATCTGCTTTTTCCATGGATGATAAATACTCGCGCTACTCCCCGCAGGCGGTAAACAGAACATATTATATTGAGGTTTATTCATTTAAGAATTCTCCAAATATTAAGCATTTTTCTTTTATAAAAAATGCTTAAATCAGGTTTCTGCGCTATTTTTTAAACAGAGGTTGAAGCTAAATTTATAGTTTGAGTCGGTTGCCAAATGGCTGAATCACGATGTGTGACAAAAATAACCGTAGAAGAAAGAGCACGTATCGTTGCAACAATTTCCTGCTCAGTCTCTTCATCCAAGGCAGAAGTGGCTTCATCAAGTATTAAAATCGGCGCATTTTTGAGTAATGCTCGCGCAATTGCGACTCGCTGACGTTCACCACCGGACAATGCGGTGCCTTGTTTACCAACCGACTGATTAATTCCTTCTGAACTGCGGTCAATCATTGCCCCTAATGCGGCATCTCTTGCAGCTTTTTCTAATTCATCATCAGTTGCATCAGGTTTTCCTAAACGGATATTTTCAGCCAGTGTTCCTGTGAACAAAATAGGTTCTTGTGTGACATAAGCAATATTCGAGACCAAATCTTCATATTTCATTTGATCAAGAGCTATGTCACCTAGGGTAATTTTTCCTCTTTGTGGATCATCAAACCGTGTAAGCAATTCAAGTAAAGTGCTCTTACCACTACCGCTTGGTCCGGTAACCCATACTCTGCTCCCCAATGCGATGTCGAGAGTCATATTTTCAAGTGCTGGCGCATAGCTAACGCCTTGTACCGAAATATGATGGCCAGTAGGAATTTGAGGATGTAATGGCTCAGGCAACTCAGGTGGATGTGTGATCTGATTAAAGTTGCGCAGTGCAGCAAACAAATCATTGATATGTAATCCAGCGGTAGCAAGTTCACCTAATGGCGCTGCTGCACGTCCAATTAAGACGAGTAATGCCAACACCAAAGCAGCATGATTGACACCAGCAAGTACCAGATAAGTTGCCATCCCAGCAATCGGTAAAACACTTGCCAAGGTTGCAACAAAACTTGCAAATGCAGCAGCACGGTTGATCCGTACTAATGTCTCTTCTTGCTCTTCCCAACGATGTTCTAGCCTTTGGACCGCACGTTCTGGTCCCGCGGCTGTGCGTAATAACTCAACATGATCAACCAATTCCAACGTTGCTTGTGAAGCAGCTAAATCGGCAGTATTACGTTTTTTATCAATATGCATGAGTGCACGTTGTGCTAGGGATTGAGCAAATAAAGAGAGTAAAAGTAAGCCTAAAGCGACAAATGCTACGCCTGCTCCAGCAAGCAGGCCTATTCCTATTGTTAGAAATAAAGGCATAAAAGGCGCATGTAAAAAGGTTTGCAATTGATGAGCAGGAATACTCATAAACCCAGGAATTCCCTGTCCAGCAATTGTCTTAATCTGAGCACGCTGTTCATTGGTAAACCAAGAGAGCTTGGCACGAGCTAAAGATTTGCCTAACTCAGCAAATAGGTCGCCTGCTAAACGCACACCAGTAAGGAAGCCAGCACGAGTGACCACCACTGTCACTAATATTGCTGCAATTGCACTGATGAGAACCCAGCTTGGTGACCATTGATTGACAATTGCAAATGCCAATACGGTATATGCGATTGCTTCAATTGCTGCAACAATGATCCATCCGATACCAACAATAATTAATTTTTGCTTGGCTGCACGAGGAAGCATCGAAAAAATCTGATCTTTATTTAATTTAGCAGGAGTATTCATAAAGATTTCCCTGAGTCAGTTGGGCCTTTAAGCACTAACCTGTTGTCGGCATGAGCAGCTAAGGCAAGATCATGAGTGACCATGACGATGGTTTTATTCTGGTTTTTAGCTAAGTGGCTTAATTCCAATATTATTTTTGTCGCATTGGTCTGGTCGAGTGCGCTCGTTGGCTCATCTAATAAAATAATAGGAGCTGAGGATAAAAAAGCACGCGCTATACCTATGCGCTGTTTTTCACCGCCTGAAAGTAAAGTTGCATCTGCATTTAAATCTACTTTTAATTGGGCCTTGAGTAATGCCTGCTCAAGTTGTTCATCATTTGCATTAATGGCAGATAAGGACAAGTTTTCTCTTACTGTGGCCGGTAATACATCTCCACCTTGTGGAATAAACAAAACCTTTTCATGTCTTAGTTTTTCATGTAATTGCAAAATATCTGTTTTTGCTAATTGAATAACACCTTCTTGCAATACGGCGAACCCAGCAAGGGCTCGCAGTAAGGTTGTTTTGCCAACTCCACTTGGCCCTGTAATTGCAGTCATTGAATTTTTTGGAAATGCATAACTTAATCGATCCAATACTTTTTGATTTTCGATTGCAAAGCTTGCATTAACTATTTCAAGTGTTACATCTTGCTCAATCTGTTGTAGATTGCCCGATGAGAGTACTGGCTCTTTTAAGAATGCAGATAAACGACTAGCTGCAGCTCGCCCAGCAGCGACATAATCAAGACCATGCCCTAAACGTAGTGAAGGTGTCACGATGGCCAAACTAAAGAAAAGTGTTGCAGCCAAGGTCATGCTGTCGTATTGATAAGCCACGAGATAGGCTATGGCAAAGGTTGCAACAGCTTGTAGTAATGCAGTGGCAACAGCAGCGAGTGTTGCGACTTTACTCACCCAAGACACCATATTTTGAGTGAAATTTTGTGCTGATTGAGTATAGGCTGTTAAAGCGCCAGATTGTTGCCCATATATTCGGTTATCACGAATGCCGCGTGCATAATCATCAGCAGAACCAATAATATCTAACATGACCTGCATACGTGCAACGCCATCCCGTTTTGATACATGGGGAACAATAATTAAATAATAAAGTGAAGCAATTGCCCCAGGTAATAATACCCAAAGGGCCATCGGGCCAACCAACACAATTAATAAAACAATAGAAACTAAAGGGATTACAGCAAAAATCGCAATTTCCGACGGTAAATGTGCCACCATATGATGTAAGGTTGCGATATCATCTGAAACCAGTCGTTTTAAGCTTTGGTCACCCTGTTTTGATAGGGTTGTGGTCGGTAACCGAATTAAATGATGAGCAATTTGACGACGTAATCGTGCCGAAAATCCAGCCTCTGCATCATGCACTAACCATGAAGCCAGTGCTGCCAATGCCGCCCCGACTATCCAAAAAACCGCTGAAAAGATCACCCAATAAGAAGATAAATAACCAATCAACTGAATCATGCCCCACAGGGCAGTTAAAATGGCTAAACCCGAAAATACGGCAGCAAACGTTCCTGCAAATAATTTAGGAAATGCTGGCTTGAGTGCAGGTGCCAAGGAAGAGTCTGTCATCAGATGAGATAACTTTAAATCAGACATGCTTATCTCTCTTTATATTCATAGAAAAAGCGGTACTTAAAATAAAATCTCGCTTCAATTGACCAGCAAGAATTGCCATTTCTGGCTTTAAAAAAGCATGAATAAGAAAATCATATAAAAAGTATTTTTTAAAAAACTTTAATTGCATCAAAAACTTCCCAACCGCCCTATCAAAATATTTTTAGATCATTTTCTAGACTGTAAAATTAATATGGATTTGTCTAAATCATTTTGGTTGATATGACTAAAAACCAACTGTACGTTTAGAGGCACCTTGTAAATCAAAAATAACGTCATCAATTAAGCTATCAATCTGACGTGTATCTCGGTGATGTGCCGTAGTAATTAAATGAGCCATATTTCCAGAGGTTGCCAGATAATGCTTTTTCCAGATGTGCTCTGAAGGACACGGAAATACCACAGTGATTGAATTTGGATTCCGCCAAGCAGGAATGCCCACTGCTTGAAAGCGATCAACCGCGTACTGGGCCATTTTTAGACAATGTTGAATTCTCTGCCGTCTTTGTAAATTGGTTTGGCTACGTATTGCCGCCCACATCAACAAGACAGTATGGCCATTGCGAGAACCACTAATGGTTTGATCACGTGTAGAGATATAGTCAACATCTACTGATATACGCTCTACATTTTGGCGTTTGGCCACAACAATGCCACACGGAATCGGTGAGCCAATCATTTTATGACCAGACACACAGATTGAGTCGATACCATGAGCAAAGGAAAACGCTTGAGGATGATCAACAAAAGGTAAAATCATGCCACTTAAGGCAGCGTCGGCATGAATATAATAATCTCGGCGCATGATTCCGATTTGCGCTAAGCGCTCTTGAATCATTTCAATATCATCAATTGCGCCGGTCATGGTCGTACCAATATTTGCAAAAATAATGGGGTGACTTTCTTTATTGGTTTTTATTTTATGGATTAAATCATCATAGTCGATTTCACCATTATCCAATGATTCAACCACGCAAGATTTCATCTGCAATAATTTGGCGATTTTTCCCACCGAATAATGCGTATCTTTTGAATAATATAATGTTGAATCTGGAAATAGCTCACGCGCCAGATAGCAGCCAAACATATTACCTTCTGTGCCACCATTAGTTACGTATCCCCAGCTTTCTTCAAAAGGAATTTGAAAAATTTCAGCAAAATACGCCATCACATCTTTTTCAAAATCAAAAGAATTCAATGCGTAATTGCTATAGTCTTTCCAATCACCACAATTATTAATAGAGAATTTGAAAAAACGGAATAAAGCGGAATAATCAAAATCTGCAGACTCAGGATATCCAATATTGAAATATTGATGTTTTAAACAGTAATTCCAGAATGTCTCTATTTTCTCTTGATCAGCAGGCGATAAAATCATTTTTTGCTCCGTTAATATGACGATTACAAGTCGTCTAAGGAGTCGCTATCAAAGATATAAATTTTATGTATAAATTTAGCGACCAGGATTTGTCGTATGCCTTATGATGGCAACCCTCTACCCTGCAATCCTTTGCCGTGCATCCACCAATGACCACCAATTTGATAAAGTGGGTGTACGTCCTAATTCTTCAAAACTAATATTGATTCCCTGCGCTTTGAGTTCCGAAGAAAACTGCATAATTCGTAATGAGTCCAGTCCATAAAGAATCAGGTTTTCTTCTGGATCTAATTCATCTTCTTCAATAAGCTGCTGGACCTTTTGCTCTAACCAAGGTCGTGTAATGCCTGTTGCTACCTGCCCCACTACAGATTCGGTATCAATGACTTGACCGCAACGTGAAGACACATATTTCAAAGCTAAGCGATGTTCTTCTTCTGAAAAATCGGCAACTGCATCCCCAACCAGAAAGGATTGTATGTCACTCATAAAGGCTTCAATTGCCGTAACCATACAACCGATATGGGCATAGACACCGCCAATAATGAGCTGATCACGATTCCAGCTTTGCATTCTTTCAAGCAAATCCGAACGTTTAAACGCGCTATAACGCCATTTCGTTAAGACAATGTCATGTTCAGCAGGAGAAAGTTGATCAATAATTTTTTGCTGATCGATTGTTGAGGCTGGCAAACCCGGTCCCCACATCGCATTCAGTAATGCTCGATCTGCCGCTGGTTGTTCATAAGGCTGTGCTGTATAAACAACCGGAACATTGTTCTGATGTGCCCAAGTTCTTAGTTGAACTAAATGATTAACAACCGTTTTAATTAATTCACTTTCAGCATCGTAAAAATTTAAAAAGTAGCGTTGCATATCATGAATTAACAAAACTGCTCGAGAAGGATCTAACTGCCAGTCTGTTTTGTTCTTTGGATAACTCTCTCTTTTGGGCATGAGATAAGTAGAAATTTTTGAAATGGCCATATGCTGCTCAATATTTATTAAGATGTTGTAGATATATTTAAAATGCTGCGAAGTTGTTTTTTGTCCACCTTACCGACTGCAGTCAGTGGCAAACTTTCGATTAATTTGATCTGATCTGGAAGTTTGTATTGTGCAATACCCAATTCCATGAGATGGCGTCTGAGCACAACAGCCTTAAGTTCAGGATTCCGAGAAACAATAAAGGCACAACTCTTTTCACCAAACTGTTCATCAACAATTGCGACCAAAGCTGCGTGCATAACTTCCGGATGTAGAAGAATAAGTTTTTCTATTTCTTCCGAAGCAATCTTTTCACCACCACGGTTAATCTGGTCTTTAATTCTTCCTACTACACGTAAATTACCATCCGAAGTACGCTGCACGAGATCGCCCGAATAGTAATAGTTGTCCTCATCAAAGACCTGTGAATTATGTTCAGGGCTTTGGTAATAACCACAAAAGGTATAAGGCCCCCGAGTCGCAAGCATCCCTATTTCGCCTTCTGGGACTTCTTTATACTGCTCATCTACAATTTTGATTTCATCATCAGAACTGATAGGACGCCCTTGGGTGGTAAAAATTTGCTCATCGGAGTCATCGAGTCTGGTGTAATTGACCAAGCCTTCGGCCATTCCAAATACTTGTTGTAATTTACAATTGAGGACTTCAGGAACTTCACGCGCTAAAGATTCAGGAAAACTTGCCCCCCCCACTTGAAGCAACTTTAAAGACTGGATTTGATCTTTATATTGAGCTGCTTTTTCTAGCCACATAATGACAGCACTCGGCACTAAAGATGCCATATTGACTTGATGTCTTTGAATAATAGAGAAGCAATTGAGCGGTTCAGGATTTGGTGCCATCACAACACATCCACCTGCATGTAAAACGCCTAATGCACCGGGTGAACTCAACATAAAGTTATGCGGAGCTGGCAGAGCGCACAATAACCGGGTATTTGAGTTTAAACCGCAAATCTCGGCACTGGCCCGCACACTATAGTCGTAGTCATTATGCGTTCTTGGAATAAGTTTTGGTGTTCCCGTACTTCCACCTGACAACTGAAAGAAAGCAACTTCATCAGCAGGTGTAGATGAAAAATCGACTAAGGTCTCTGCTGGTGTTTCAATCCAGTCTAATAGTCCGAAATCGGTAGCTTGATGATTGAGCATCAAAATAATTTCAGGACTTAAATTTATATCATGAAGTGAGTCAATGAACTGATTATTGCTAAAGACTTCATGCTGACGCGAACCAATTAAAAGCTTAGGTTGAATCTGTTTAATAAAGGCATTTAGTTCATATTGGCGATGGCTATATAGCGCATTGAGTACGACCACACCAGCCTTAAGCAAGGCAAAAAAGACAATATAAAACTCTGCAACATTGGGAAGTTGTACTAAAGCAGTATCACCCTTGCCCAAGCCTTTCTCAGCTAGTCGAGAAGCTAAATTTGTTGATAGCTGGTCCAGCTCGATATAACTCAACTGACGCTCACCACAAATAATTGCCGGCGAATGCGGATGCGATTGAACCCCTACCGTTAAAATGCGCGTCAAAGGTTGGTCAATCCAATAACCTTTATTTCGATAGTGTTGCGCTCTCTCTGGAGACCAGCGAACAAACTCAATCAACTGTTTTTTCATGACATTCTAAATATTCAATTTAATTTAATGGTTATCAAGCTATTGATTCTTCGTAAATTTTCTTACATATCGGCATAAATATTTAATTTGAATACCGACAAAAGAAAACTCTTAAGACGGACAAGCTATATATTCACAGCAAAATTGGAAATGATTAACAAATGCAACTGGTAATCATTTTCATTTGTTTGTATGATGCTGAAACAAGATTAATTTGTCAACCGAGTTATCGTTCAATGTGTGAATTAACTTCGATGCAAGCGGCCTGCTGGTTTGGTCGCTCTGGCAACGCAACTTTAGGTGGGGTTGCTGCCCACCTCTATGCAGAATTTGACGGTCAATTTATTGATCTACAAAAATTACATTTAGCACTTCAACGACTTTATAAAGAACACGCTATTTTGAGATTAAGTTTGAGTGCCGATGGCATCGCAAACATCATGGCTGAGAAGGCTCAACAGATATTAGAAGTCGATGATTTTTCAAAGCTTAGCGATCATCAAATTGAGCAAATGCTCATGCAAAAACGGGAGCAATGGACCCATCAAAAACTTGATTTAAGTCAGGGCCAGACTGTAAGATTTTCTGTAAGTGTTCTTAAAAAGAATATTTTTCGTTTTCATATAGATACGGACATGATTGCTATAGATCCGTCCAGCTTCTTGAATTTAATGGAAGATCTTTCTTTGTTTTATGAAGACCTAGAAATATCATTCTCCCGTCCGCCTAATTTTTTTGACTGGTATCAAAAAATACGGACAGACCCTAACCTAAAAAAATTAAACCAACGAGACCGCTTATGGTGGAAACAACGTCTGCCTCATATTAGCCCTGCTCCGTCTCTACCTTTCATTCATCAAGAATTCAAAACAGCAAAAAGTGATCGTTTAAGTACGTGGTTATCGCCGGAAGAACGAAAAGCATTACAACAACTTGCTAGAGAACAACACATTACTGTGACTAACCTGATATTAGGTTTATTTGCCTATACGCTTGGTCATGCAACCAAAGATCACAGCTTCCGATTGAATATTCCTACTTTTTGGCGTGAGCCGGTTTTAAAAAATGTCGAAGGCACTATTGGCGATTTTGCTAATTTAGTCATCCTTGATGTCGATATGAAAGGGACAACAACCTTAGCCGCATTCTGCAAACAAATAGCAAATCAAATGCTTGAGTTATTAGAGCATTCACATTATTCGGGTGTGAATGTTCTACGTGACCTATCCCGTTATCATGGTAGTGCACAGATTGCTCCTGTGGTATTTACAGCGGCACTCGACTTAGAAAACGATAATTTGCTTTCCGAACGTGTCCGCCGTGTTTTTGGCTCAATGAATTGGGTCATTTCACAAGGGCCACAAGTTGCACTTGATGCACAAGTTGCTCATGTAGATGACGGTATTTTAGTTAACTGGGACATCCGTTTAGATGCTCTACCCAAAGAATGGATCACGAATTTATTTAAATCTTTCATTCATTTACTTAAAAATCTTGCAGCGCACCCTGAACAACTTAATACACAAATTATAAGCCCAGCCCAAAATACTCCATCAGATCGTACATCCCAAAAATCATTAAACGCGTTACAGCAAGCCTACCTATTAGGCCGAACTCAAGCCCTTCCTTTAGGTGGTGTTGCCATGCAAGAGTTTAGGCAGTATCACGGCGAAATGGATATTGTTTTATTAAAACAACGATTGACAGAAATGGTACGGCGGCATGACAGCTTACGAACATATATTGATAAAAATAGGTTAGTACAATATGTAAGCAATCAAGTGAGTATCAATTTAAAAGAAATAGACCTAACTACATGGGAACCTGAACGTGCTTCTCACCACATCGAGTCCTATAAAAATAGTTATACGCATGAGCTATTTGATTTAAATCAGTCGCCTTGGAATATCACCGTCTTTTTATTAAAAAATAATCTACTAACGATTTTTGTCCGCTTTGATGCATTGATTTTAGATGGCCGATCTATAGCTTCACTAATGTTAGAGCTATTCGATGGACAACAACATGATATCCAAACGCAAATAGAAGAAAATGAAGTTGAAAATAGCTTGTCTGTTCATCAGGCAGATATGGCTTACTGGGAAAGAAAATTTTCTAAATTATCTGCTATTCCTGCGCTTCCGTGGAAAACACCCTTACAGCATTTATCGACTTCACATTACCAACGTAACAGTCTGGTTATAGAAAAAGATCAATTTAAACAGTTGTCTAAAATTGGAGCGAAACATTCACTGTTTAAAAACTCAGTCATCATGGCGATTATTTTGGAAGTGCTATCTCATTGGAACACTGACAAATCTCTATGTGTTGCTGTTCCTACACTTCCCCTCTATGCCGGACCATTTTCCAATAGTTCTACGTTTATTGCTGTTGAGTGGAAAACTGCAGATCAATTTGCTGAACAAGCAAACCGTTTGCAAACTGAAGTTTTAGAGGGTTTACAGCATCTTTCATTTTCAGGCGTTGATCTCGCTCGACTATTATTTGAAAAAGTTGGCACTGCTCCAGTATTACCGATTGTAATTACAAATGGTTTGTCATGGCCTGTATTATCTGAATCTCATCCTATTCAGCAACAAGATGGACTAACCCAAACTCCTCAAGTTGCAATTGATATTCGCTTTAGCACAAGAAATGACGGCGCTTTAATTTTCGATATTGATTATGCCCAAGAAGCATTCCCCCCCCACATGATTGACGATTTCTTGGATGCGCTACAATTGGCAATCAAGCAAATTATTGGTTCAGAAATATTCAGTTTTGATCTCAGTAATTTTTTCAGTGAGCTTCAAAATAAACGACCATATTTTAAGAATAATGAGTCCGATCATTCGTCTATTCCACTTGATAATAATGCTAAACAGCAAAATCAACTACTCGACATTTATTTAGAAGTAATAGGTCATACGCCAAATAAGGAAGTGGACAACTCAACTCATTTTACTCATCTCGGGCTACGTCCACATCATTTAAAGGTTGTCTCAAAACGTATTAATGAAACATACGCGATTCAGCTCTCACCGGTTCAACTTATTCAATGTCGCAATATTGCTGATGTAGAGAAACTACTAACACCACATTAATTCGTATTTTGAACTTTCATCATTTTGGAAACAGATAAAGTATAAACATGAAAAAAATAGATATTACCGGAATTGGTATTGGGCCATTCAACTTAGGTTTAGCTGCTCTTTTGTCTCATCATCCCGAAATCAAAAGCGTATTTTTAGAACGTAAACCAGAATTTCGATGGCATGAAGGGTTGCTATTGCAAGGCACAACATTACAAGTTCCTTTCTTTGCCGACTTGGTTACTATGGCCAACCCTTGCCATCCTTTAGGCTATATTAATTATTTACATCAACATGATCGCTTACATCAGTTTTATTATTACGACAGTTTTTTAATTCCACGCCGTGAATATGATCATTATTGCCGTTGGGCTTCAAAACAATTACCCGATTGTCGATTTGGAGAAAACGTAAGTCATGTGGAATATGACGCCAAACTCGATAAATTTATTATAGAAAGTGAATCAGCTTCGGGCGAAAAACAAAAATATATAAGCCAAAATCTGGCGATTGGTATTGGGACTAAACCTCGAATTCCTACGTGGCTTGAAACATGCAAACACCCTTTAGTAAAACATTCTGCGGAGTTTGCGAAAATTCAGGAACAACTCAAACAATGTAAACAAGTCACGGTTATTGGCTCGGGCCAGAGTGCGGCAGAATGTGTACTTGCTTTATTTAATTCACTTACCCCAGAACAAGTAAAAGCAGGTGCATCTATTCGTTGGATCACACGTTCTGCCGGCTTTCACCCAATGGAATATTCTAAACTTGGACAAGAGTGCTTTACCCCTGCATATATGCAATATTTCCAAAGCCTGCCTAGAGATAAACGTCGTGACATTGCTGCTAGTCAGGGCCTGATCTATAAAGGAATTAGCTTCTCAACCATTGGCGATATATATGATGTACTTTATGAGCGTTCAGTGGCTGGTGAAAAATCCGGTTTAAGCCTATACACAAGTTGTGAGGTTGAATCGGTTGAAGAACTTGAATCGGGTTCTCTGCGTTTAACCTGTTTGCATACTCAACTCGATCAACGTTGCGAATTAGAAACTGATGCCCTTGTTGCAGCTACAGGCTATGTTCATGATTGGCCTGAATGGTTCCAAAATATGAAAGGTTCTATTTTAGCGGTTGATGATAAAAATGATTGTATTGTTCAAGAAGACTTTACCGCTTTACGTTGTGATCAGGGACAAGGTCGTATTTTTATTCAAAATGCCGAGATTTTTCAGCAAGGTGTAGGTTCTCCTGACTTAGGGATCGGAGCAACCCGAAACTCAGTAATTATTAATCAATTACTAGGGCGTAATGCTTATCGAATTCCTAAACAGTCTTCTTTCCAGCACTATGGTTTACCAGAATAAAATATGAATATCATAAAAAAACCCGCGATTGCGGGTTTTTTATTCGGTTGAAGATTACAACAAATTAAAAGTCATATGATACAGATAGCATATACGTTCTTGGTGCGCCTAAAGCCAAATTCGTCAATTGTGGCTGTGCCCAATACGCTTTGTTGGTTAAGTTGTAGATATTGGCACGGAAAGTAACTGGGTGGTTCTCAACTTTCGTGCTATAGCGTGCGCCAACATCTAAGAGCGTACGCCCTGGTACGGACAAGGTATTTTCTGCATTAATATATTGCTTGGAAACTGCATTGATATTTCCTGATAAGGTTAAAGTCCCTTGTGCTACTTGAGTATCCCACTCTGCTCCAAGCTTAGCCTGATTTTTTGGCACAGCAACTGCTGTATGACCATCGTTTTTTCCACTCTTAGTCTTGGTAAGTTCAGGATCAAGATAGGTAAAGCCACCCATTAAACGCACATGTTCAATTGGTGAACCAAAGAATGACCATTCAATACCACGATTTCGTTGTTCTCCATCCGAAACAAAGGTAGATAAGTTATTCACAAGCTTTGAAGGATCTAAATAACTATTTGGTTTGGTAATTTCAAATGCACTCAATGTATGCGCAAATGTCCCCAAATCAACCTTCAAACCAAGTTCCTGTTGTTTGGTTTTTTGAGGCGGAAATATTTCCCCTCGATTTGATGCATTTGCAGGCGCCTGATCACCCTTTGTCAAACCTTCAATATAGTTTGCATAAACAGAAATTTTATCATTCGCTTTAATCAGTAAGGCGACACCAGGCGTAGTTGCTGATTTAGCATTTTCAGGTAATGTATTAACAGAACTTGTTGCTTTTACATTCTGATGACGAAGTCCTAAAGTCAACTGTACTTTATCTTGAGCAAACGACAATGTATCGGCTAAACCGAAGCTAGAGGTAGAGAGTGTCGAATGCAATAGAAACGGCGGTGTAAATTCCGGTTTAGGCCCCCAATTTGGATTGGGATCATAAATATTCGTAAAAACAGGATCACCAAAACCTGGGATAATTCTATAACCATAATCATCTTGTGCATGATTATAGTAGGTTGCGTTGGCGACCCATTGATGTTTCACAGGCCCTGTCTCAAACTTGCCTTTAAAACCTGCATCTGCTGATTTTTTATCGACTTCAAAAGCAAGTTGTCCAAGTATTGAACTCAGTGTTCCAGTGCTACTCGTAATCGTCCCTGCACTTGCCCCATTATATTTATATTTGGTTGTACTTTGTCCATAAGCCGCATATGCCATCAACTGATCAGAAAAATCATATTCGCCACGAATCATGGCACCTTTATCTTTGGTTTCCACAGAGCCCCAATCCGGACTAAGCAAGGTATCCGCTTTCGGTGGTTTCGGAATTCCAACTGCTGTAGAGACGTTAACACCACGTGTCACACCATCAACATGATCTAAGGCATCGTAAGCATCAACAAAAACACGTGCTTTTTCACCTTGCCAATCTAAGCCAAGCGAAAATAAACGACTTTCTTTCGATTGATCATTAACTGCTGCATCTCCATTTCTATACATCCCATTGATACGAACGCCGAATTCTTTATTTTCACCAAATCTTCTTCCAACATCGACATGTCCACCAAACTGAGCATCCGACATATATGTCGTAGTCAATCGTGCAAACGGTTCATCAGCCGCATATTTGGTCACTAGATTTACCGTTCCACCCACCGATCCTGCTGGCGGCATCCCATTTAACAAAGCGGAAGGACCTTTCAACACCTCAACGCGGCTAAACATTTCCGGAGAAGTTCGATAAAATGGTGTGATACCGAAAAGTCCGTTCATTGACATATCATTCGTGCTCGAAGCATATCCACGAATATAATAGTTTTCACTCCAACCACCACTTGCACCGTTGGTATATATCGATGGATCAGTTGCTGCAATCACTTCTGTAATATCTTTTGCCTGTTTATCTTCGATATATTTATCTGTATAACTAATCGTATTAAATGGCGTATCTAGAAATTTTTTACTACCGAGAAATCCAACATTGCTCGATGTTGCAACTTGTCCACCTGCATAAGTATCGTCTTGTTCAGCTTTTACGGTAATTGCTGGTAAAGCTGCTACATTTGTTTGAGCAGCTTGTTGTTCTAGAGTTTTTGTTGAATTATTAATAACAGCAGCATAGGTATTTGATGCACATAGTACAAATACAGTGCCTAATGCATAGCCTAATCGAAGGGCCATTTGTGCAGATGCAATACCATTTAATACAAAAGAACAGTGATTAATTCTTTGATCATTCCCACTTTTAAAATTACGGTTATCGCTAACGTTGTTCATTGAAAGACCTTTAATGTTGTGATTCATTTTTTATTAACTATCTGCTTAAAATACAAAGCAAAATAGTGAAAATTTATGCTGTAAAATTTGATTAAGTGATGTACCTAAAAATTTATTGGTAGCCTTTTTTTACATCTTCCATCACTATTTTGAGCGAGGTTGGGCTTGCAGCCGTGGTGTACCACGCATCGGCATCGACAAAAATGACACGACCGTTTTTCCACGCTTTGGTTTGACGTAATAATGGATTTTCAACACTGGCGGCATTAATTTTTGAGCGATGTTCCATCACAGCAGTTCGGTCCACGATATAGAGAATATCTGGGTCCGCTTTTTTGATGAATTCACTCGAAATAGGTTGCCCATGTAGACTTGTATCCATCACACCACTTGCAGGCTTTACCCCAAAGGCATTAAAAATAAAGCCATAGCGTGACTGAATACCAAAATTACTAAATGCCCCATTGTTATGAAGAACAACTAACGCTCTTTCTGGGCGATTGGCCGTTACGGCTTGTACTTGCTTCACCTGTTCATCAAGTTCAGAAACTTTCTGGCGGGCTAAATCTTCTTTATTAAATATTTTTCCTAAGGTCATCATATGGTCTTTAACCAAACCAATATGATTACTCGCGCTATTGTTGAAGTTAATATCGTAGTGAATGGTCGGGGCAATTTTTGACAGTTCCTGATACTGATTAACGTGTAATGGCGTCATCAAAATCAAGTCTGGTTTTAATGCATATATCCGTTCCATATTGGGTTGTACAATTGCACCCAAATCCTGAATCTGTGCATCTTTTTTATATTTTTCCAAAAAGTGTGGAACATAATCTTTTGGCATTCCCATAATCGGGACATTGAGTTGATCTAGAAAGTCAGCTTCATTCATATCAAGTACGGCAACGCGTTGCGGTAGATGATCTATCACCGTAGTTCCAAGCGCATGTTTTACCGTAATCGGTTCTGCTAGCTTCTGAGAAGCTTGAGTGGTGTCTGCAACTTTTTGGTCACATGCTTGTAGAGTAACAGCTGCCGCTATGATGAGGGCTACTCCCCCATACTTTTTCTTCCAGTTCATATGTATTCAAGCTCCAGATGAGTTGAAGTAATTACACATACAGCCACGCTCACTGTATGTAATTTCAAAATCAAGCTCGTACAGATCATTTAATTGCGTCTCTGTAATCACTTGTTCGGTTAACCCACTGAAATGAAGCTTGCCGTTCTTGAGCGCGACAATATGGTCCGAATAATTCGTGGCAAAATTGATGTCATGAATGACTAAAATCACAGTGCGCCCTTGTTCATCACATAAGCGCCTGAGTGCGCGCATAATTTGAACGGCATGTTTCATATCAAGGTTATTTAAGGGTTCGTCTAATAAAAGTACGTCTGTTTGCTGTGCGATCGTCATCGCCAAAAAGGCCATTTGCCTTTGACCACCACTAATTTCATCTATGTAAGATTTGCGCAGTGGTTCTAAAGAAAGAAACTCAATAGCCTCATCAACCACCTGACGATCTTGCTCGGTTAAAACACCACGGCTATAGGGAAAGCGTCCAAATGAAACCAGCTCTTCTACGGTTAAGCGCAAATTAAAGCCGGGTGCTTGACGTAAAGTCGCGACATGCTTGGCGTAAACAGCGGTTTTAATATCCGCAATATTTTGATGATTAAGAAAAATCTCGCCTTTATCCGGCTCAATTAAACGTGCCATCATCATGAGCAAAGTCGATTTTCCGGCTCCATTTGGACCAATGAGTGACGTCACCTGACCTGTAGGAAATTCAACATTTACGTCAGTCAGTACTGGCTTATTTCCATATGACTTATTGATATTCTTGACATGAATCATGCAACACCTCGGGTACGAACCGTCAGCGCAAGGAAATAAATGCCACATACCAGATTGACCAAAATGCTGACGGTCGTTTTGTAATTAAAAACGTGCTCAACTAGAATTTGAGCAGCAATAAATATGGCAATCGTGATGGCACAACCCATGGGCAGCGTTAATTTATGCTTATAACTTCTTGCTAGTGCATAAGTAATGTTGGCAATGAATACGCCCATAAATACTGTCGGGCCAATCAGACTGGTAGATACCGCAACCAAAATAGCGATTAGGGCTAAATAGAAACTGACATAGCGGTGATGATGAATGCCTAATGAAATGGCTTGCTCACGCCCTAAAACCAGAACATCCAAAACAGGAAGTGCTTTCCTACCGAGGAATAGAACAATGACTACAGCTAAGCTGGCATAAAATAAAGTTTCTGGTTGAGAGCGATTAAAAGAAGCATAGCTAAGGCCTTGGAAAACAGAAAATTCACCAGGATTAATTTTGAGTTGAATAAATTGAGTAACCGTCCCGACGACCATCGTAAGGACTAAACCTAAAAGCAACAGGAGAAAGACATCATTTCTGCCATATGGCAATAACCACTTATGGATTACCCACGAATAAAGCAGCATTAAAACGATAGAGATAAAGAAATTGCCGTTTACCCCTAACTGACTTAATCCATGTGTTCCCCAAAAAAACAACAACAAAACTTGCCATAAGAGATAAATCGCTTCATAGCCCATAATTGAGGGAGTCAAAATACGATTACCGACCAGTGTCTGAAAAACAATCGAGGAAAAAGCAACGCAAATACCGGCTATCACAATCGTGGCAAGACGCAGAAGTCGGTTAGGAATGACGTAATCAAAATCTAGTCCTGAGTTTAAAAATAAAAAACCTACTGCTAGACAGATGACAATCAGATAAATCGTCCATAGCTTTGTAATACGCATTATCTAAACTCCCTCAAAATGAGGATGAGGAAAATAATTCCCCCCACACCACCTGCGGTAAGTCCGATTGGCACTTCAAATGGATAAATAATCGAGCGACCAAGAATGTCGCAAACCAGTAATAGAGACGCCCCACCCAAAGCCACAATGGGCAAGGTTTTAGCTAAGTTTTCTCCGTATTTCAGTGCGACCAAATTGGGGACCACGAGCCCGACAAAAGGAATGGCACCAACAGTAATTACTGTGGTTGAAACTGTAATGGCAACCAGTATTAAACCAATGGCGGCTATAGCTGCATAACGAAGTCCCAAGCTAGAAGCCATCTCTTCACCCATACCAATCACGGTAAAGCGATGTGCGAAAAAATAAGTCAGGACAACAATCGGAAAAATAATGTAAATAACTTCATAGTGACCTTGGACAATTTTTGAAAAATCTCCTAAAAGCCACCCTTGCATACTTTGTAAAATATTAAAGCGATAGGCATAAAACTCAGCTAAGGCACTCAGTACACTGCCGTACATCAAGCCAATAACCGGTACTAAAACCGTATTTCTAAAACGGATTCGACGGATAATTGCGATATAAATTAAGCTGGCAATAAAACAAAAAATGATCGCAAATATCATTTTACTCAGCGTGCTGGTTACCGGAACTAAAGTTAACGACACTAAAATTCCCAGTTTGGCAGCATCTAAACCGCCCGAAGTTTCCGGTTCAACAAACTTGTTACGCACAATATGCTGCAAGATGACACCACAGACCGCCAACCCGATTCCGGTGAGCACAATGGTAATTAAACGAGGGATACGGCTGGCTGTAAGAGTGAGCCAACTCTCATGAGAAAAAGAAAATAAGGTAGACCACTGTATTTGCTCAGCCCCGAGCAATAATGAACAAATACATAAAATGATAAAAATACAGAATAAGCCAAATCGCATCAGTGGCGTGCCCCACTTGAGCGCAATAAAGCCAATGCAAATTGCAAATTTAGTCCCATCAAACCAAAGCGAGGGAAAATTTGTTCAACATTTGATGGGCTTATTAACCTTTCATGATTGAATATTCTCATGAAAATTCCTCAATTTTATCGAGACAACAGAATCATTTCCTTTTGAATAGGCAAAATCACAGCCCTATTCTTAGGATCGTTTTTTTCATCTTTAAATTATTCTTGCTGAACCAATTTCGAATTAAATAAATATTAATCAATCACTTATTATTTATTTTCTATTTTAAAAATTCGTCATTCTCAATTGGCACCATCTTCTTGCAAATAATAATCTTGATGTAAATGAGAATCAATTATAGTATGTTTAAAGGTAAAATGTAACCCTACTGTTACATCAGTACAGTTCATGTGGACATCAACTCATTAGAAAAAGGTCAATTTTTGCAAACAAGCAAATCTATAACATTATGAATTATATGAAATTTAATCTAATGTAAAAAATTTGCGAAATAAAAATTGATGAAAATAGCCATTTGATAAACCAGGATTCATTTATGTTGGAACAATTTTCCAAATCGCCCTCTCTCCTTTCGGTTACTGATTACGAAGAACATATCTGGATGTTGCAATTACAGCAGCCTGAACAAGTTAATCGACGTTTTAATCTGTGGAAAGTTAATCAAGGTTTAGATATTCAACTGCTGATTAAAGCAATTCAAGACATTATTAAAACTACGCCTGACTTAAATGTCCGCTATACATTTAGTGACGAAGGCGATTTATACAAATATCCATTTGATGATCATTCAGCTTGCCTAGAATTAAAAAAGAGCAATACAGAACAAGTATTTGAGCAGATAGCTAACTTAAAAGCGCAACCATGGAATGCAGAATTTCATCCCCCTTTTTTTACAAGTCTGGTAGAAACTGAACAAGACTATTTCCTGATTTTAGCGCTCCACCCGATTCTTGATGAAAGCTATCAAAAGTCAGATTTCATTCAGGCCATACAAAATCGCTATCGACAATATTCACCCAATAATATGCCATTGGTACTGACGGAAATTGATATCTCACATCATCTAGATACAAGTTTCACAAAAGCGTCAGAACAACCTAACCAAGCTTATGTTTCGGAAATTATTTTAGAAGAGTTCCGAAATACTCTCGCTGAGCCAGAAATGAGCCAACATGATGACTTTTTTGATTTTGGCGGCCATTCACTATTAGCAACACGAATTATTGGAAATCTACTCAATAAACATGGAATTGAGATTCAATTTAATGATTTCTTTAAATCTCCATCTGCTGCTGACTTAGCCCAATATGCTTTCGTTAAATCTGCAAAAACTGAAAAATCCACCTTACAAAGTGTCGATAAAGCCCCACTTACTTTAGCTCAAGATTTCCTGTGGCAAGCTTATTCTGCGTTCGATTTTAGCCCAATTTATAACTTGCCATTTGCCGTAGAATTCCTTGAAGAAATTAATGAAGATATTTTCTTTCAAGCCTTTACAGATATTGTTGAGCGCCATGCAGGTTTACGCACAATTTTTAATAGCGCCAATGGTCAAACCTATCAACAGGTGGTTCCTACGTCTGAACTTCAACAATTCAAATGGTTTTGGAACAGTGCCGAAAGTAAAGATGCAACGCTTGCCAGTGAAGCTTCATATAAATTTGATTTAACCCGTGAACTTCCCTTAAGAATTCGTTTAATTCGAAATGCCAAAGGTCGCCAAACTCTATCGTTCTTAGTTCACCACATGGTGATTGATGAATGGTCTTTAAATACCATTATGGCTGACCTTGCGCATGCTTATCTTGCTCGCTCAAATGCTCAAGCACCAAACTGGAAGGCACCTGCCCAATCTATTCTTGATTTTTCTTTACTCCAGCAAAAGCAAGGCATCAACCAAGACCATCTAAATTATTGGACTAACCTGCTAACAGGAGCAACCAAAGGTCTAAGTCTCCCTGTTTCAGAACATGAATTAAATGCTGAAAAGGAAAAACCTCCAGTCCAATGGCTCGAACTTAAATTTGCACCAGAAATGTATGAAAAGCTCCTCGCATTTTCGAGACAACACAGCTCTTCTATTTTCGCAGTTCTCTATACTGCTATCGCCAATGCGTTACAGCAACAAGGCGATTTAAAAGATATTGTGATTGGTACTTCTGCATCTGGACGAACTGATCCTGAGTTTTTTGATACGGTGGGTTACTTTACGACCATGGTTGCGCATCGCACACAGTTTAGCAATTCAGATTCATTCCAATCGTTGCTCCATAATATCAGCACAATGATTAATACTTCGATGGCCTATGCAGATATTCCAATCAACCATATTCAAAATGCATTAGGGATGAGCGCCGATGAAGGACTGTTATTTGATGTGTTTGTTCATATCCATTCAAATAACGCTTTAAACGGCGCGCTCAAAACACATCAGGGACAAGACCTTCCTTATCGCCAGATCTTGCCGGAACGTGATGAATCGATGTTCGGATTGCATTTTGAAATTATGGAAAATGTGATTAATGGACAACATCAGTTAAGCATGATCATTACTTATCAAGCCCACCGCTTCCCGACTGCAATAGTGGAAAATATCTGTGAAAAAATTAAGGCAACCTTAGCTCAAATCTAGTTGCCCTAAAACCAACCATGTGCTTAAAAGCCAACATCTCGGCTCTGCTTTTAAGCACATTCCAATTTTTCTATTTTATTTGCTGCTCTACTTTATTCACCACATCCTGAATTGTTTTGCAGCTAATAAGTGTATAAAAATCAATTTCTGTATTGAGCTTCTGAGAAAGTTTCTGAGCAATACTCATGAGTTGTTTCGGACGAATTCCTATCGCTAATATTTCACTTCTATAAAAAATATCCATTCTTTCAGCTTGGCTGTCAGCTATGCATTCACGGAAAACCGATAAAACCGAGTCTCCCACCTCAGCGATTGATGACTGTGTTTTAGTGGAATTTGTAGCCAACGTAGAAGATACATAAATTTTCCCCTGAGCGATTTCTTGCACAGCTTTACGATCAATTTTTCCATTTCGGGTCAAAGGTATGGTTTCGATGCTCAAATATTTCGAAGGAATATGTGAACTCGGCAAATGCACTTTTAAAAAGTTCTTTAATTCGGGGCTATTTAAGCGAGTAGTTTTGTATTTATTTTCTAGGTTATAAACGGCGACTAACTCTTGAGTTTCAGTCGTTGGATGTACACAACTTACCACCACACAATTATGAATATACGGGTTCTTGGTTAAAGCATTTTCAACCTCGGCCGCAGAGATTCTCACGCCTTTTATTTTTAAATAACCTTCCTCACGTCCAGCAAAAATAATATTTCCATCTTCCCTAAAATATCCTTGATCACTCATGCGAAAAGCAGTTTGAGTTTCATTTTCGCTCACTTGAATTTCAACGAAATCTTTATAATAAATCTCCCCATCAAGTAAATAACCATTTGATAAATTCAGGCCGGTCATATACATCGTACCGACCTCGCCCATTTGGCAAGGTTTTAGATTTTCATCCAAAATATAATAACGGTTATTTTCTAAAGCTTTTCCATACGGAATAATTTCCTGATCTTGCTCATTTATTTCATGCCATATACTCCAAATCGTGGTCTCAGTAGGCCCACCTAATGAAAATAAACGAGCGTTAGGCAATTGTTCTCTTAACTTCGAAATGAGTGAAGGTTTGATATAGTCGCCGCCTTGGGCAATTAAACGCAAAGACTGTAATTGTTCTTTTTGAGCTACACTGAACAGCATATCGACAATGGCAGGCACACTGCTCCAAAGCGTAACCTTGTAACGATCTACTAAATTGGCCCAGACAACAGCATTTTTACTTTGCTCAAAGGATGGCACCACCAAAGTTGCACCCACTGCCATTGAAGCAAAAACATCAAATACCGACATATCATGATGAAACGGTGTTACCGCCATAATCACATCATCCGCAGTAATTCGCCATTCCGAGATCGTCTGTTGTATCGTGTTTTCAGTGGCTTGGTTATTTAAGACCACACATTTCGGAGTTCCTGTACTTCCCGAAGTATATAAATAATATGCTGGAAGTCGGTTAATTTCGGCGTTAAAGCTCGGTTCAAACTCAGTTGTAGCCGATAAAATTTCATTAATATTTAGGTTTTGAACACCTGCAATGGATGAGTCACTCACCACAACATCTGCCCGGCTATTCGTCAATAAATAGTTCAGTCTCGACGGCGGTGAATCCATATCTACAGGTAGCAAAATGATGCCTGTGAGCGCACATGCCAAGGCTGTATAAATATGCTCAGGACTTTTTCTCAAGCAAATTGCAACCACAGACCCTGTCGCCAAATCTTGCTTTTTTAGCGCATACATAACTTTGGCGACCTGAGTCCCTACCTCAGCATAACTAATGCTACGGTCTTCAAAAATGAGTGCTGTTCGATTGGAATTTTGTTCAAAAATATTTTCATAAATTCGCTTTAAGAAATTTTCTACGTTGTTATTTTTATCATTCGTTTGCCCTAAATTTTGACTCAAATCTTTTAGCATTTATGTTGGTCCTCACCCTATTCTTTATGCAATACCACCCAACCTAATATTCAAAACAAAGTTATAAAATGTCGTCTTTATCGCTGTTTGTTCGAATAATAGATATCCCAGCACAATAATACAAATGATAATCATTTACAATTAATATTGTGAGAAATATCTATTTTCCTCCTTTAAAAGCACTTTATAAAAAATAATAAATATCAAAACAATAAGATAATTTTTAACCTTAGGCCTAATCATTTAAAGGGCTATATTTATGAACTAAAAACCACAATTAATAATGATTATTATTTACATTTAGAGCTAATTTAGTTATCGTAATGAATAGAGAGACTACATCTATATCAATTATTACGCTCTATAGTAATCATGAAGCTTGGGTTATATGTATGACAAAAATTGCAGAAAAATCGAAACAAGAATATGGCGACTTACTAAAAGAAAAAGACCATTTACAAGATATGGAACAACTTGAGATGACCATCGTCTCGATCCATACGCCATACCCATCCATTGTAAGAATTCAAGGAAAAATCAACACATTACAACCAGAGCTTTGGCAAGCTCCCAATTTGGCAATTCGGTTAATTGTGAGCAATCCGCCAGAGGGACAACCCATCTCACGCGTCTATACGGTCCGTTCGTTCAATCCTGTAAATGCTCAAATCGAAATTGATTTTGTTAAACATGAAGATTTAAGCCCAGCAATGGAATGGCTTAATTCGGCTCAAGTGGGTACAAAAATCGGGCTTATTGGCCCCCGCCCTCATTTCATTCCCAATTTCATACATAAAAAACATGTGGTCATGTTTGCCGACGATACGGCTGTACCTGCGTTATATTCAATATTGAATGAATGGGAAAATGGCGTAAGTGCTGATATTTTTATTGAAAGTTTTGAAAAAGATATTGCTAGCCAATTACCCCATCATGACCATGTCAAAATTCATTCGTTCCATAAAGAACATCACACGCCACAAAAAGGTCTTCTTTTAAAAGCAGCATTTGCACTAAAAACTTATGACAATATTACGATTTGGGCGGCCTGCGAACGCAAAGAAGCCAGAGCTTTACGCCAGTTTTTTCTAGAAGACAAACAATTTAATAAAAATGACGTGCGTATTGCTGGCTATTGGAGAGATGGCGTATCAAGTTCAGAACTAGACATACTCCGTGCTCAACATTATCAAAAACATATTCAGCAAGGTAAGACGTTGAATGAATATGATGACCTTGATCTAGCGAATTAAGATCAGCAATCATTTGAATAAAACCTGCTTCGTGCAGGTTTTTTTATGGGTCAACCTACATCTATAAATATAAAGCTATACGACCATATCAATTATGCAACGACATGTTGCAGTTAACCTATTTTTTAACCTCACATAGAACATTACTATATTTCTCAAGAGATAAATAAAAATTTGGGAGATTAGATCATGAATGCTTATCTACATCGTAGTGAAGATCGAGGTCATGTAAAAGCAGGCTGGTTAGAGTCTTATCATAGCTTTTCATTTGGTAGTTGGTACGACCCTAAATATATGGGTGTAAGCGCTCTACGCGTAATTAATGACGACCAGATTGATGCGCATAATGGTTTTGGTACGCACTCCCATGACAACATGGAAATCTTAACTTGTGTGTTAGATGGTGCAATTTCACATCGCGACACCATGGGAAATGAAGGCCAGATTAAGGCGGGTGAATGGCAACTCATGAGTGCTGGCACAGGTGTTGCCCACAGTGAAATCAACAACACTGACACGCCTGTACATTTACTACAAATCTGGATTATTCCTGATGAAAGAGATGCAGAGCCAAATTACCAGCAAATTAATCTTGACCCGCGTAAAGATCCAAACAAATGGCATTTAATTGCAGGTCCTGATGCAAATGCACCAATGCATATTCGCCAAAATGCAGAAGTAAAATCTGCCGTATTGGAAAAAGGACATGAGTTAACGGTTGATACGGTTAAAAAAGTGAACTATGTGCACGTAATTTCAGGTGTAGTCCGCATTGGCGATCAAGAAGTTAAAGCAGGCGATGCTTTAGTTTTTGAAGATAAAGCGACAATTCACGCAACTGAAGACAGTCAATTTATCTGGTTCGATTTACCTTAAATCATCAAAAGCCCTTTGCATAAAAGGGCTTTTTTTAATCTCCCCCGCCACCGCCGCCATCACATCCACCTGAATCTGAAGATGATGATGAACAGTCATTTGAGTAACTAGAGCTATGATGATGACTCGGACTATTATCGTGAAAATGATGTGTTGAAGCAGGTGAATGATCATGCTCACCAGATGGTGAATAATTTTTTAAATTTCTGAGTAGTGCGATTAAACAAATGAGCCCAATACTAGAAAAAATGACTATGAATATAATAATAAATAACTTCAAATAACGACCTCCTAGATCAAGCTATAGAGATGCTTGTTGTGTTCCCATTTATTATATGAGTCATGTTTAATAAACAAGTTGTTTTTTGATAAGTTGAAATATTAGCTATAAAAAATTTTAGAAAAAGACTTTATATATTGCTCGGCCTTCGCATCATAATTTTGAAAACCCGCATCAAAAACCCATCTTTCAATTTCAGATTTTTTGACTAAATTTTGCAAATGAAGCTGATGATGTCGGTCTAGTTCCTCTTTGAGAGCTTGCAGCATTACTTCATTTAAACCAGAGGGAGGATTCAGACCTGTATCTAAAATACTAGGGGCAAATGCCACACTTTTCAGTTCCAGTTGATGCGTTGTCTTTACAACAGTTTTTATCGCGGTCTTGATTCTCTCTAACGTAAACTCTTCTGGAGCGCCCATTCCTATCAGTAAAACTTTAGAGGCTTGTATGGTCGATGGCGTTTGATTTATTAAAAGAGTATCGTTCAATTTCGCACTGAACCAATTATTTTTCCGTATTTCATTTAACCTTCCATTTAGTGCTTCATCTAAATGTGCTAAACCGCCAGAAAAAGAACGGTTATTCATTTCATGTTCAAAAATACAAGCACAGGAAAGTTCAACCTCAGCCGAGGTGCAGTCCCAAGTCACCAGTTCAATATCTAGATTTTGATAATAGCCAATTTTTGTTTGCTTTAAATCTGTGCCCATATTTTTTCTCTTCTCGATTTACCATCCATATTTAAGTTCAACACCCAGATAATTTGAGTCTTTACCTCCAGCTCTCTTAATCGTGTCTCCGACTTCAAAGTGTACTCCTTCGGCAGCAACAGACAGATTAGAATTTATTTTTTGATCTGCTCTTAGTTGAATATATGCTCCCGTCCAGCTTGAACCTTGTCCTGCTGTGTTCGCCATGCTGTTATTGCCTTGGAAATAAACTGCATCATTGGTGGTTTCACGCCATTGAAAACCTAATGCGGTTAATAGGGTGAGTTTATCGGAAGGCTTAAGTGTAAGAGATGGTTTGATGTGAATGATATTGCTGTAGCCACTATAACCCGCCAAAGTAAAATATGAGCCGTTTGCAAAGAGCTGGTTAAAAGTATTGAGTTCATTATCGTTGGCGCTTTTATCGCCTGTGGCTATATCAAACTGGACGCCTAAACGTGGTGACCAAGCTTGTTCAGCAAACGTATATCCCGTAATGCTACTGAGTCCCCATGCCTGAATAGTTTGTCCACCAATCTTTCCACGCTGAAGCATACCTTCAACATCCCAATCAATATTATTCTTTTTACCCATATGACGAGCATCATATAAGTCTCGAATCTCATTTCCCTTAACGCTTGTAAAAGATGCGTTATCGCGTTCATAACGAGAGTAATAACCAGATAACTCGCCTCCCCACACATTTTGTTTATCTACACGGAAGCCGCTAAAACTTAAATCGCTTTTCGAGTGGTCATTAAAAGTTGAATCTTTTTCAATCTGAACAGGTCTAGTGAGATAGCCTAAAACTCTCCAATCGCCATATTCATAACCAGACCAAATACCATCAAAAGCTTGTCTAACGTTTGGCCCTTCGCGATTCGAAATAAAGCGCTGCAAGTCAAAAGCCATCTCTTGACGCCCAACTCTAAACTTAAAAGTTCCATTATTTAAAGGACTCACCCACGCAATAAAGGCTTGTTCTATATCAAGTCTATTTTGATCGGTACTGCTAATATTCTTTTTATCAAACGCTCGCGCATCACTGAGCTGAGTAAATAATTGTAAATGATCACCTATACGTGCATCGGCATGAACTTGTAATCTTTGAATTAAATAGCGATCGGCTTGATTATTTCCGCTACCAAATCTCGCATTATTATTGACTTCAAAACGCTCGCGAATATTTGCCCCTAGTGATAAATAATTATTATCGCCAAAAGGTATATATTTAAAATCATCACCTATTTTCTTTGGCACACATGGATTTTTTAAAACATCCCAATTTTCCTGCCAGCGATTCGTTGAGATTTTTGGACGAGTTGGACATGCATTTGTATTTGAAGCTTCATTTTCCGCATGAGTAACTTCATAAAAAAATAAACTCCCCGTCAGCAATAAACTTATTTTAATTATTTTACGGTAAGTTTCTGAGCACTTAATTCGATATTTTCTATCTTTAGAAATATGCTGGGCCATCTAGTTTTCCACGGTAATCAATAGATCATTGCAAAGACTTAGTCGTTTACACCCACATTGCCCTTAAGCAATATGAGTGTTGTTTTATCAATCATTAAGGCAATAAATTACTTTGTAGCGGCATGAATTTCAGCAATATAACCACCCGGGAACTGTACCATCGCGGCTTCTCGACCATCTGTTTTATAGGCATTCACCAAGACTGTCGCACCAGATTTTGTCGCTTTATCTAAAGTCTCAGATAAGTTTTTGACTTCATAACCCGTCATATCATGCCCATATGGGTAAGGAAGATGACCATCGGTAACCAACACTGTCATTTTGCCGAAATCAGATTCCACGCGAATACGTCTATAGGTTTCATTTGGACGTCCAATTTCTACACCAGCCGCTTTAGGGTTGTCTGAAACCACTTTACCGTGTGAGAAATTGACGAATTTTTTAACAAAAGAATCCGCACTTTGTTTTGAAATATAAATACGATTTTCTGGCACAGTTTCTAGTTTGTTATAGCTCGGTTTAGTGGTGTGCCAATAAAGTTGCATATTCACGCCACCCGGCCATTGAATGACTGAATCACGCCCGATCGGATCTGGAAATGTCTCAACAATGACATCAGCGCCATTTGCTTTAGCAGACTGCACTGCCGCATCCATATCTTTGACTAAATAGCCTGTTCTTTCCAAGCCAAAAGGATGTGGGACTGGAGTTTTAAAACCGAATACAGACAATGTTCCTACTGGGGTCAATACAAGTTGGGAAATGGTCTGGCTTGGTGTTGGAGTGACCTGAAAAATGCCTTGTTTAGATTTAGTTCCCCCAAATGTTGCCACTAAGCTATCGGTAAATTTATCGAAGTCTTCGGGGTTAACATACACATGTGTTGTATCGTATTGAGGAGCTACGCCGGGTGCTTCACTTTTTACACTCGTTGTTGTCTTGGCTAAAACCTGAGGAACAATGGCAACATTGGTGCCCACTAGCATTGTGCTTAAAAGCAAAGCTGATAATGATTTACGCATAAAAGACTCCTATTAGAATTAGATGCTGTAGCTTATTGTTTGTTTGGTTGTTGATTAGAAAGAATAGTGACCATCACCAGAGCAGCGATAAGACCGAGGTGTTCGAAAAAACTATTAAACGTACTAAAAAATGCAGGACCTGTATGATTCCAAAAGTCGTTGGCAACTAGCATCGCTATTGCGGTTAAGCAGCCTAAAGCCCCTGCTCCTAACCAGACAAAACGATTAAAAATAACCAAGAGCGAACCCACAATTTCAATCACAATCGCTGCGGCTGCCCAGAGCCAAGCCGGTTGCAAACCAAAACTTGCTTGCTCCTCAATAGCCGCATGAAAACCGATGAACTTATTAATTCCACCAACCAAATAGGCTGAAACTAATGCAACTCGAAGAAGTGGAAGCAATCCATGAATTGATAAAATCTTTTTAACCCATACTGGATTATTATTAATCAAGCCACTCATTTCTTTACCTCATTGATATTCTTTATTTCTAATCATTTATAAACACCCATCGCAGTATTAATAAAACGATGTATTTAATATAAAACCAGTCTCTTAAAAATAATTTTTTAAAGCCAGATAAAATTTTTTAATTTTAAAATACTACCTATATATTTTTATAAACCACCGAGTAAATCCAAATAAAAGACAATATATATAAAATCAAAAATAAACGTAAACTACTAGATACCTATTTAAATACAAACTGTATCCTCAAAAGATACAATGATTGATAAGTAAAAGATGATAATATAGTTTAGCGACACGCCAAGTTAGCCTTTCAAAATTTAATGGATAAACTAGACTGTATTTATACTTTCATTAGTGTCGTAGAGAATGGAAATTTTAGTAATGCCTCTAGAAATTTAGGTATTACTCGAGATCAAGTCTCTAAAAGAATTTTTTATCTAGAAAGTTTATTCAGTACATCATTGTTTACGCGCAACACCCGAAAGATGGACCTCACCCGCTCAGGAGAGAAGTTTTATCAGCGCTGTAAAGCTATTGTTAAAGAATTAGATTTGGCTGCCAATGACTTCATCTATGATCAAAAGTACCCAGAGGGCATATTAAAAATTAGTGCTCCACATGCTTTTATTCAAACTTGCTTTTCAGATATTATTTCTAATTTCTTAATTCAATATCCTAATATCGAGATTGATTTATTATTTTCTGAAAAAACATCGGAAATAAATGAACATAAATTCGACATTATTTTAAAAATTGAAGAGGAAGTTAGAGAAGAAAATATTTTTATTCTAAATAGCTATAAAAGAAACTTCTATGTAACAGCTGCCTTTTTAAACAAATATGGAAAACCTAAAAGTATAGAAGAATTAAGAAAACACAATATATTCTTATATTCAAGAGCCGACTTAGAAAATAAAACTATTAATTCGCCCCCTCAACTAATCTGCAACAATATAGAAATACTTTTAGATCTATGTAAGAAAAACAAGGGCATTTTATATATTCCTGATTTTTTGGCTAAAAAATATGAAGATGAGGGAGCGATTATTAATTGCTCTCAAGACATATTTTCTACAAAACTTCATTTTTATGCTACCACGCCCTATGGATCAAAAATTCCAAAAAAGGTTCAGCTTTTCTTAAACACGTTAAAACAACATTTTCAATCTATTACTGAAGCTTTATAGCTTAGGACTTTTCGATCTCATAGAGCTATTGGTTTTCATTAGCCACAAACCAACCCCGCCAAAAAACAATCCAACACCTTTTCCCGCTCAATTGCCACATCCGAACTTAAAAGCTGAATAATTGCGCCTTCGATCATATATAAAAATAATTTGGCATCCTGAAAAGTTGCATCGTTTTTAAGTGCTCTAAGCTGGCTATAAATTTCATTGATGAGCCATGTTCTATATCTCACTGCGGTGATATAGGCTTTTGGGTAGGTGAGTTTCGTTTCAAAAATTGCTTTAAATAATAAATAGTACGGCCCTTCTACATCGCTATGTAAGAAATAAAGTTTCTTAAGTTTATCCTTCACGTTTGTACTTTGATCGTACTCAACAATTGCATCCACTTTTTCTTTTAAGCATTCTTTTTGCACGATCAAACAGATTTCAATAAATCGCTCTTTAGAATGAAAGTAGTTATAAAAAGTTGCTTTTGGAGTGTGAGACTCTTTCACGATTCGGTCGATGCCCACTGTGTGAAATCCGTGATGGTGAAACAAATGAATCGATGTATTAATGATTTGGATTGCACGTGTTGAGAGAACTAAATTTGGCATATTTTTACCGTTATAAATTCTTGTTGTTTCTAAACGAGATACTTTTTTGGGAGAAAAAAGGCATAGCAAAGCCGTAAGACTGTGCTTGGCACATCTCAAGTTTTATTGTTAATGCAAGTTTTTTTGAGCCGTAATGACTTAAAGCCTGAAAACCCTAAAGGGCATCAAGCTGCTTTAAATTTTTAAGTTGTGTCGTTATAGCTTTTGGCAGTCGCTGCCAAGAAATTAAGAATGTGCAAAGCCAACTCCTTTTTATTGGGAGTTCTGCCAGACATTTATAGAATTATGGTGGCAGAACGGAAGAAGGTTGACAGACTAGTAATAACTCAAACTAGCACACCCGAAGGTGTCCCTCTCCCGTCCTACCGCTACGGGAGGGAACGAGTGGTCCACCACACACAAAACTATTCCTCAGAAAGAAAAGCTCTGATGCGGGAGTTATTATTCAGCCTGTCAAAGCCGGCTGGCAATGTGGCCAGCAGGCAAAGGATAGTGCTCTGCCCTTTAGCAGTCAAGCACACAAAATGACATTTGTTTTAAATTAGATCATTAAAAAGTAAGGATAAATAATGAGATAGTTATTGTTAAAGTGGGGTTTATAAAGGTGAGGTTTTGGCAGCTATAACTTTATAGGTTGTAACCTTTTAACAAGTTTAAAGGTTACACCGCTCAATTAAATTATAAATAGAAATTAGACTTAACCTATTTTCATAAAATATAAATCAGTGCCTTTTGCAATTGTCTGCTCTTGAAAAGGTACTATCACAATACAATTCGCTTTAACAAATGGCTCTATCTGATATGACTGTTGTTGCTCAATAATTTCCAATACATATTCCCCATTTTCTTGAGCCTTATAACACCCCCATAACAACTTTCTATTTGTCACATCAGGAACAATTTCTATGTCAGTTTTACCTTTAAAGTAAGCATGATCAAAAAAGTCTGAGATGTGCTTATTCAAAATATATTTCACAAAAGCATGCATCAGAATCGCAATATCTTGAATGTCACCCGGTAAATTAATAATAGTCGCTTTGTCTTCTGTAACGACTACACGCATACCTTTATGATTACCGCTTTCATCATATATCTGCACAGTCTCACGGCTAGGTGGAGTCCTATCTTGGCCTTTAAGAATTTTAATTTCATTAGCTGGTATACAACGTGTATTCAAGGCCGATGACATGCTGCTTTGATCAAAGATTGGAAGTTTTTCAAGCTGGAATAAAGAAGAACGATTATTTTGATATGTGCAGCAAAGAATGACATCAAAGTTTGAGTTTTGTTCTTCAAAGAACTTTATATAATCGTCCCTGCTCGTCGTTAATGAGTCATCTAAAGCTGGGTCATTATCTTTTTTAAGATTATTAAATGCAGCATCAAAACGTTCAGGTTTGAGTGATTTGATTTCTACCTGCTCGTAGCCCCATGTTTTCAAGACATCTTTAACATACAGACTTTCCTCACTCATTTCTTCTTTATCAAAAGAATGCATACTTATAATGAGAATTTTGGGGTTTTTATATATAGATAATTCTTTGATTCCCGCTCGTCTTAAAACAATTAATTTTTCAGGAGTCAGTTTCTCATCTTTTTTTAGAATCACATCGCCTTGTTTAAATATACTGCCCTTTGGGATAACACCATGCATGGCAGGAATAGAACCAGTAATTTTTTTAGCATCGGTATCAGAGAGATCTAATCTTTCATCTTGTTCAGCAATCACTGAATCTAAAGACTCTGGTAATTTTGTATAGGCAGGAATTTCTAACAAACTTGGAGTTTTTAGATCTAATTTATACGGATTAATAGATCTATAAAGCTGTTGTCCCCAATAATAGCAATGAGTAATTAATAAAGGGCTATCTTTACTTACAGATTGAGTTGTTTCTGAGTTAAGAGCCCAACCCGCATATTCAGATAAATTATGCAGAGGATAATCCCGTAAAGCATATACATCACTTGCGTTAACTTGATTTACAGCTTCATCTAATTTTACAGTTTCTTTTAAATCACCTTTAGGCAAATTTATATTGATATGATAAAAAATGTCCGTTAAATGATTTGGTAAGTTATCTGGTATTGGAAGTTTTTTTTGCATAAATATAGATCCTAGAAGTACCTCAAATAGGAGGTACTTCGCTAGTTTTATTTATTAATAAAGAATTTATCGTTATCTAAAACATTCGGTATTAAATAAGCTCCAAACTGCTTCAGCCTTTTAGGGAATGAATTGCTCTTTTAGGCGAATATAGAAAATGAAATTAATTTATAAAACCAATAAAAAAGCCCTAAACCATTATAATTTAGGGCTTTTTTAGTCATGTAAAGCTATTCGAGTTTATATGACTTTAATATTTTGGTAGGTATATCCAGACTCGAACTGGAGACCTCTACGATGTCAAGGACTATCTAATATTTTTTAAATCATAAACTTAACATCGATTTGACGCAGTTTTGTCGCAGAATTACTAGTTGGTTTAATAATAAAATAGATCTGATTTTAAAATTTACATCAATGGTCTATGTTGTTTAGGGCCTTTCCATTTAAAAGAATTCAGAACACCGACTAAAATTTCTAGTAATTTGCTTAATGATTCACAAGAAATTTCCACTCTCCCTATCTCTCCATTTGCCATTGTTGATTCAAAGTTTGAACCATTAAGCGTATCTAAGACCAGGACTCCACCATTAGGCGCATTTATATAATCATTGTCTATTGGCTTTAAATCCATTTGTTTATTATATGCCCCTTTGCCTCTTGAGCGATCTTCTAAATGCTGCATAGTATTCCGAACAGGACGTAAATCTGGGAAATACTTTGATATTTTCTCATATTGCTGTACAACTCCAGATGGAATTCCTTTCTCCTCAGTCAATCTTTGAAGCACTCTATCAAACAAATCAAGTGCATTGATAAATGCTCTAGCATAGATCCTTTGGCAACTTATTTCGAAACCTATTGGCTTTTTTCCATTACTCCATTGTTCTTTTTTAAATTGAATGTCTGTTTGTAAACTAAGCTCTAATTGATAGTCGTACTCACTCATTCCTTCTCTTGGTATTTTCTTTTCAAGAAAATTTCTAATTTCATATTTTTTTGAAGAATCTTCAGCAAATTTTTCTCTCGAAAATGGATATAATTTTGAAGCATCAAGTGTGCTAAACATATCTAAAGCAACATTTGCATCCTGAAATTGCGATTCAAGCATTAAAATTTGTTTAAAAATTCGTATTGACCACTCTTCATCGTCATAATCTATCCAAGTGCCTGGAATAACATAATCAAAGAAAACCATATTCCCCTCTCTAATTTTTTCGAAATCTTAATATTAAGTATATTTACTTATAGTTTGTTAAGTTGTAAAAAAATACAAAAATTATTGGAAAAAAATGAAATACATCTATTTAAAAAAGATGGGAAGTCTCTTCATATTGTTCAAAATGAACATGAAGATTTTCAAGACAATAGCCACATCAGCCCAATGTACACAAAACAGTACGTGCTGAAGAGCAGAAGGAAGGAGCAATAAAATTTCAAGAACCAGTGATTGAGTACGTACCACCCAGCTTTCTTGGTTTTGGTATTTTCATCTTGTTGCAGATTTGTCGCAGAATTCTTGGAAATATTGCCATTTTTAGCCGTAAATTCAAATGGACAACGTTGTTAAATTAATTACATCTTTTTTACATAATTTGTTTTTTTATAGCACTATTCTTTAATTCAGAAGAATTATTAAACTTCTCAAAAAAGGCTAATTATGTGCTCAAACTATGAACCTATCGCCAAAGATAGAATACACTTACTTGATCTTTTTGAACCGACATTTGAATATAAAAATCATATTTACCCTAATTATGAAGCACCTCTTTTATTCTCTAAAAAAGTACAAATGGAATGGCGATTGGCGCGTTTCGGTTTAGTAGCACCATGGGTAAAGGAACTAAAAAAAGTCCATAATACATATAACGCAAGAACTGAGACCGTTCACGAAAAACCAAGCTTCAGAAATGCATGGAAGAAAAACCAATTTTGTTTAATTCCTGCTGATGTAATTTTTGAACCAAAGTACATTGATAACAAGCCTGAATGGTGGGGAATTTATCGTAAAGATAATATGCCTTTTACCGTGGCTGGTATTTATGAATATGCGGTTGTTGATGGTGAAGAGATCAGATCAATGAGCATGCTTACCATAAATTCTGATCACCACCCTTTCATGAAACAATTCCACGCTCCTACCGACGAAAAGCGATCAATTATTGTTATCCCACCAGATTTAAGAGATGACTGGTTACATTGCAGGCATGAGGATGCTAAGGATTTTTTCTTAGATATGCCGATTGATGAGTTCACTGCCCAACCAAGATCAGAGATGAAGAATTTCCGACCAAATGCACAATAACAGACGTCAGCTTTTGACTTCTATTTGTTTATCCACAATTTTTTTTATTTGAATTTCAACCTAGCTCTAGCATATCATCTTGATTATGTAACGAAATCAAGGAGTAACTATGAGCACTATCGAACCTTTTATTATTGAAATTAAGCCGCATCTTAATCAGTGTAAGGCTTTGACAGATATTGCCTCAATAAAATTAGTCACTCCATCAACACATATATCAATACCATTAGCTATTGAAAAGGTATCTGCTGGCTTTCCCTCCCCCGCTCAAGATTACATTGATCGATCACTCGATATGAATGAGCATCTCATTAAGAATGAAGAGGCAACATTTATCGTAAGGGTTGCTTCATTATCAATGTTAAATGCAGGCATTGATATAGATGACGAACTAATTGTTGATCGGAGTCTGGATGCTAAACATAACGATATTGTAGTTGCTCTTATAGATAATGATTTTACTGTTAAACGTTTAATGATTGATGAGACAGGCAAATGGCTAAAGGCAGAAAATCCTGATTATCAAAATATTTATTTGTCGGATGGTCAAGAGTTAATAATTTGGGGTGTTGTAACTTACATTTTAAAAAATACAAGAAAAAGATCATGAAACACGAGGAGAAAGTCTTTTTTCTCATAGACGTTAATAATATGTATGTCTCATGCGAGAGAGTCTTTAACCCTAGTTTGAATAACCAACCTGTCATTGTCTTATCAAACAACGATGGGTGTGCCGTGGCGCGCAGCAACGAATCCAAGGCTCTAAATATTAAGATGGGTGTGCCACTATTCCAGATCAAAGATATAGTTAAACAGCATAAGGTGATTGTTTTATCTAGTAATTATGCTCTTTATGCCGAAATGTCTAGACGCTTTCATAAGATACTTGGTTCATATGTCACAGAGGAAGAAGTAGAAGGTTATTCAATTGATGAGTGTTTTGTAGATTTTACTGCCTATGAAAAGAATTTTGATCTAGAAAAAGTTGGTCAAGATATGCGGGCTAAGGTATTGAAATGGATTGGTTTGCCTGTGTGCGTGGGAATAGGTCGCAGCAAGACAGAAGCAAAAATATCCAACCATATAGCTAAAAAAAATGCTGGTTTTAATGGAGTTTGCGACCTAGTCAACATGGATCCATGCAATAAGGAATATTACTTTTCACAAATAGATGTAAGTGAAGTTTGGGGTGTTGGTCGTAAGCACGCAAAAAAACTTCATAGTATGGGCATTAGGAGTGTTTTAGATTTAGCATGTACTGAAGCAAGGGAAATGCAACGACTGTTTTCTATCGTCATGGCTCGTACTATTAATGAACTACAGGGCATCTCATGCATTGAAATTGAAGACACCCCGTCATCAAAAAAACAAATTATTAAATCTTGTTCCTTTGGGGCAAAAGTAACTGAGCTAGATGATTTGAAGGAAGCTATAGCAATGCATGCACAAGAGGCATGCAAGCGGTTACGTGACGAAGAATCACTATGCGGATGCCTACTTGTATTTGTTCAATCTAGCCCATTTGATGAAAGTGCACCTTTCTACAACAAGTCTATTACTGGCTCCTTTTCAGAACCTACGGATTGTGCGATAGACTTCGTAAAAGCAGCAGTGAAAATGGTATCTCATATTTATAAAGAAGGTATTAAATATAAAAAGTGTGGAGTAATACTAACTGGTTTAGAGCCAAAGTCTGGCCACACTTATGACTTACTCACAGATTTTGAAGAGATAGATAAAAAAGAACAACTAATGATAGCTATGGAAAACGTCCACACTAAATTTGGAAAGAAAAAATTAGGGGTCGGACCCTGCTTTATAGCCAATCGGAACTGGTCAATGAGCAGGGATAAATTAAGTAAGAATCCTTTTAGATGGGATGAGTTATTAACTATCAATAACTAATATTTTTTCATAAAAAAGGGTCTTATGGTCAAATATAGATTACGTACTAACTTAATTTTTTTCTAAAACTAAATAAATTCTATTAGTTAGTAAGTAAATATTATTTATACACTTATCTAGAAATGGTAACAAATCTAGAAGTTCATCACCAATTAGAATTTTCTTATCCTTTGTAATCTTAAAGTTAATAGGAATATCCCCCTTTCTTGTAATTTCTATCTTACCTTTATCGTAAATAAAGTCATCTATACGCTTTCCATCCACAAAAAAATCCCTTACTTTTATATTTGAACTACTCCCTCCGATACTTATTAAACCCATATTATTTACTTCAGCAATTACTGAATTCACCGTCTCACTACTATGTCTTATATCAAGTGGATTGTTATGCTTAACTTCATTTGTTAAAGAGCATAGTTTAGGCAACCAATCATCTCTACTTTGAAAGGATTGTATATTTAACAACTCTTCATAAATTTCACTAATTTCACTTTGTAGTGAGGGGAAATTTCTTTTTATTGACTTATAGAAGGCTTCCTCATTAGCACCGTACGGAAAATATAGTTTTATTTTACTAGGTACTTTCAAGTTATCATTAATATCTTTCGCCAAATAATCAAGTGAACTTCTAAGATGCTCAAATATTGTTTTCACCTTAGGTTTAGAAATATTCCGATGGGAATTAATTATTGAGTAAATTTCTCTTGCTTCTTCAATTAATTCCAAAATTGATTCTTTTCTCATATAAACTCATTTATTTAAATTTTGATTACTACAATATAGAATATAAATGTTCCATAAAGATCATTATGCAAGAACCCTGTTAATTATAAAACCCTAAACATCGATCGGTACCATAGCGACCGTTTTACCAGCCAATTCATGATGACAGTCAGATAAAAATTGAATCTTTCCTTCAGTCAAAAATAGATGGCATCGCTTTGTAGGGTAATGATCATTAATCAGTAAAGATGGTGTAAATGTTGGCTTATCTACATTGCCGTTAAAATCCCAAGTACTTCCATTGTGGCGTACGCTTGCTTTTACATAGAATGGATGTAAATACTTACACCCTGGGCACTTAAACATATAGATGCCACTGCTCCAAAATTCTAAGTATGGAGTGAGCTCAGTTATTGTTTCTGCTTGAATCATTTAAACCCCCACACGATTGTTGATCCAGCCATAGAAAAATTGTTCTTGCTTAGGATTACGTTCACAGATTTCAATGTAGCGCTGGCCCTGCATAATATTTAGAACTCGCACAAGGACTTTCTCGCCTTCATTTCCACGTTTAGACAAATAGGTTTTTAGAGCGTTTAGGGTAGCTGGACCATAAATTCCGTCTGGCATAAGATCTGGCCAACCACCTTTGCCTTGATTATTCAGCAAATTCAAAGCCCGTTGTAAAAGTGGCTTTGCAAATCCAGTACCGCAATTCACACCAGTATCTAAAAGCTCTTCAGCAACAGCTGAGCTAATAGCATTCACTTGATCAAATCGTGGAGCTGTCCAATACTGCTTTTTATAAATGGCTTTGGCCACATCAAGCGGTAAATCTTTCATGTTGCCCTTAAAACCGTTTGTACGTGCTACTGCTTCAGTAATACCGTACTTAGTTGCACCACCACGGTCAGCAGGGTTATTTACATAACCACCTTCTCGTTTAATTAATTCATCAAGATATTGTTCAATATTCATTTCATTTCCTTTAAATATAAAAAAACCACCCGAAGGCGGCATTAACTGTTTTCGAAGTCTTTTTTGGATTTCTTTACCTCTTGGATAACTTCAATAATAGTTTTTCCCTCCTGTTTATCAATGAAGTTGAAAATCCACCTCACTAGAGCCCAACCTGGAATTCCGCAAATAAAGAAGAAGCCACCTAGCGCAATCATTCCCCAAATATCCGTAATCCATTCGTGAAGTCCCCATTTCACAATAATGAATGAGCCACCAGCTAGACTTGATACGACCGTACAAATCAGTCCTACAGCCCATTCTTGAGGTGAGCGTGGCATACGGGTCATTAATACAACTGCTGCAACTAATGCGACTGCTAAAGTCACCATAATTGCTGCGCTATAGAATTTTAATAGTGCGGTTAAACCGCTTGTAGAAACTGGTTCCATGCCTTTTACTCCAGTAGTAGGCAAAAAAAAGCTCTAACTTATTAAAGGTTAGAGCTATCCATAGGTTATTTTATTTTGCTTGACGAGTATTGGTAATTTTTACATTGTCCTCTGAATAATATGCCCCCTTATTAACAACAGGAGTTTCAGAAATAGTGTTTTGAACAATATTATTAATCCAAGTATCCTTTAATGGCCCATCAAGCTTCACAACATCTTTAGTTGTAAAGTTAGAAATAACTTTATTGATCGTAATATTATTTGAATCTCCTCTAATAGCTGGCACACCATACTGCCCCGTATGGACAAGAACCACATAATATTTGAAACCAACCTGATCATCAGCAATATCATCAACACTAATGAACTGCATTTTTGAACCACCAGTCCATAATAAACGTATACCGCCATTTGAATTTTTCCCGCGAACATTCCAGATGCGCCCATTTTTAATATCGATACCAAGGCCACGGTCCTCATATCCACCGACTTGAATTGGATACACATATTCATACCATGGGTGCTGTACTGCATATCTATGGATTGCAGTCAACGCAATCATGTCATCCGAAGTAGTACCTGAAATATTGTAAATTTCAAAATCCTGACATCCCATACGTACATCAACACCGTCACCATTTTTAACTGTTGTATCAAAGTACAAATCATGGAATTTAAAGTCTTCACAGCCATGTTCATTTGAGTTTGCCCAACAAGTAGTTTTTTTAAAGGATAAATTAAAGACTCTATGCCCTTTTGTATTCGCAAATAGAAAAGATAATGTCCTCCATCCAAAAAGATCACCGATGAAAGGAATAGGATTTCCTCCCTTTACTGGATGAACTGCGGTGTAAGGAGCATCAATATTACCCTCTACAACAGATAGCATTTTGTCGTTACCAAAAATCCAAATATTTTCATTTGGATATAATTCTAAGGCTGGCTCAAAAGGATTTGGACTAGGTACGATTCCCTCATTACGAATCATTGTGTCAAAAACCCCAGCAGCCTTCTTAAGCGTAGAGTTATTAATGTAAATCCAGCAGTTATCTGGTAACAGGAGTGATTCTGTAATAGTCCAAATGTTGGTGTTATCTCTTGAATCCTGAGCTAACTCAATAATTCCATAACCTTGCGTTTTCACAAAAGAAATTGAACTCTTCAATCGGTCCATCTGAGTCAAATCAGCAAAGTCATTCGGAGAGATGAACTTTTTAAGATTAAACATATCTAGCATTTTCTCAATCATTGCTCTTCTACGAATTCTCGCAGAGTCACTTTCACGACCTACACCAGATATTGATTCAAGGACACCTACTCGACTATTTAACTGATTGGATAAAGTTTCTAAGTTTAAAAATCTCTGCTCAGTAGGTTTAACTCTCAAAGCTCCAGAAATAGTTAAGCCATTATTTATGTCATCATACTTCACCGTTCCTTTTTCATAATATACAGTTCGATAAGCTTTTACTGCGCTAACTGGAATATCAAAACTTCCATCAAGCTTATATTCTGAAAGAATTTTTTGACCATTAGCTGTGACAAATACCCACAACCAGGAAGCAACATTTAATGAATTTTTTACTTTTAAAACCGAATAGCGACTTACATCAATCTCTATATATTTTCGAATATCACCATTCTGCGCTGTTAGTAGATTAAGACTTCCTGGTGTTGTATCAACTGCATAACCGGAGCGGACTGCATTAGTGGCATTTATATCTTCATCACCGTCAATTACATCCTTCACATAGGTCTTTAATTGAGACATTAATAAGATATTATTTTCAGAAATTGCAGCATTAACTTCATTGCGAATTCTAAATTTAATAATTGCCTTGATAATGATTGTCGCGTTTTCGTATGCATTAGAGTCACCTACTTGGTAAGTTCTATAGGCCCATTTTGCACCGCTTGGTACTTCATAAGTGCCACTTCCCCAAGTCGTACTAGTTGAAATGTAAACTCCATTTTTATCGCAAAAAACCCATTTCCAAGCCGAAAAATTTGATGTTGCATTGTTAACTTCAAGCCTGACTATATTTGATACATCAATCTGGAGGTATGCACGTGTCTGGTTTTGTACAGAAGAAAATAAATTATCTTGAGGTGTAGAAGTATTAATAGCTTTACCAAAAATTGGTGCTAGAACAAGTTGTTTAGGATACTCATTAAATAACCCCTCAATAGATGATTTAGTAAAATCATTAGCTTGTTCTAAGGGACTTTTACCCCCAACTATCCACTTAGTACCATCCCAAAAATACAATTTCATTGTATCGTAGGCATAACCCATTGATGGAGTGACAAGAGGAACAGTCGATAATAAGGCAGCTTCTGTAAGATACGGTTTCCACCCACCATTTTCCATCATTATGCGAATCGCACGTGGAAAAGAGTTAAATGGGGCACCATATCGCGGGTTAATTAGTTTATCCTCATTTATAGCCTCACCCGCATGCTTGATATCAGTATCCAGATTTTTAAACTTTTCTTCAGTGAGAATCGCCATAAAATTTTCTCCAAAAAAAAGCCCCACATAATGCAGGGCTTTAATTTCATTCCGGGGTTAAATTAGGTTATTGATGATGTCTTTATCATTTTGATAATAACGTTCATCTAAATTGGTTGCTGATACGGAATTTTCAAAAACTCCATTTCGATTTTTGGTAGACACCAGGAATAACTCTTCCTCTTGCCGATCGTCCACAGTGATTGAATAAACGGTTTTTACTTCACCCTCTGTTACAAGGGCCTCAAGCGGTGGACGTGCTAAAACAAGATCATATTCACTTGCGCCCTGGCTAATTGGGATTTGATCAGTAAAGCCGCTTTTCATTTGAAGGTGAATCATATAGTCATGACCCGCTGTTAAAGTACATGGTTGACTTACTTCAATGTTTAAGCCATTCCAGACTAAAACCTCACCAGACGTTACTGATCCATCACCAAACACAACCAAAGGTAAACGAGTATCGTCAACCACAATGATTGGGTCACCACGTTCTGTTAGTTCACCTTCAGCGTAACAACTGAACTTGCAATTGACTCGCTGATACTTCAGTTTGTTCCAGGCACGCCAGCCGATGATATGTGCTTGCTCGCTATAAGCAATTCCATAGCCATCGATCTTTTTAGGATTGGTGATTTGGTCATTCGGGATTTTTAAAGTCTTTTCAACCCAACCCGCTTCGCTATCAACATACGTTATTTCAACACCGTCATAATTATTCTCAGGTTTAAAGTTATAAGTTCTAACTTCAGATTGAGACTTCTTATTCTTGTGATTAAATAACAATATTGGTTGTCGATTTTCCTTTTCAAAATCGAAATAAAGCGCTCGATTTAAGCGACGTTCATTACACCCAGATACACCCGCCATCATTCGGCAAATTTCTTCAAAAGACTGATTTGCATTATCAAGCGTGTAATTAAACTCAGCCATTTTTTCAGAGCCAAAATATTCAACTACATCATCAAATACTTGATAAATCTCTTCAGTATTGATTTCATTTAACGTGCGACGGCCAATAAGCTTGTTTAGACCTAAATCAATTATTAGATCAGCTATATTTCGCGATGGGATTAGCTCAGCAGAACGTACACCACCACGGAATGAATAAACTAGACTTTCAGCAATACAGTTTGTTTGTCGTGTATCAACAGCAGTTGCAGCACGTGTTGCTTGTGTGCGTTGGCGTATTAAAACCCTATTTGCATATACAAGTTTGGCTAAATAGCGAATTGCATAAGCTGTATAGAATTTAACTTCATCCGACAAATCGACTGCATCACCGTTGTCATTAACTCGTCTTGCACGGAAACGCACAGCTCCCGAAAACGGCAAGTCAATCCACATTGAGCCACCAACGCTATCACGGTTATTTGCTTTACCATTTAATCGTATAGTTTGGTTAAAAACGGCTCCAGTTGGGTTATCAGAAACGACTTGTTGATATTCAACATAGATATCCACATATTTAGCATCTGAACCTTGATAAATTCCATTTAAAGCTTGGAAATTTAGCAATAGCCCGGTTGCTTTCGGTGAATTAATCGTAAACCAGCCAATCCAGTTATCCTGTCCACCCCGCAATTTAATATTGCCTGTGCTGGTCTTCTGATCTTCTAAATCTGCAAGTTTATCCCAATCAGAATTTACCCCGCTTGGCGTTGCTAGTGTGAGCTGCTTATTAACGGTATCAACACCCGTTACAACATATTCGCCATCTAAAAAGATGTTTGCTGTGTTGGCTGTTAAATTGGCCGAAATATTTGAAGTTAGTACTTCAGTCACTTTTGAAAAATTTGTGTTTGTAGCCACTGGGTTTTTCAAATGAATTGTATAGACATTTGATACATACGTTACCGAGTCAATATCATACAGACCAGCTAAATCAAGCTGCCCATTTACTGGATCGGTCACCAGCAAAGAAGTCACATTAATTTTTCGGTAATTCTGATAATCCAAAACATTTTGAGTTGATTCAATTGCAAACGTTTTATTTACCGGGTCGACACTAACTTGGCCTGTTATTGATAAATCACCAACACCAAAATTTGCACCGCTAATAATTAAAGTCTCATTAATATTGAATGAGTTAAAACGATCTGCCGTGCCCTGGTCGTTGGCTTTTATCATATTTGGATATTGAAAATAAATATCTCCAGCTTCTACCCGCGTACTGTTTGGCGGCAAAGCTGTTTGACCATTAATCGAGTCACACTGCCGAGCAATTACTGGAGGCTCGGTAAAAGTATCACCCCATTTAAAAATCGTTTCTGTACCAACCAGACTTTGATTTAAGCCATAAGCCGATAAACTTGTTCCTGGTATTTCCTGAATCGGAGTATCACCGGTCTTAAACTCAGACAGCCGTACAGCGTTTTCACATACTGACAATAAAAGCTCTTCAACCTCTACCCCGTCTTTAAAATAACGATATGGAGGGGCAAACAAATCAGGTATAGCTTTAGGTGCACCAAGAATGTAAGGAACACGTTGTTTAATTCGTTGACGGTTTTCAGGATTCGATAAATTGTTATTACTCGAACCTGTCATTGTGCTGTTATTCGTTGGAGCTTTTGGCACCTTTACCAAAGCCGATACAGCTTGACCAAGCAACTTTGAAGCAATCCAAGTTACGGTAGAAGCCAATTCACCAGGATAACGAACAATCGTACATTCATCATCCATTTCCATAAGACGGGCAATAGATGCACGGTCATCACGTGTTGGTGTTATATCGTTTTCAGGACATGGATTACCTTTATAAATTTTCGCCTGGGGATGTTTGGTTTTTTCTTGCAAAAATGTATAAAGAATATTTTCAGACTCAACCGTAATTTTCTCGTGTTGGTCTAATGCATTCTTAATGATGTAAATTCGGCTCATAGTATCGAATCCGTTTAAACCAAATTTTGGCTTGTTCAACAGTGATGCGCTGAACACCGCATTCACTTAAATGAAAAATCTTGCCCTGAAAAAAAAGCCCCACATGGGAGCTTTCATTCATATATGTCATCAGGACTATGCAACCTTCTTTGGGCCTATCAATTCGCTTGTTTTGATGCACCGTTTCCCGTGAAGTTTTGATAGTTTCACTTAATGAACCAGCCAAGCCGACAAAACATGGTGAATAATCTAGTTCATAAATATGTTTAGCTGCTTCAATAACGAAATGGACACAATGAAATTTTTCTGGATCATATTTGCAGTAAAACAGCTTGATAATATTCATGAATAAAACCCTTCTAGACTTTCATCAGTACTTGCAGAATATATCTCGCCATTTCCTGAATCATTTAAACCAGGTGCTTGGGCCTCAAAACTAGATCCGCGATAATCACGGGTAACAGTTACAACCTCTAAATCTTTCACAACATAAGCAGGCACGTCATAACGACCAATGATGTAAGCTCGATAATTGAGAATTGGAGTTGTAATTTCATCATCCTGAAGCACAAGTTTAATCAGATCGGGAATAATGGTTCCAACATCGCCAATGACTGCCGATAGCTTTTGATCAAGGTTATCTTCATCGCCACCGCGGTTAATCGTTAAAGGCACATAAACATATTCAAACGTTTGACCGTCTTCATGAGTTAGTGAAATTGGTTCACTAGAATTGACCACATAGCGCAAAACTTGCGGCCAATTTGGATGTGAGATTTCCACACTCTCAAGCCAACCAACAGGACCCGTTGATTGATCAAGAACGGCCAGCATTTCTTCAGTAAGTTCAATCATTGATTTACCCCTAAAGCACCAGGTAACCATTCATTTGGCACTTTTTCGATATCGTCAATTACTTCGCTTGACTCAACACCTTGGCGTGTATTAACGATATTTCGATCTAAATCAGCACTACGTTTGATTGGTTTAACAATCACTTGAAAGCTAACCATGACTACAACGCCATTTCGCTTTGTTTCACCAGGTAATGATTCAGAAGTGAAGCGACATTCACACTCTTCAATTATCCCGTGGTCTAATGATAGCTCCCATTTCCAATTTTCTGGTTTACGCTGTTTTGTTCTCCAAAAAGCCCAAAAATATTGGCGGTCTGCATCGTCTTTTAATAAGACAGAGACATTAACCGAGTGCGGGGAGCCAACAAAAAAGGGGGCTTGCCTTGGCATGCCCCCTTCTGTTTTTTGTTCACGAATATCATTACCTGGTGTAAAGCCATACCCTTCTTGCAAGGGGCAAAGCATGAAAGTATCCAAAATTACCCCCTATTTCGTTCGACCATAAAACCTTGTTGCATCATTTGTGACTCATGACTATTTGCCTGGGTTCCTAACCGGGTAAAAGCTTGTTCAACTTCTTGTCTCACAACATCAATTGTCACGTCACCATTTGATGATCTGCGCTCTCTAGCCGTATAGCCTGGAGGAACATTAATATTTACATTAACCCCACCGCCACGCTGTTTTTGACCCGCTAAATAATTAGTCAAATCCTGGTTTAATCGTGGACCAACAACACGCTCCTTTTTATTTAATAGCCAAGTACCTTCTTTAGGTACTGAATCAATACCATCATGAGCCATACCTGTTAAATTTACGGATTTAATCTGCGCTGCTTGAGCTACCTGTATGCCCACTGCACCAGCAGCTAGTACTGGAGCAATATAAGGACCAATCATAGGAATTAATGAAGCAGATGTATAAACGTTTGAATATGTCTGTGGTGCATTCATAATAGCTTGTGCCACTGCAAATGCCTTAGACATTGCAAACATCGCTTTATATGCTCCAGATTGCTCACCAAGCATAGAACCCATTAAATCGGTCATTCCACTTAATGTTTCAGTAGCTGTTTGAAGACTTAATGCATTCTTATCACGACTATATGTTTCATCAATCAAAAGCATCCGCTGGTTATGCTCTTGCCAAAGCGCTTCACGCTCAACAGCCAAAGCCTTTAAATCTGCATTTGGGTCTTGCTCTTGAGCTTCAATATCTGCAAGTTTTGAATCAAAAACTTTCTGAGAAGCATCATAACGACTAAAGCGTTCTTGCTCTAAATTGTACTGATCACCACCGCCATTAATTTGGGTATAAATACCCGCCCAGGCTTGTTGTGCTTGCTGAATCTCCTTCATTCTATTTTCACTTAACTTATTCATCTCATAACGATAAACAGAATCAATTGATTGAATTCGGAGATCACGTTCAACTTGAGTCATACCACGTGTTGCTTGAATACGGGCCTTATCAATTTCAGCACTCTTCGCTAGCTTTTCTTCTTCAGTCCATAACCAAGAATTTTTAGTTTTATCGAACTCCAGTAAAAACACTTTTTTACGGGCTTCGCTTAGTGATTTTGCCTCTGTGATTAGTTTTTCCTTTTCACTTTCACTTATTGCGAAACCAGTACCAGCACTATTTCTTGCTAAAGATGCTTCATTTATACGCTCTAATTCTTTGGTTAGATCAGCAGAAATACGGGTTATTTCAGTACCATAGTCATACAATACATCCTTAGCTAATTTACCCCGCGCTTCCTCCAAACGTTCTGCTTCTTTTCTTAAACGTTCAGCTTCTGCTTCAGCTTTAGATTTAGTATTTGATTTAGGTTTTTTAGCATCCGGGTTAAGGGTCTTATTCTGATCCACACCAGAAGTAATACCTTTACCTTGATTGTTTTTAGCCCAAGCCTGTTGCGCTCTTTGATTATTCAAAATACTTTGAGTCAAAGCATCGTATTTACCAGTTTGAGCAGTAACCACATTTGAAATTGTGCCATATGTATTTTTACTGGTATCAACAACTTGTTTTGCCGTATTAACAAGAATTTTGCCATTATTGACAAAACCATCGACCAGAGCCATACCTTTATCTTTAAAAGTCGGAGCTGTCCAAAAGTTAACAACGGTCTCACCTAAGTTACCCAAAACTTTTAAAGCTCCAGAAACAACCGTAACAATATTTTTGATGCCACCAGCCAAACCAACAATTAAAATTGCAGCACCCTTAGCTGCAATTCCTACAGCATCAACAATGCCCGCAAATTGTCCACCTTTTCCAGAACCATCAAGAAAGTAACCTATTACACTGCTTAACGCAGGCATGACCGCTTGAGCTAATTGATTTTTCAAAGCCCCAAATTGTAGTTGTAATGATTCAGTTTGAGCTGCCAATGCCATAGATTGCTCCATAGCAGCTTGACCAGTGATAACTCCAGCATCTTCTAAAGCAGTTTGGTATTCATTCCAGAGCTTTCCACCGTCTACCAATAAAGGAGCAATTTTTGTTAAGTCACTGCCCATACTTTCTAAATAGAAAGACATTTGTTGCTGATTGACACCAGCCTCTTCAAGCTTATCAACATATAGTTGTAAAGCTTCAACGCCATCAAGCTTTGACATTTCTACAGCAAGTTTTTTTGCTCCTTCAGCTCCGCCTTCCGTTTTAACGGCAATTTGCTCGAAAAAGTCCATTGCTCCGCCAGACCCAACACTAGCAAACTCACCAATTTTTTCATTAAAATCTTTTAATTGGTCTGAAAGTTGTTCTTGAGTAACCCCAAAAGTTTTTGCTGCTCCAGCCAAACCTTGAAATGATTCAATTGAAGTATTCGCAACAGTTGCAAATTGCATCATTTCAACATTGCTTTTTGCAACTTCAATCGCCATTGCAGATAAACCCGCAACCGCAACAACCGATCCACCAACTGCCATACCCGCAACCGCAGCAGTTGCAGTTAATACACCACCGCGAAGAACACCTAGTTTCCCCGTTATACCTTCAATCGCAGAGCCTATTTGTGAACCGCTTAAAGATTCATTCATTTGATCTTTAAAACTTGAGAAAGCTTTTCCCATTTTGTCTGTAGACTCTTTGGCTTTTCTTTCAGCTTGAGTCATTGGCCCAATGAATTGACCAATCTGAGCAACCAAATCCAAAGTTAAACGCCCAAGTGATGCAGATGCCATAATTTTCTCCAGACAATAAAAAACCCCGCTTAAAGCAGGGTTTCAACTCTATATAGCTTACCAATCTGTACTAGATGACTCGCTTTGAATACCTTTTTTAAAATCTTGAACAATACCTTTCAGACCTGTCTGAATAATTTCATTATCCTTTTCTGTAACTGTCTGAATTTCCTGACCAGTAGGAACAAACTTTGTAGCCCCTTTTGTATTAATTTTTACAGTCATATCATTAAACGAAATTCGAGCTTTATTATCTTTAGTATCCACTTTAATTGTGAAGGCTAATAAATCATCCTTTCTAGCCATGCAATTCCAAGTACCTTGACAAGGAAATTGCATATTCCCTTTACCGACAATAGTGCCTGTTGCCGCATCTTCATATTGAACAACTGAGTTCGATGATTTGAATGATTTCGCAATCCAAATTTTTGATGAATTAAAAATCTGGTTTTTATTCATATTAGGTAATTCAACCACTTCAACATATTCACTGATAGGAACCTGTTGAGCCGAGACTGTCATACTAAAAACGCTTAAAGCAGCAAAAATAATTTTTTTCATGTGGTCACCAACTTTTTAAGTAAACACAATCTAACAAACAGCTTACTTTTTGTCACATCAAAATATCCGCCTTGAAGGCGGATAATCTAACTAATCACCGCTATACATATGCATTGCTTCTTCAAAACCAATATCAGGCGCATCATGATATGGCATGAAATCATATTCATCTGAAACTTCGAAGGAATTGGCTTTTGCAAACATATATTTTAATGTTGCTAAGCTCTCATCAAGTCTCAAGCCAAAGTTTAAGCTTCCTCTTGTTTCAATGTACTGTCTCCAGAAGCAGAACTCTCTGTGGCTAAGGTTTCTTTTTGCTTCAGCGATCGTTTTGCCCGCGATGCCGTTGATGACGAGCTCCGCCCAGATTTCTTCTTCTCTGAAAGCTTCTTCGTCGCAATCACCTTTCCCAAGAGATTTTTCTGAACTATTTTTTCCCAAATAGCATCAATTAATGGCTTATTAAAAAGTTTTCGAATTTGCTCTTCTGTAAATTCTGGCTCACCGTTTTCCTTAACAATACAGTCAGCCAAAATACTAGCCAAGCCCTCACGCCCAGCTTTATTTGCTGCCATTTGGGCAATAGCTGTCGTGTAATCCATAATTTTAATAAAAGTTTCAATGGTACGGGGTTGACCCTTAACCATAATTTCTACTTCAATTTTTTCAGGTACGTCTACCAATGCACCAGATTTAATATCATCTAAAGTTAGTATGGTCATTTTATAAATCCAAAAAATAAGCCCCGTTTGGGGCTATTTGTTAAGGGGTCGTTGTTTCAGGAATCCATTCAACTGAAGTATTTCGTTGAATAGTAACAGTACTTTTAACAACAGTATTAGCATCAACATCCATAGGGAATGTATCTACATAGCCTTTAAACTTATTCCAGCTTCGACCTGTTGGTAATGTTATTTCACCAGTACTTGCATCAACGGTAGGAACAATATTTTTAACACTACCTTTAGTCTTACCCGCCCATCCGACAACCCATTGAACTTCTTTACCAGATAAAGATAGATTATATAAACGTATATGTGATGGCTTTTGCGGGTCAGCATTTACATCAAAGGTTGCTTGCCCAGGGTCTTTTAGACCACCATCTTCCAAATAAGTTTTATTTTCCTCTTGTTTTAAACATGTTGTTTCAATTCGATCTTTTGAATCTGTGCCTGGTTTAAAGTTTAAAGGACAGTCAACTTCAACCAATTCAAAAGTACCAGGTGTTGCAGGGACTTCATCCACAAACCAAACACCAGTGCCTTGCGTACGACGCGCCATAATATTTTCTCCATAAAAAAACCGCCTTTCGGCGGTCTTTAAAATTTAAGGTTCTTCATACCATCGGCTATCTATCCGAATACGGTATAAGTTGGTTTCGGAATCGCGCACGACTCCGGTGTAATCTTCGATATAGCAATACTCTTCAATGTTTTTTCTTAACAGTCGTGCGATATGTCTTGATGAGGCTTTGGTATCAGCATAAACATCAATTTGCACATATATTGAATCCATATCTGAAGCTTCAGATAAATATTGCTCAGGATTTGCATCAATGATTTGCCAGCATATATATGGAGCACCATTTGTATTATTGGCATCAAACTCACTGACCTTTAAACCAGTACTATCAGTTAAAAGCCCTGACAACTCAGTGTTTTGTTCACAAAGCTCATATAAAGGGATAATTAACATTAATTTATATCCCCCAAAATGTCTTTTTTAAGCTTAGCTGCCACTGCTTGAGTTGCATTTTCAATATTTGACTCTAATGCCGGACGCATAAATGGCTGTGCTTTTGCTTTAGCTGTGCCAAACTCAACTAACCAAAAGTGACGGGTATCATTAACTAATGGTGTGTAATGAGGATTGGCCTGTCTTTTTTTTCCTTTGCGCTGAACATTTTTATTACTGCGCCAAAACTCACCTCCATCTTTGACACCCACACGAACCTTTACAGAGTTTTTATCGGCTGTTTTTCCAGCGCGGATAACAATATTTTTTGCAATATCAGCACTGGTTTTAGGATCATTAATTTTTTGAGCGTTTTCTTTAGCTGATTTTTGAACAATCTTTGCGCCTTCACGCAAGGCTTTCTTTAAATGCTTTTTTTGGACGTTTTTAGTCATTTCATCCATTTTTTTAAGAACTTCTTCAAGCCCTTCTAGTTGGAATCCTGCCATTTATAGACCCCTTGCTCACACGCTAAAGTCAAATATTCATTGCCTGTTTTATTGTCACGCAATGGACGGATAATTCGGTAATAAAGCCCATCACAAACTAAGCGGCATAGTGTCCAGTCTGTACCTGGTAAAACATCGGATTGACGAATCAGAATGCGACAAGCTACAGCAGATTGTTCTTTACTCGCTGCAATCAGATCACGTACAGATGAATCAGTAATATGGCCGTAAATGGGAAAAATATTTACCCAAACCTCCTCACGATCACCAGATTTATCTTGTGCCTGTTCAACCATTTTTTGCTGAACTTCAATATATTGATTTAGATTGCCTGATTGCATGAATCACCCCCTTGCACCAACCAAGCTTGATAGGCAACTTCCATTGCAAAAACTTGATATTCACCATTGTCATGGATAAAAAGGCGTTCACCGTGAATGTAAATCAACTTGATATAAAACGGCTGGGCTTTAATCCAAGCTTCAAATTTTTCATGCATGGTTAAACCCCCATCTTTCGATAAGGAAACATCAACCGCTCACATGCAATATTCACGTATAGAGCTGCATCTGTTTGAGCTGCACGGTTTTGATACATATCACCAATGATCAGAAAGGCTGCATAAACCAAATCTTCAGGTAAAGAGCCATCTTCTTGCTGAACTTCAGTAAATTCTTTATCAATAAAGTTTTTTACCGCTTTTAAAGCCGCTTTGATCAGTAACTCAATGTATGCATCATCACGCACATGCAAAACACGTAAATGAGATTTGGCTAACTCTAGCGAAATGTAGTCACTCATAAAAACGTCCTAAAAATGAAGAAAAATGCAGATTTTTGAATAAAACCTCCAAAAATCTACATAAAACATGAAAAAAAGCAGCTCGAAAGCTGCTTTTAATGAATATTAACCACCTGCTGGAGGGGCCATAATTTCTGAAAACTTACCTTTAACAAATGCTTGCGGGCGTTTAACTGCTAAAGCAAGACGCTCTTCACAACGACCCGTTAACATATTCAACTCAAAGTCATTGCTGTTTTCACTCGCAATTACAATATGAGCATCTTCACGGTCAAAAATTTGAGCACCAAATTTAAATGAACCAGTTAAGAAGTTATCTACAAACTCTGGAATTGTTGTCTCAACAACAGGCAATGTCCATAAAGAACCTAATGAACCTCCACTTGGAGAACCAACAATATGACGCCCAGTAGTATCTTTTTCTAATTCAATACCTGCCCAATCAATTGCATGTAAAACATGCCCTGTTGCTGGAACTTTAGCAACTAACGCTTGTAACATTGCTAAACGCAAAATATCAATCTTTGTAGGGTTTTGATAATCCAACAAATTATCGAAAACTGTTGCTTGCGGCATAATCCCGTGTAGGTTTGCACCTGTGCCATCACCAAAGAGTATTTGGAACTCTTCAACCAGTTTCAAACCAAAACTCATTTCCAACTCAAAATCAGAAGCCAATTGAGGTAAATCATCTAATGATTGTTTTGAGAATTTAAAGAGATGAGCAATAGTTTGTACTGGGGTTAGTTTCGGTTCATATTGCATTGTACTTACTGGCTTTTGAGTACCTTCTGGAACCGGAGCAGCTTTATTATCAAATCCAGTAATCTGAACCCAGCTAATCGCATTAGAGCTTGTACGGCCTGGTGCAATTAAGTCACGGATAACTAGCTTCCGTTTATCCAAACCAACTGTTTCACTTAAGCGGTCTGGTGCAACCACGCCCCCCAAATCTTTTAATGCATCTTGGATTTTAATTCGATGACGCATACCAACTTGCACATGATCTCGGAAATCAGTAAGCGCTTTGCTATCAGCAATAATTAAATCACTAATCGTTGCTTTCCCGTTACTAGACTGTGATGGTAACTGAGCAAATTTTTGTTCAGCGTCACCTAAACGAGTTTCTAAATCATTTTTGGCAATTTCAAGAGCGTTAAATTTAGAAGCCAAATTATCTACAGCTTCTTTGGTTTCATTTGAAAGTGTGCCCGTTTTTTTGGCTTCATTTAAAGCTTCTTCAGCTTTTTTATTAAAGCCTTCAGTCGCATTTTTAAGCTCTTTTTTAACATCTGCTAAGATTTCAGCAGCAGATTTATTTTGATCAGTCATATAAGACTCCAAAAAAAAATCCGCATAATGCGGATATTTATATTGATAAATAGGATTTAGACGGATTGGTTTAATTGCCGAGCCATCTGTTGAAGTTCAAGTAAATCCGAGGTGGATAACTCTTCTTTATCAGTAGCGTTATGCGTACCTTTATGGATAGCGTTATGCGTACCCGTTTTTAAATCTTTTATTAGTGATCGCCGATCGGTACGGGACACACCAACTTGAGCTAAAAGCATATCAATTTTTTTAGCTGCTTCATTCGATGGACTATGTTCATCATTATTTTCAAGTAATAAATCAGAATCTAGCAGGGAATCTGCAAAACCTTTTTCAACTGAATTTTTCCCATTAATCCAACTTTCAGCATCCATCATCTTTCCAAGCTCAGTAGCATCTAAACCTGTCCGAATATGGTAAATATCTGCAATCGTTTCATCGATCTGACCAAGTAACTCGGCAGTATCAAGCAAATCATGACGATTTCCCCATGAAACTGTCCAAGCATTATGAATCATAAAGAAGCCTGCCCGTGCAATCTGAATTTCATCAGCAGCCATAGCTATAAATGATGCTGCTGAAGCAGCTAAACCAAGTACCCGCACCGTTACTTTACCTTTATGGGCACGTAACAAGTTATAAATTGCCAAACCTTCAAAAACATCACCACCAGGTGAATTAATGTTTACAACTACATCAGCATCAGCGCCCATTGATCGTAAGGCAGCACTTATCCGTTTTGCTGTTACCCCACTATCTGACCAATAGTCATAACCAATAGGATCATAAATACCAATTGTGTTATCTGCATCTTCATCGGCTGCTTTTAATGACTGATTCCAACGGTTTAAAACATCGGGAGAAAATTTATTCGATAGCTTGCCACGCAAACTAAAATCTGGCGCGGTTGGCATCTGTTCTTTGCGTGACATTAGATGTTTTCCTCATTATTACTTGTTGGTTTAACCTGTCCAGATTTATCAATAGGCAGGATATTCGCAGGAACAAAAAGCGTATCTCCAAATGGTTTTGGTTCATCACCGTTTTCAAGCCTAATTTCATTTGGTGTTTTTTGCCCTGTTTGAATTTTCTTAGAATTAATATCTGTACGATCTTTCTCACTGGCTCTTAATAACGCACCAAAATCAAACTCAAACTCATATTTTTTCCAATCTTGCCGAGGCATGAGATTAACCAAAATAGAAAGCTCAATTTTTTCTAAATAAGGTCTGAAGTTAAATTTATAACTAGCTTGAATAAGCGAATCTATACCACTTCCCCAAACTGTCGATGCTGATTGATCATTAATAAGAACACTTGGAACACCATAAATACGGGCAATATCTTCAAGCCCATAACGTAAGGTAGTTATTAACTCCAATTCTGCAGGGGTCATTTTGAGTTCTTTAAAATCCATTCCATCAGGAAAAACGGGAATTTCATCACCGTTAATCATTTTTTTGACTTCTTGACGTAATGTATTTCTTTGATCTTCTTTAGGGAAACGACCCTCTTTTAAAAATAATCCTCCGGCTGGTGCCTCTTTACCCATTAAATCACTTGCCCGATCACTGGCAGCCAAGGCTAAACCAACTGATTTTGAAGCCGCCATTAAAGGTGATAGGCCCTTTATACCAGTACCAAAAAGCTTGATATGCCATACATCTTTTTCATTCAAAACAACTTTTTCAGTCGGCGTTTTCTGCCATACAAATGACATCGTACCGTCATCATTTAATATTGGATTCATTGACCCAGAGTTTATGACTTGGAGACTAACTAAACGTGTTTTAGCAACATCACCATATCCACGATAACAATAAGCATTGCCATCATTAATCAGGTTAAGCATCAGAGTTTCAAAAAACTCAATCCGTGTTTGTCGATAATTTGGTTTATAAGAAAGCAAGTCAATCAAAGGGTGGTTTTTTACAAGAACCCTAGACCCATCTGGGTTAAGCAGATACATCTTCAACGGTAAAGTTGAAACAGTCTCTGCAATAAGTCTAGTTGCTGCAAACACCGCCCCGACTGTCATCGCTGTATTGAATGTGACTGGTCTTGCCGTATTCTGAGACATGACCACATTGTTCTGACTCCCTGCTACGGGATCAACTGGCGCAAACCCAAAAAAGCCAGCAAGACTTTGCCAAAAATTCATCGTGAGAAACTCATAAAATTATTCATGTAATCATCAAAGGATTGTGAATCCTCACCAGGTACAAGTTCAAAAACCTCCTCACTATCCCAATGTCGGGCGCGAGATGCCGCATTAATTACACCAACCATAGCGTCAATCTTTTTACCCGCTGACGCTTTCCGAGGAAAAATATTGTCTTTGCCATCTGGCTTGACTAGGACATTTAACGCACACCATTGAAAAAGAGGGTCACCGTTGTGGTGGAAACGACCTTCAGCAAGCAAAACTTCAATCCAACGCATAGCAGGGTTTAAATATTCTGTTGTTTGGGGAATCTCGACGACATGTAATCCTTCATTTAATAAATTGGCTGTTACTTGTTCCGCGTGATAACGGTCATGACCAATTTCATAAAAAGGATTTTTTATATGTGCATCTTCAATATCTCGTTGAATTTGCTTGTAATCAGTAGATTCACCAGGTGTTACTTTTAAAACCCCTTGTTCACGCCAAACAGGATATTCATCAGGACGTTTTTCACCATTAATTGCCGTTTTTGTCTCAATCACGTGCTCATTAATGTATGAGTGAACAAATGCATACCAATGAATTTTTCCATCAGGTTCCATACGAGGTATTAATTCAGCCCAGCAAGCTAAATCCAGACGACTAGCTAAGTCATAGCCACCAAAGCGGATTTGACCATTTAAGTCTTCATATTTAACTTCTGAGTAGCATTTTTCCCAGATTGATGGAGCAATCCAGCCATCTACAGCACCAACCCATTCATTTAAATGTTTTTGGCGTGTAATACCTTCTTGCTTCGGGCTTACCTTCACTTTTTCAAAAACTGAAAAAAGGTATTTTTCATTGACCGAAACCCCATAATTTGGATTTGCTTTAGGCCATACCTTTGGATCCTGCCAATCGTCACCACGGTCTAAGCAGAAAACCATGCCAAAATATTGCTCGTGCGTGGCCTTCCCTTTTAGAACATCAACAACAATTTGACGCTCTTGATAACATTTGCTTGTTGTATCATCGCCAGCCGTAGTAATGGCTAAAATCAGAGGCTCTTCACGAGCTGCTGTACCATTTGCAACGATGTCATACATGTCGGCAGTTTTATGAGCATGCAATTCATCAATAATTGCGGCATGAACGTTTAAACCGTCTTTTGTGCCGCCCCGATCTTGTGATAGCGCTTTAAGCATGCTGTTTGTTTCGGTCTGAAACACTGAATATTGTGAATATTCAATACCGAACTTCGAACACATGCGTGGTGAAAACTCCACCATTTTTTTCGCATCTTCAAATACGATTTTTGCCTGGTCTCTTGATGTTGCTGCTGTATAAACTTCAGCACCCATTTCACCGTCAAGAAATGCCAAGTACAAGGCAACGGCAGCCAGCCAAGTTGATTTACCATTTTTCTTAGCTACCTCAATATAGACATATAAAAAGCGTCGTTTATTGTCTGAATCAATCCAGCCGAAAATATTAACCATGGCGAAAATTTGCCACGGCTCTAATATCAAACGATGTCTTGTTCCATCAGGTTTTATTTTTGCCAACTTCCCTTTTACGTGCGGGCAAGCTTCAACAAATTTACAGGCATGGTCTACACGCCCAAGATTTAATTCATAATCAAAATCAACATCAGGACTAGGTTTAAATTTCAGTTGATTTAATAATTCTTGTGTTTCGTCATCGACTGACTCAACATTGAAATTTGATCTTTTTAAATCTGATAAAAATCTTTTTATGGTAAGTTTTTCAAGTTGCCCAGATACACGCACTCCAGAGCGAACATCAAGGCAATACTGGAGCGCGATTTTAAAATAATCACGCATAAATTTTCCTAACTTGAACGGATATTCATACCCGCAAATTCATCATCTTCAGTGGCCGCTGCAGCGCCCAATAAATCAAGCTGCTGCTGTTTATTCACTTTGACATTTGAACGAGCTGCTGGAGTCAAACCAAACTCACGTGCAGTTTTAATAATTAATTCTTGTAACTTGTTTCGGATTTGCAGCCAGGCAGATTGGACTTCAAATTTATTTGGAGTTGTTGCCACCCAAGAATTTATATCCTGTAATTTTTCCTGAACTTCTTCATAGGCGGCCATGTTGTCACAGTGCAGCAAGAACACATCGCCATCAACAACACTAAGCAAACCAGCTTGGACTAACTTTGGTCCTAACGTATCCCAATGTTTTCGAGCTTTTTTATTTAGCCATGTTGGGCATGGCGGCATTCCAAGATCGACAGCGGCATTCGCAACTTGTGCATCTTCATCGCGATCTTCCCGGAGACGCCCACCACTTAAAACTTTTTCTTGTAAAGACTTTCTAGGTCTTCCCATGTTAGACATAAGGACCTCCAAAAATTTAAAACTGATTAAATATTAGAGGTATACCCCCCTATGGACTTTTGACCACACAAAAATTTGATGGGGGGGCGGTCTTTTCTGAGAGGGCCTTTTTGACTTTTGACCCCCTATCCCCTAACGGTGATGATTTTCTTGATTTCTTCAAACTCAAATGAATAACCGTCGCAAAAGACTGCATCACGATAAACCTCTTCAACGACTCCTTTAAAACCTAATGGAACCGCATCAGAACAAAGAATATTTTTAACAAAGATAAATCGATCACCAACTTCCCATTTGATTTGATTGTTCTGAGCCATCGATCAATCCTCCCGAACCGTTCGTTGACCTGCATCAACTTCATCAAGCCGAGCACCGCGTAATCGTTCATAGATTTCAATGCTTGGTGTGGTTTCATTACTCCAAAGCACATACAAACTTGAGTTCGCTTGAACCACAACGCCAACATCATCAAAGCCCTTGATGTCATCACGATAGACAACATGATCACCAAGCAATATAACTTCACGTTCGCTCATACTGTCACCGCCTTAAAGTGTGAATGGTGCAAGCGATGAACAAAGCCGTCAGCATCACTAACTTCAACCATGTTTGCAGCTACTGCCGTAACCATGAATTGGTCAGTGAATTTACAATCAAGTGAATCAATTGCATAACCAGTAGCTGCACAAACAAAATCACCAGTATTGAATTCATTCTTGCTATCTCGATTCGCTTTGCTTGGTGATTGAACTGGTGACCAACTGCCTTTGTCTTCGGTTGCTGTCTTGCGGTCATGGCATGACTTGCAAAGCGGTTGCCAGTTGTTCTTATCCCAAAACAATACTTGGTCGCCTTTATGCGGGATGATATGGTCAACAACTGTTGCAGCTTCAACCATTCCGCGCTTTCGATGGTCCGCACATAGCGGGTTCTCATCTAAGAATTTTGTTCTGTCTTTTTCCCAACGGGCATCATAGCCGCGCTGGTGTGCTGTGCCCCGCTCCCGATCTTTCTTTTTGATACGGTCTTGATGCTGGTCACAGTAACCTTTGTTCGATGCAAAATCTTTACAACTGCCCACAAGACATGGGCGCTTAGCTCTTTGTGGTGGACGGCTGGTCATGGTTCCTAATCTCAAAAAAGAAGCCCGCATGTCCAAGGAAGTCATGCGGGCTTTGAAAGAGAGCTTTACAGCTCTGAAGGAAAACTACAGCGTTTAATACAGTTATCCATTGTGTGAAAAACTAACTTAACTTTGCTTTTGTGTCAATAACTAATTTTAATTAGTTTTATTGATCTGCCAAAAAATCTTTTCTTCACCAAGTTCACATGCTTCTTTTAGATCAGTTAAAACATTGTCAATGTGGCGTTTCATGTGGTTGCGTACAGTTGTATCACTGAATCCAGAAATAATTTCACGGTTGCGCTCAGTAGGTTTGTAGTCAGCAGATACTAAACAGAACTCAACCAAGGCAACTCGAACGATTGGCAAGTGATAAGTCATATTCACACCAGCTTGAATAAATTTGTCTTGGTACTTTGCAAGCAACAGCTTACTAAACAATTCAACGTTTTCGATGTTGTTTGCTCCAAGATACTTCAAGCGGAATAAGTTATCCTGCAATGGAGTTAATTTTGCATAGCTCATAGCAATACAAACATCAGCAGCAGTCAATGCACCATGATTACCAGAAGGGATAGCTTCATAATTGGTTGTTTTGGGATTTAGCAAACGCAAATATTTTTCCATTTTTTTAATCCTCAAAATTCCATGTGAATGATGTGAATGGTTGTGTGAATGATTTTGACCAATGGTTCACATAGAAACATGAGTAAAAACAATAAATTGTATTACATGTGAATGATGTGAATGATTTATGTATATTTCCTCGCGTGAGAGTGTTTTTGCTTATGTTTAATTTATGAACAATATTTAAATTAAATTGATTTAATTTAAGTAATAAGTGATTTTTTCTCTCACGTGCGCGCGCGAAAAAATGGTTCACATCATTCACATGGTTGTTGTATGCATTGGTAGATAAGGCTTTGAGCGTGTGAATGATTTGCTGAAATGGTTCACATGACCATTCACATCGTTCACATGAGAAGCTCTTATTGTGCGTATTTTGCTTCAGGAACATCATTCACCCCGTCTAAGCTATCTTGAAATTGTTCGATTTGCAACCCCAGCCAAAGCTGTTCTTGCTCACCTTCTGGCTTTTCACCAATTACAATGACTTTGTTTTGTCCACTACTTCGGGAACCTTTCCAATGTTTAGCTCTATCACTTGGAACTACACCATGCTTTTTACCTTCAATAATGAACCTCTTCATGCTGATCTGGTGCTCACCTGTTGACCTAGACCAAAGACCAAAGGCTTTATAAAGTTGCTCAGATTTACATGAGACGTAAGGGTATTTAGTGTCACCGTTTTTCCACTCATGATAAAACGTATCAAAGCCAGCCCTTGAATAATCAATCATCGTCTTTTTAGCTATGGTCATTGGCGGTTTTACATGTTCATGAAAGTCAGTTAAATCAAGACCCATCAAAAAGGTGTAAAAAGCCTGTACACCATTAGTCTTTAGCTCTTGCATTACCCTTTCATGCAAAGCACCGTCTAAATCCTTACAGGGGTTAAGCACTAAAAACCGACGATCTTTTTCTTCAATTGGTAACGGTTGAGTATTGTTAGATAAAAACACCGTATTTAGATGGTTATTCATTTCCCAGCCAGAAACGAATTTCTTACTTACATAGAGCGTTTCACCAGTGATGAGATGCTTAATCATCCCCATAACGTTATGTTTTTTCTTATTGTCTACAATCTCCTCAAATACACCGAAAAGCTTATTTTCAATCCATTCGTTATATTGGTTATCAAGTTGGGCTTGACCGACGGTAGTATGATATTCACCGTAAATCTTCTTCATGATGGTGCCGAACATTAAGGATTTACCAGAGCCATGAATATGACCATGCATAAGCACACATGTAGCCATCTTTGCCCCAATATTTTGAAGAGGGAAAGCTAACCATTTAAGCAAAAAATCAACAGCTTCTTTTTCACGGTCACAAAGATCATTGATCAAAGTCATGATGCCCTTACAATCTTCCCAAACTTCAGGCCGTGATAGTTGCTGATCATATTGATCACGCATGACTTCAATGTTTAAGCCGCGATATATATTGATATAATTTTCATCATGATCATGCTCTTGTTTAGGATCAAAAATAAGGTTTTGACGTGGAATAATTTTACGAGCTGGAGACTTAAACCAAAGATCAAAAATATTTGGATAAGCAATACGAATATGCTTGATTAGCCAAGGTTTACGTTCAACTAAATTCCAAGCTTCTTCGGAGTTTGCTAGAACAACAAAATTATCTAATAACTCCTGAATAGTTATGTTATTAGCTGTATTTACATTGTGCTCAAAATCTGATTTTGTAATAACTTTTTTATGATCAAGCCATAACTTGTACTGTTTTTGACCCAGCAAAGCAGTAAACGCATTTTTCTTGATTACGATTTTATCGTAGTTATCCCAAACATCTGTTTTTGCTTCAATTAAATAATAACGATCAATGAATTTTTGAATAGATTCAGGGACAGCATCATTTTCTGTCGAAATGTCGCCCCCTTGCCCCGATTCACCAGCCACAAGATTTTTCTCAACCACAGGAACATGAGAATTTTTCTCAATTTGACCCTCAATATGGATGGGCTTGTTGGGTTTAGGGGGTTCGGGGGAAAGGGAAATAGACGTATTAATAGCCCGGACGATCTGAGCCTTCACCGCTTCCAACCCAAACATCAAATGCATGTCATTAAAGTCAGATGGGATGAAAGTTGATTGTGGCTGTCCCGCTTGTTGATTTTGATTCACTTATGCCACCTTATTAAATTCAGGGAGTACTATGATGCCGCCAGTGACAGCCACAGCTTGTTGAGCGTATTTCAGACCAGTATCGTCTTTTGCACTATCATCATCAGCACAATAAACAAGCGTTGCATGAGGGTATTTTTCTCTTAAAGCTGCACCAACTTTAGGAATATTGTTTGCAACAAAAGCCAATGCAACAGGATAATCAGTTGCCAGGTGTATGCTTGCTCCAGTTGCATAACCTTCAGCTATACAAATGATGATTGGGTCAACTAGCTCAATGGTTCCCAATAGAAAGAAACAACCGCCAGTACGTCCACCCTTTTTATTACCTGTTGGATCCTCTTTGTCTGAAACAAAAAATTTATCCCCATTTGGGTAAATGGTTTGCATATTCCACATAAAGCCTTCGCTGTCATATGCTGGAATAAGAACATTTCCCTTATGGTCAATTTTTACACCTGTTAAAGCAGGAACTTGTTTACGTTCAAGATATGGGCTTGAATCACCAGGATAAGGATTGCGGTATAAACCTGCCGCTTGGCGTGCTACCTGTTGCTGTTTTTTAAGCTCAATTTCCTGATTTATACGATCACGTACTTTTTTCTCTTCAGCCCACTGTTTACGCATTTCAGGAGTAATTGTACTTGTAGCCTCCAAACCAACTATTGAAGCGACCTCTTCAATAACTTGGGAAAATGAAAGACCCGTTACTTTACATACAAGGTCTAAACCGTCTCTATTTTTACTTTCAGAGCAAACATTGCAGAGCCAATCTCCATTTTCATATTTATCATCAAATCGAAAGCGATCTTCACCACCACAATAAGGACATGGCCCATGAGAGTCTTTTTTAGGAACAGTGATATTAAAACGTGCAAAAATATCTTCCCATTGACCACGTGCAGCCTGTTTGACATCGGTTAGCTCAAAGCCTTTCTTTTTTTTAGTCATGATCATCTCCTAAAATTCTGAATGCGCTTCTTGCCACTTCTGGAAACTGTCCGTTGCTAATGGCTTTAAGTCTGTCCACCCGATGGGCCACCCCATTAGCCACTCTACCCAATTGGGATTTAATGCCCCAGATGTGTCCGACACACTCATAGAAAGTCCGATCTGTTTGCCCTTCTGGATTCTCCGCTGGATCGCTGGTGAACCAAGATTCCCCCGGTCGCGACAATCTGAAGCTTGTGGAGTAGGCCAACTTTTTACTACGGACTCCAAACAAGGACTTTTCCTGTTGCGTTCCGATGGACAATCCATTCGTTTCGCATCCGATGCTTTGGGAGTTGGCCAACGTTCGGGGGTTTTTATTTGTTGAGCTAGTGAAACGCCTGTCATATTGGTTGTTATTTTCCCGCCCCGTGTTGAGTCGCTCGCTGCGGGAGTAGCCCACAATCCAGAGTCGGTCACGGATATGGGGCGCTCCAAAGTTGGATGCTGATAAACGTGCCCATTGAGCGTCATACCCCATTTCGGCAAGATCACTAATGACTCTGGTAAGTCCTCTGGAAATAAGCAATGGTGAGTTTTCCACGAATACGTAACAAGGTCGTACTTCACCAATAATTCGTGCCATTTCTGACCAAAGACCAGAACGCTCCCCATTGATCCCTGCACCTTTGCCTGCGCTGCTAATGTCTTGGCATGGAAATCCGCCAGATATAACGTCAACAATTCCTTTCCATGGTTTTCCGTCAAAAGTTGTAATGTCAGACCAAATCGGGAAAGGTTTGAGAAATCCATCATTTTGTCGTTGCGCCAAAACTTGGCTTGCGTAGGCATCACGTTCAACTGCGCAAACTGTGCGCCATCCCAGCAAATGCGATCCGAGTATTCCGCCACCAGCGCCTGCGAATAAAGCCAACTCATTCATGCTTCCCCCTTGTGCTGGACCTCAGCCATAGCCAAAATGGTTGAAACAACGCGAATGAGTTCAAAAGCATCTTTACGAATGGTCGCTAACTCATCTTCGCTAATGCGGCCATCACCTATAGCTTTCGCTACCGATTGAGATAAATCACCCTGCTCTTGAGCCAATTTCCCAATTTTCATAACAAAATCAGACGTATTTAAATTTTCTGTTTTAGGCAATTCAAACCAGGCTGCATTGCCATGTGTTGCACAAATAGAATCCATGATTCGAGGGTCTTGGGTTTCAGAAAGAATGGCTTCAAAGTGATAAATATTTGCCTTATGTGTTGGCGTTGTTGGATTTAATGAACTGCGGAAAGTATTGATATTCCATCCATTATTTTCAGCAATTTTCGCCATTAGATATTCATCACCAGGACGATAAACAGCGGCTTTTAAAGCCTGCTCTAATGACATAACCGTTTTTTCTCGACGTTCAGTTAAAGTTAAAACCATGTTTAAAATCTCCTATTTCATTCATTTTTTTAGTTATTTGCATGGGATAAATTTGGCGCTTCAGTAGTTAACCCAATGGGAATTCGGCCTGCTGCCAGCTCTCTAATTTGATATTCACGGAAAGCTGGGATTTTGTTTTTATTCCACTTTGCAACAGCAGCAGTGGTGATCTGCAACTTATCTGCCATTTCACATAATTGGCAATCTAGTAACTTTATAGCTTCATCTCTAGTCATGACTCATCCAAAACTAACTTTAATTAGTTTTATTTAATACGAGTTTAGTTTGTCGGTCAATAGCTAAGATAAGTTAGTTTTCTTAAGAGGCTTAAACCTTGAGCACCATCGGCATTAGAATTAAGAAATTGCGTAAAGATAAAAAACTGACGCAAAAAGAACTTGCTAAAATTGCAGGTGTATCTGATGCAGCTGTTACACTTTGGGAAAAAGATGTAAATATCCCAAAACTTGAAAGCTTAAATATTATTGCTACTGCATTAGATACGACTATTGACTATATTATGTATGGTAAATCAGATACTTCTGATACAGTAAAGGACTATAGACCCATTACAAGGATGTTACCTGTTTTGACATACATACAATGCGGATTAATGACTAACGTTCGCTCAATCTCACCTCATGAAATTGAACAATGGCTTCCAGCTCCTCCTGATACTGGAAAGAATAGCTTTTACCTTATTGCCCAAGGTGTAAGTAATTCTCCTGAGTTCAATAATGGTGACTTTATTTGTATAGATCCAGATGTACCTTTAGATTGTGTACAAACAGGTGAAATGATTGTTGTTTTTCAGGATGATGAAGCAACTTTTAAAGCCCTGGTTAGAGATGGGAAAAAACTATATTTACAAGCTCTAAACAAAAACTTTCACCCTAATATCATTCCACTAAAAGAAAATGCCCTTTACCGTGGTAAATACACTGGCAAATTTACCCCGAGTAAAAAATTTCTATAAAATCAATAAAATTAAGGCCCACTTAGTTGGGCTTTTTTTATTACTTAAAATAAAAATACTTAAATAACAATATAATTAGAATTACAAACTAATTTAAATTAATTTTTTTCTTGACCATTTAACTAAGTAAAGTTAGTTTATTTATACAAACTAACTTTACTTAGGTGTTCGTAATGAAAAAACCAAACCCTTCAAAAACTCAATTCGACATCATTGTTGATGCTCGTCTATTCGCCTCTGATTTTGGCCAACCAAAGCGTGATTTTGATTTCTATCGTGAAAGATCGATTGATCAGATCGAATGCGCTATTTCCAACATTTCTAAAGCCTCAAATTGCAATGAACTCGTTATTGCGATTGCCCAGGCTAATGCCTTCATTGATTCAGCTTATAACCTTGAATTTATTAACCTTGTTGAAAAGGTTAAATGGACTGACGAACTAAGTTCTGCTTTTCATGGTTCGGTTTTGGAGGCTTGATCATGCATTGGTTCGATGCGGTTTTAAAAGTACGCCAGGTAATTACCGATAAGCATGGAGTAGAACGCCCTGCTGAAACCATTAACGGCACATTAGATTGCCCGATCTGTGAAGAAGGCGAAGTGTTTTATTCAATTAGCTCTCATAACGGACATATTTCTGGTCAATGTGACACAGCTAATTGCGTTACATGGAAGGAATGAAAATGGAAAAGTTACTTGGTTTTATAATACTTGGCCTACTTGGTTCTGGCTATCTCTTGGTTAGTTGCTTGGAGAAAATCTAATGTTATACGTAAAAGATAATCTTAACTATCAGCATTTTATTAACCTTGATTTGGTCACAAATGTAATTGTGACTGATCTTGAAGATGGTTCACAACGTTTTTCGATTCATTATACCGGGCATTCTGCTACACAAATTATTGTGGCCGATCCAGAACAGCAAGAGGATTTGTTGCTTTCCCTAAGTCTTCACAATAAGCCATGTTTTGAAGATGCAATTATTCCCCCTGCCGTCTGGCAAAAAGATAAGGAGGGAACATGAGTAATTTAATGAACCCTGCACATATCGAAATTTTTAAACGATTTATGGCTGTGATAAAAGCTGTAAACACTTTACGTGTCGCAACAAGATCTGAAATACATAAAATTGCATTACCAAACTTATCTAGTCGTTCTGCACAACGTTATTTATCTGAGCTTGTTGATGAAGGATATTTACGATATGTAGGTAATCCACGTTCAGAATATCGTTATTTTATAACTGATAAAGTAAGGGAACTATTCCAAAGTTTATTAAAAAGCGGAGGAAATGATGCCTGAATTTATCGTAACGATTGAAGCAGATTCAGCCCCTCAAATCGTTCTCGGTCAAATGCTTTTAGGCGGTACAGTTACCGCCCTAAAGCTTGAAAAACGAAAACTTGTTTCAGTGACCGAGTTGGTTGCTAAATATGGCCTTTCTGATGAAACCATACGCACTAAATGCATTTCGATTAATATAGGAACCAACGGCAAGCATATGTACGATCCAGATGCAGCCGATGCTATATTAAAAAATCAAAAGGTCCGACGTGGACCTAAAAGAAAAAATTAATTATATGCCCGCTATATGCGGGCTTAGTTTTATCCGTTAAATGCTTCAATCAAGTCATTTGCATCAGGGTTATAGTAAGTATTAACCAATACATCAATTTTCTTATGGCCTGTAATTTTTGCTAAAACTTCAACTGGCATTTTTCTAATTCTCACCATTCGAGTGATTGCTTCATGTCGAGTGTCGTGAAAGTGAAGATCATTAAGCCCTATAAGTATTTTACGTCTTTCCCACATAAGTCGGAATGCATTAAGAGACTGAGGGATAACTTTTCGTCCATCATGTTTTATTAAATCAAGTAAGGCTTTAGCCTCTTCTGATAATGGTACATTTCTAGCTTCACCATTTTTTGAAGCTGGAATATGGACATGACCGTCATAAATTTCATTCTTTTGCATTGATAGAAGTTCACTTTTCCGCATTGCTGTCTCAATCGCAAATAAGAACCCCCAAGCCACATAATGTTCAGACAAAACTGGTGTAGTACCCCTTTCATATTCTAATACTTTTAAAACTAAATCTATTTCGGATGGATGAATACGTCTATCACGTGCCTTTGGTTTTTTTGGCTTTGTGATTTGCATCCACGGATTTTCGTTAATTAAAAATAGCTCTTTATGTGCATAAGTAAACATAGCACTGTAATGAGATATTTCTTTTAAGACGGTATTTGCACCAACTTCCGTCATTCGTCTATTACGCCAATTAGTTAAATCTTTTGGAGTAATTTCATATATAGATTTTTGAGCCAGCGCTCCAAATTTCATTTCAAAATTTTTATACTGTCCTTTAAGCCAATCTCTTGATGATTTAGAAGGATTTAATATTCCGACTTCCTGATAGTATTTATTATTCAAATCACGAAAAAGAAATTTTGGTTTTTCTTCACCAGTCTCAATTTTTCTTTGAGCTTTTAATTCAAGCAGCTTTAAAGCCGCCCATTGTTCACATTCTTTTGCAGTATCACGTGTACAATAATAACGCTTTCCTTGGTGAGAAACGGTAATTGTATATGTCTCACCTCTTTTTCGCGGTGTTGGTAGCTTCATGTTGTCGCAGATTTGTCGCAAATGGCGTGGAAATATTGCCATTTTTTACCAAAATTTCCAATACTGCCAAGTGGTAAGTGCGACAAACAAGCATAAAAAAAGACTTATAAGCTACTGAATTGCTTATAAGTCCTTGAAATATCTTGGTAGGTATATCCAGACTCGAACTGGAGACCTCTACGATGTCAACGTAGCGCTCTAACCAACTGAGCTATACACCTAGAATGGAAAGCATAATATTCATTTTTCAAAAGCAAAACAAGTGATTTACCATCGAAAAAATACAAATGAGCAGACTTTAAGCAAACTCTTTTTCATTTTCCAAAAAAGAAAAACGGTACATGGTTTAACCACATACCGTTTCTTTAGTTGACTATTAATCTCAACTTAACAAGGGCATTTCTTTAAGTTACCACCTGCCGATGGATATCTCGAATCAACACAATGACGGTAGAAAGTCGTCGCATCCATTGGGGTTAAATCAGGATGATGAGCTTTCATGTGCTCCAGATAAGTTTGATAGTCTGGAACCCCAACCATCAGTCGAAAGCTTTGCTGCAAACGCTGCCACAAGGTTGCAATACGTGACCAATTCTTTGGAGAAAGTAATAGCTCTTTTTGCGAGAGCACTGTCATTTTGATGATTTTCGCAATAATGACAGTTCCATTTTTTGCAAATTTAAAATTCATCATTACTCTCCTCGTGGGGTGACCACTTTCGGATCAGCATATACAGCTGGTGCTTCATGAGCAGTTGGTGTCGGGCTTGCTAACGCACGGCGCACAATACCAATTGCAGCAATTACCATCACAATCGCAACGATCATAAAGAAGCCACAAAGTGCAGCATTGATTTGATTTGACATCACAATCGTTTGCATTTCTTCAAGTGTTTTTGCTGGTTTAAGAATTTCACCACGCGCAATCGCATCTGAAAATCTATTCGCTTGCGCCAAGAAACCGATCTTTGGATTTTCGTGGAAAATCTTTTGCCAGCCCGCAGTCATACAGGTAATGAACAAGAAAATTGTTGGGAAAATCGTTACCCATACATATTTTTCTTTTTTCATTTTAAACAGAATAACTGTACCCAAAATGAGTGCCATTGAAGCCAACATCTGGTTACCCACACCAAATAAAGGCCAGAGTGAATTGACACCACCTAATGGATCAATCACACCTTGATAGACGAAGAAGCCCCATCCACCTACCGCAACAGCAGTACCTAGCAAGTTACCAAAGAATGAGCTTGAAGATTTAACCGCAGGAATAACAATACCCACAGTGTCTTGCACCATGAAACGACAAGCACGAGTACCCGCATCGACAGCAGTTAAAATGAATAATGCTTCGAATAAAATCGCAAAGTGGTACCAGAATGCCATCATTGAACGGCTGTTAAAAATTTCAGAAATGATATGTGCCATACCAATCGCAAAGGTAGGCGCACCACCTGTACGTGAAAGAATCGAGCTTTCACCTACTTCTTGAGCCAATACGGTTAGCATTTCAGGCGTAACGACAAAGCCTAAATTACGCACGGCTTCTGCCGCAGATTCTACAGTTGTACCGAGTACAGCCGCAGGCGCATTAATTGCAAAGTACACACCTGGGTCTAAGACAGTTGCACAGATCATCGCCATAATACCGACGAAAGATTCCATGAGCATGCCGCCGTAGCCAATCACACGAATGTCAGCTTCGTTATCAACAAGTTTTGGTGTTGTACCACTTGATACAAGCGCATGGAAACCAGAAATAGCACCACAGGCAATAGTAATAAATAGGAATGGAAATAAACTACCTGAGAATACAGGACCAGTACCATCAATAAAATGAGTCACTGCCGGCATTTTCAATTCAGGTAATGCAATCACAATACCAACGGCCAAGCCAAGAATGACACCAATTTTAAGGAATGTTGATAGATAATCACGTGGTGCTAACAACAACCAGACTGGTAAAACTGATGCGATAAATCCATAGATGATTAAGCACCATGTGAGCTGTGTTCCTGTTAAAGTGAAAAATTCACCCCAGTATGGATCTGCTGCAACCTGTCCACCATAAACGATGGCAAGCATCATTAAAACGAAGCCGATAATAGAAACTTCGGCAATACGTCCCGGGCGAATAAAACGCATGTAAACGCCCATAAACAATGCAATTGGAATCGTAGCTGCAATACTGAAAACACCCCATGGACTATGGGCAAGTGCTTTCACCACAACTAATGCCAGTACCGCAAGGATAATAATCATTACCCCAAGCGCACCAAGCATGACCACAATACCGGCAAAAGAACCGAGTTCTTGTTTTGCCATTTCACCAAGTGAGCGACCGTCTCGACGTGTTGAAATAAATAAAACTAAAAAGTCTTGTACCGCACCTGCCAAAACCACACCGACCAATAACCAGATCGTTCCTGGTAAAAAGCCCATTTGCGCGGCCAAAATTGGTCCGACTAATGGCCCCGCTCCTGCAATTGCAGCAAAGTGGTGACCGAAAAGCACATATTTATTGGTGGGAACATAATCCAGACCATCGGCCAAGCGATGTGCTGGGGTTAAACGTCTCGGGTTTAATTCAAATACTTTAGTTGCAATAAATAGACTATAAAATCGATATGCGATGCTATATACACATGCTGCAGCAAGTACAAGCCAAACCGCATTGACATGTTCACCGCGACTGAGTGCTAGCATCCCAAAAGAAATTGCACCGATTATTGCCACTAGGCTCCAGACCAGCTTGGAGGGAAGCGTAGATTTCGCTTGCATTGTGTCCATTCTTAACCTCTCAATAAATAACTACAGCATTTTTATATTGTTATGTACTGTTCTCTACCAAATCCTTGTGACTGTACTCCTCCTTTTTCTTTTTTCCTCTTATACTTTCGCATAAAAAAAGGGATGATTTACATCATCCCTTCGATAATAGTTTATTTTTTAACTATTATGCACGCTCTAAATAATCGCCAGTACGAGTATCTACACGAACGCTTTCTTCTTGCTGAACAAATAACGGAACACGAACAACCGCACCTGTTTCAAGCTTAGCTGGTTTACCGCCACCGCCAGATGTATCACCACGTACGCCCGGATCAGTTTCAACAATTTTCAATACAACGAAGTTCGGTGGGCTTACTGTTAAAGGTACGCCGTTGAACAACATAATTGTACATTTTTCATTTGAATCATCTTTTAACCATTTAGCAGCATCGCCCATTGCGATTTTGTCTGCCGCGATTTGCTCAAAAGATACAGGATCCATGAAGTTCCACATTTCACCATCGTTGTATAGGTATTCCATTTCAACTTCAACGATGTCAGCTGCTTCTAAAGAGTCACCTGATTTGAAAGTTTTTTCTAATACTTTACCGGTTTTAAGGTTACGTAATTTTACACGGTTGAACGCTTGACCTTTACCTGGTTTTACATATTCGTTTTCCATGATTGAACATGGGTTACCATCAAGCATAACCTTAAGGCCTGCTTTGAAATCATTTGTAGAATAATAGGCCATGAAAGGCACACTCCAAACTTAACAAGTCAACTATGCGATATAATGCGTTGTTGCATTATCTTAATCGTGTCAAATGATAAACTATTTATACCAAGAGCAAAACTGGCAATCACAACTGAGTGACCTTATTACTGATCCTTCAGAGTTGCTAAGCCTACTCGAGTTATCCTCAGAACAGCTATTATCGGGTGCGATTCTGGCTTCTGAAAAGTTTAAATTGCGTGTTCCTCGTGCGTTCGTCGGAAAAATGAACGCTAAAAACCCGCTTGACCCGCTTTTGCTACAAGTATTACCTCATCATTTAGAACTCGAAGAACATCCTGAGTTTGTCACTGACCCATTAGGCGAAGAAGCAGCAAATCAATTACCGGGTGTATTACATAAATATAAATCACGTTTTTTATTAACCTTGACGGGTGCTTGCGCCGTTCATTGCCGTTATTGCTTCCGTCGTCATTTCCCCTATCAAGAAAATTTGCCAAAGAATGAAGATTGGCTAAATATTAAAAATTATATCGAAGCAAACCCAAACATTAACGAGGTTATTTTGAGTGGTGGTGACCCGCTTACGCTTTCTAACCGTAAATTAGCACTTTGGTTAGAACGCCTATCATCTCTCAAACAAATCCAGATTCTGAGAATTCACTCACGAGTCCCAATTGTTATTCCTAACCGGATCGACGAAGAGCTAATTTCTTTATTAAAAAACAGTAGGCTGCGTATAGTTCTGGTGGTACACTCAAACCATGCTTCTGAACTCGATGACTTTACTTGTTCAAAATTGTTGCAGTTATCTGACCATCACATTACTGTACTAAATCAGGCAGTATTGCTTAATGGTGTCAATGACTCTGCACAGACGTTAATTGATTTAAGTTATCGTTTATTTGAAGCTCGCGTTATGCCTTATTACTTACATGTTTTAGATAAAGTAAAAGGTGCACAACATTTTGATTTAGAATCATCCGAGATAGATGATATCTATCGTGACGTGTTAGCGAACCTACCGGGGTATTTGGTTCCTAAACTCGTCAGGGAAATTGCGGGCGAAAAGAATAAAACACCGCTTTTTGGGGCTACAACTTTTTGAGTTATATAATAAGTGATGATGAATAATGCGCTGTCGGACATTTTTCACAATCAAACCGAACTCTCTCGTGAACGGTTAAGCTTTTGTGAAGCCAATATTAAAGATCTTAATGAATGGGTCACTACCCTTTCTATTATGCAACTCGGTGATACGTCAAAAGCATTATTCACAGCTATTTTAGAGCTCAATGAATTAAAATGTAGTGAAACCTTACGATTCGACCTCATACAAACGCTTCATCCGACCATTAACAATGTACTCGCCAGCCTAGAGAAAAACTTCTTTAACCAAGGCGTGATTAGTACAGATCGTAATGAGCACATTATTGAATTAGCGATGTTGCTCCGCTGCTATTTCGCCAGTATTTATTTAAATATTGCGCAAAATAGTCATGAGCAACTACAGCATCAAAAGTTTTCACTCTTTGCCTATAAGCAAAAAAAGAATTTGCAAACGGCACGGATCTTATCGACTTTTCATGCCCTGCAACAATTAACCAATCTCCTCTATCAGCAGCATATGCTTTATAGCGAGCCTCTTAAAGGTCAATGGTTAATAGCGCATCAGCTGTATGAAACCGCAGTTCAATACAAATACCATCTCATCAATATCAATCATATTCAGGGCATACAACACCCTTTAGCGAATATTACACAAGCTTATGCTCAGTTGATTTTGCTGGATATTTTAAATACGAACCAGATTCGTCAGTCAGAAATTCAGGCATTATTTCAATGTAGTTTTGACTGGGCAAGAATGATTCATATTTTGCCGAAAGATACCGCATTAACGAAATATGTGGTCGATCCAAATAAAGATCATCCACCTGTTTATAATACAAAGCGTAGCTCTAACTTTAACCCAAGCATCTTCATCGGTACGCAAGCTTTACTTGAGCATGTCACTGCAACCATGCATAAAAATGCTCAATATATTTCTAAGAATGAAAAGTTCTATTTAAGCCCAGCTTTAAAGTTTCATGTTCAAACGATTTTAGGAACCACGGCTCAACGTCGTCATGAACGTTATGAGTACAATGCAGAGCTCCAAATTTGTTTTGGTTTAAGCACTGCCCATTTCTATCTCTCGAAAGCAAAAAACTTCGAAGAAACGCTACAGCTTAACCATAACTATAATTTACAAAGCGAAGCTAAAGTTTTATCCAACTTAGAGAAAAAAGAACAACAAACCAGCTCTTATCAACGCTTGAGTCGTGAAAGTAAAACCATTTATCAAACCACTGTTCTTGATATTAGTGTCAATGGATATCGTATTAAATGGTCTGGCGAAGCACCGAAAAACTTAAGAACTGGTGAATACATTTTAGTTAAAGAAACTTTGCATGGACAATGGCGTGGCGGTGTAATTCGCTGGATTAAACAATCGACCGAAAAATCCCTAGAGTTAGGTTTAGAGATTTTGTCACAAGCCATGTTCCCTTGTTCAGTGCATATTCAAGCTGAGCGCCATACTCGCAATTATCATCCCGCACTATTACTACAAACACAAAATCTAGAAGAAATACAAAATACGCTTATTTTACCGGGCTCTCAAATTTTTAGAGAGCAACAAACAATTCATTTACGATTGGGGACAGAAGAAATCAAAGTGTATCTACTCAAAGCACAACTCATTACGCAAAGTTTTATTCAATTTCATTTCGAACTTTTAAATGAGCAGCAACAAGGTCTGCTTGATCAGTTCATGATGAAAAAGGGTAATAACTCTAGCACTCAAGATTTATGGGAAGCACTAAAGTGAGAAACTCTTTATTATCTAAAAAGTTAAAACGTACTGAAACACGTTTACTCATTATTGATGACAACCAGCTACGTTATAACCAGATTTTAAATTTATTATTGGGGAATGATTATCAAGTTCAGGCATTATTACTTGATGATTTAAAAAGTTTTGAAAAACAGTTAAATACGCCGTGGGATGCTATTATTTTTGGTCGTGCTTATGACCTAAAAATTGAACAAACTCTCTCCCTCATTCAAGCATCTGAGCAGCCAAATTTACCTGTTTTATTATTACAACCTGAAGATTATCAGCCTCAGCAATATCAGACTTATATTCAAAAAGGTATCTATGATGTAGTTCCATTAGAACCATTAGATTATTTTTATATCACTCTTATTCGGACCTTGTCGTATAGCCACTTATTGCAGACTGAACAACGCCTGACAAATGAGTTAGAAACAATTCACTCCCATACACAAACATTGGTCAACAATAGCCATAAAGCTGTTGCCCTTTTTCAAGAAGGGATGCATGTTAAGGCAAATACAGAATACCTCAATCTTTTTGGATTTAAGCAAGAAGACGAGATTCTTGGTCTACCGATTTTAGATGTTTTACAACCTGATGATTTAAATGTTTTTAAACAAAGATTTAAGAAAATTTCATTAGGCCAATTTGATCAGGCACGTTTTGAAATTCAGAGTCAACATGCAGCAATCGCAGGTAACAACGCTCTAAAACTAGAGTTTATTCCTAGTCAGGAAGAAGATGCCGTACAGCTAACTATTGACTATCAACTAGATTTAAAAACACCTGCAAACACACTTTTTTCAGAAAAGAGTTATGGTGTACAAACGCCTTGGCAACAAATTAATCGACAACTATCGACCTACCCTGCTCAAGTCAATGCGTTAATTTTATTTAAATTAAATCAGTGCCCAGAGCGAGTATTTCAACAAGATTGGCAAACTCCTGCACAATATTTTAATCAGCTGCAAAGTTTCTTAAAAGAACACTCGCAAATGCCGATTTTTAATATCGAACTTGGTGCATATGTTGGCGTTTTACAAGCTGAAAACAGCACAGTCCTTAACTCCCAACTGACTAGTCTGCAAAGTTTGCAAAAAGAGCATTTATTAAAGATTAATGAGCTTAATTACTCGATCCAATTTAAGCTGAGCTATGCCCCAATTACTGAACCTTTAAATGAAGATAGCTTTACAAGCTTACTTGCTCAAACAAGTCAGCAAGAGTTACCTAAGGCGCAGGCAGAAATTGAGTTAGCTCCAACCATCGAGACTATCGCTCCTGAGCCTGTCAAAACTTCTATATCGCTTGATCTTAGCCTTGAGCAAGTCGATACTCCTTTGCAATCTTCGTTATTACAGCAATTAAAGCAACAACTAGCTCGAAGTGAAATTCATTTAAAATATCAGCAGATCTACGATAAACATGATCAAGAAACCCATAACTATGAGGTGACGAGCGGTTTTATTAGCGATGAACAATGGTATGACATAAATGACTTGGCTGAATTAAGAGAAGACAGTGAACTTTCTATTCAATTAGATCGCTGGATTTTGGTTGAGGCATGTAAGCAACTACATAACTTTATTACTCAGTACCCGAAAGCTAAACTGATTATTAACCTGAATATTGATATCTTGCTCAAAGATAAATCCTTCCCTGAGCTGATTTCAAAACTACTCACCATTATTGGTAGCAAGCTTGAAAGCCCATTGGTTTTACAATTTTCAGAACAAGCGATTCAACCTCATCTTGCAATTGCTCAGCAACACATAACTCGCCTGCGTCAATACGGCGCAGAAATTTCGATTCGGGATTTCAGCTCTTCTATGTATAGCGAATCAATATTGCAACAACTTGATATTCAATATTTAAAACTGCAATCGAAGAAAACAGAGCTGTTAAACTCAGATGATGGTCTAGCTCGCTTACAAGAAAAGGTTTTGAACTATTTGACTGTAAAACCAGTCGGGATTTTACTGAGTGAACTTAATGACATGAACTCATTTGCAAATGCTTGGAATGTAGAAGCTCGTTTCTTGCAAGGTCAATATTTTCAGAAAAAACTTGATCGATTAACAGACGTACAAGACCAATAATGGTCTTGTACTGAAAAACAAAAAACGGGCATAAAGCCCGTTTTTTGTTTCGTGTTGCAGTATTAACGCTTGATAGAGCGAGACATACCAGCAAAACGTTGTTTGAATTTGTCGATACGACCACCAGTGTCTACATTCTTTTGCTTACCAGTGTAGAATGGGTGGCAAGCTGAACATACGTCAAGGTAGATAGTTTCTTTACCTAAAGCAGAACGAGTTTCGATTACGTTACCGCAAGAACAAGTTGCAACTAATTTTTCATATTTTGGGTGAATATCGGCGCGCATCGTCGATTACTCCTAATTGGAAGAAAGGCTTAAGCTGTCATCGCAATTGATCACTCTCAACTAAGTTGAGGACAGGCTCAAAATGAGCAGATCAACACCACAACAGACCATTCTTTTGGCCCACCGAAACCTCTAGGGTTAGAGCTAAGCACAACAAGTGGGCAGCATTATACGTCAAATAATTTTCTTTTGCGAATTAATCTTTCGATTTAGCCCAGTAATTTGCAATCACGCCACACACCATTAATTGGATTTGGTGAAAGATCATAATAGGCAAAACGATCATGCCTAATGGTTGGCCAATAAATAAGATTTGCGCCATCGGAACACCACTTGCCAAGGTCTTTTTAGAGCTACAAAAGAAAACCGTAACTTGATCTGCTCGGTTAAAACCTAAAGCACGTGGTAGGTAAAGTGCTAATAGCATAATGACTGTTAAGAGCACTGAACACGCAATTGTTAGAATGAGTAAAGTTTTCCAACTTACTTGATGCCAAAGTCCTGCAACTACTGCTCCACTAAATGCGCCATACACCACCATCAAAATCGAGCCTTGATCGAATGCTTTAACAATACTCGGAACTTTTGCCATATAAGGGAAAATATAAGGACGTAATAATTGACCTAAAATAAATGGCACTAACAGTAATAATGTAATTTGTATAATTGAAGTCGTCGGGTCAAATCCATGTTGGCTTTGGCCTAAAATAAAGAAGCTCACCAATACTGGCGTAATAAACATACCAATCAAGTTTGAAAAAGATGCACTGCACACCGCTCCCGCCACGTTCCCTTTTGCAACCGACGTAAATGCAATAGAGGATTGAACTGTAGAGGGTAAAAAGCACATAAATAAAAAACCCCAGTAGAGCTGTTGACCTAACAGAGGTAATAAAATTGGCTTAGCCAACAGACCAATCACAGGGAAAATAAAGAAAGTAAATGCGAAGACCAGTAAATGCATTTTCCAATGCAAAATACCTTCAATTACAGCCTCACGTGATAGTTTCGCACCATGCAAAAAGAATAAGATTGCAATTGCGACTGTGGTCAGTGTATTGAAATATTGCGCTGCTTGACCACTGACTGGAAAGAATGTTGCGAGTAGTACCATTCCAACCAATAAAATTGTAAATCGATCAAGCGCCAATAACTTCAGCATAGCCATATCCTATGATTATTTTAGATAAATAAAAAACCCAGTTGATAAATTGACCATTTGGTCAAGCCTTCATCATACTGGGCTAAAAAAATAAAGCTAGACTTTTAAGAACTAATTCTTAAAGCATCACAGTCAATTTTTAATTATTTGTCGCATTAGCATCTTGTTGAATCAATTCGACTTTATAGCCGTCTGGATCTTCAACAAATGCGATCACGGTAACACCACCTTTCATTGGACCCGCTTCGCGAACAACTTTCCCACCACGTGCTTTAATTTCTGCACACGCTTTGTAGGCATCGTCAACACCAATCGCAATGTGACCATAGGCATTGCCTAAATCATAACTTGATGTATCCCAGTTATGGGTAAGCTCAAGCACGGTATTGGTTTCTTCATCACCGTAACCAACAAATGCTAGTGTAAAGCGCCCTTCTTCATAATCACGCTTACGAAGTAACTTCATCCCTAATACTTCGGTATAGAACTTTAAAGATTGTTCTAAATTGCCTACTCGCAACATTGTATGAAGCATTCGCATGTTTATTCACCTGCCTTTTCTGATTCATGTGTTTGATGATCTCTTAGCAATTTTCCAACCCAAACCACTAAGATCAAGATTGGAATACCAATAAGAGTTGTCATCAAAAAGAACTTTGGGTAACCAATATTACTGACTATGGTACCTGAATATCCACCCAAAAGTTTTGGAGTAAGTGTCATGAGTGAACTAAAGATTGCATATTGAACAGCTGTAAATGAGACACTCGTTAAACTTGAAAGGAATGCAATAAATGCCGCACCAGCCAAACCAGAAGCTAAATTATCGACAATAATGGCAAAATAAAGCCATAAAGAACTATATGGTTTAATGACCTTACCGCTGACTTCAACAGATTGACCAGAAAGCGGATCAATATAAGCTACCGGTTCAATATTCACATCAAGTTCACTTGCCGCTTCTTGATTTGAGCTAACAGCATATGAATGAGATGCAGAAAGTATTTTTTGTTCGCCATCCATTACAGCTACGTTAAGCTCTTTACTTGTCGATGCCACTAGTTTTTTTGCATCAATGGCTGTACTAAAAACACCTTTTTGATCAGTCATTTTTGCATCAAAATTTTGCCCATCAAGGCTAATAATAATTTTTTGGGTAGGAGTTAATGCTTGTCCAAAGTATTGCCCTCGAACCACAACACTTCCCTCACCATCTTTAAGTGAGACCTGATCATTGCCCATAACGGGTAAAATTTGTAGAGGCGATTTAGCTGACTCAGTTGTCAGTAATGGCTGAGTACGTGTAACAGGCGCTACATCATTTGAAGCATAAGCAGCTTTTACTTCAATTTGTTTTGTTCCACTAAAAGCAGAACTTGGTACTTCTAACTTCCATAACCCGACTTCATCTGGCTTGACTTGATAGCTATGTTCACCAACTTTTACGTCTACCATATCTAATGGCTGACCAGATTTTACTAGTCCAATAAAAATTAAATTGGTAGAGCTAGCCAAAACAGCACCGACAAACATCAGTTTCATAATGTTGATGCGCTGTGCTAAAAGACCACCTAAGAAACCGCCGACTAAACTAAATAGTACCCCATAGATTTTAACTGCTTCTGCAATTTGCTCTTTACTGAAGTTAAGATCTTGGTAGAACACATTAGAAATAACACCAGCAATAATGTCTGAAATACGGAAGAAACCAATAAGTAGCAACAACACTAATGCGAGTTTGGCACCATAGCGTTTAAAGAAATCTAGAATTGGTGCAATCCATGTCTCTTTCGCCATTTGCTGGTTAACCACACCAATTTTAACGAGTAGATAACCTACAAAAATCGCAGCAGCAGTTGCAGTTAAAAATCTTAAAGCTTCCAAACCAAATAACGCAGCACTGTCTTTAATATTACCAGCTTGTGAAATGGCCTCGGTAACTTGCCCAGAATAAATATAAGTGACTACGAATGAAATAACTGCAATAAAAAATACGAGAACCAAACGGTAGTAATCACTACTCTTATAATTTTTATAAACTCGATTTACAACAGGCTCACGCACAAGTAGGGTCGTGACAATACCCACTAACATAACGCCTGCCATGGTTAAATAAGTCGTTTTCCAAGCTTCGTAAATGTAATTACCTTTAGCAGTTCCCAAGTGGGCAGCTAGAAATAATGCACCCGCTCCAGCCACAATCATGCCAATTCGGTAACCCGCATTATAGGTAGAGGCCAAAACCGTTTGCATTTCTGTTTCTGCTAATTCAATACGGTAAGCATCAATCACAATATCTTGGGTGGCTGCCGAGAAGCCGAGTAATACAGCACCTACCGCCATTTGAATAAGATAACTTTGACCTAAAGCAGGATCAGAGAAAGCCATAATACAAATAGCAAGAACGATCAAACACTGTGCAATTAACAACCAAGCTCGTCTTCGGCCTAAGGTTTTAGTTAAGACAGGCACAGGTAACTCATCGATAAGAGGAGCCCAAACGAACTTAAAAGAGTAACCTAGGGCAGCCCAACTAAAAAAAGTGACTGCACTTTTATCAATGCCCGCCTCTCCAAGCCATAAAGAGAGACTAGAGAAAATTAATAAAATCGGAATTCCGGCAGAAAAACCTAGAAACAGCATAATTAATGCACGGCGATCTAAAAATGCTTTAAAAGCCGAGACCCAACCCGAAGCTTGTGTGGTCATTCGTTTTTTATTTTCCATAAATTATAAATGTGCCTATTCAAACCCTTCTTACAATTCCTTTCAAGATTCTTTATGCAATCAATTTTGTTTTGGCGATAAAAACGGCAAGTTTGCTTGATATTTTATGCTAAACCTGTATACCTTTAAGCTTCAACCTTCGTTTTCTTTTGCTGGATATCAACAGTGACACAAAAACTTGATCAAGTGACCATCTCAACTTTATCACTCGCTAAAACAAACACCACAAACGTCACAATAAATGCATTTCCTTCAGCTTTTGAGCAACCTGATATAAAAATGACTTTGGATAAAACAGCCTTAAAACCCGAACAACTTACACATATTCCAGATTTTGAAAAAATTCCAGCTTCTACAAAACGTATAAAACCGCTTAATAACTTTTTAGGGCAAGACCGTGCCAAAGCATCGGTAGAAGCAGGGATTTCTTTACCCTACTCTGGCTATAACATTTTTGCAGTAGGAACAGCAGGTTTGGGTAAACGCACCATGATTAAGCGTTTACTCCAACAACATGCGAAAACAATGCCTACTCCAGATGACTGGGTATATGTCTATAATTTTAAACAAGCACGCCAACCACTTGCTCTACGCTTCCCTGCTGGACAAGGAATCAAGTTTCAACATGCCCTTCATCAAACTTGGCAAATTATTTTAAAACAGCTTGAACGCCGTTTTAGTGCCGAGACCTATCATAACCGTATTGAGCGTATCCGTGAGGAAACTGGAGATGAGCAGCAACAAGCGCTTGTCGAGTTAACCAAAGAAGGCGAAGAGCTCGACTTAAAACTCATCTCCCGCAATGAAAAGCATGGCTTTGTACCTGTACAAGTAAAAGATGATCAGGTGCAAGAACTGACTCAAACAGAAATTGAAGCTTTAAATACTAAGCAACGTGCTGAAATTGCAGCGAATGTTCGCTACATGGATAAAAAGCTCGAGCGTCTTGGTTTGCATTTAGGTGATTTAGAAGATGACGCACGTGACAAAGTTTCTGTGTTGAATCGAGACATCGCGACTCAAGTGGTTAAGCCACGCATGGATTTGATTTTAAATAAATATGGTCAAGTCAAAGGCCTTGAAGATTATTTAAAACAATATGCTCAAGATGTAATTGATAATGTTGAACTCATTTTAGAGCAAGAAGAAGATGACTTTGCTCCGGCAATGTTCAATCGTGTGCCTGCACGTTATCAGGCTAATGTAATTGTCTCAAACAAACCAAACAGTGGTGCACCGGTTATTTTTGAAGATTTCCCAACGCACTACAACTTGCTTGGTCATGTTGAACAACTTACTCACAACGGCACAATTACCACAGATTTCACTCTCATTCGTCCAGGTGCCCTACATCAAGCGAATGGTGGCTTTTTAATGCTTGAGGCCGAGCAATTACTCGAACAGCCCTATGCATGGCAAGGTTTAAAGCGCGCCTTAAAATCAGGCCAACTCAAGCTTTCTTCTCTTGAACATATGCTGACGTTAACAGGCTCTATCTCGATTGAACCTGCTGCTGTTCCACTTGATATTAAAGTGGTTCTTATGGCAGAGCCTGAGATTTATTATGAAATTTTAGAAGTAGAACCAGAGCTTGGTAGTGTCTTTAAAATTCGTGCAGATTTTACCGATACATTACAACGTAATGACGAGAATGAACAAGCCTACATGCAGCTAATTGCTGATTATGTACAAGCGGATAAATTACTTCCGTTTGATCGTAGTGCTTTAGCAGCTTTACTTACCGACTCTAGTCGTCAGGCAGAAGACCAAAGCTCACTGTCGTTACATGCTTCAACGTTGGGCGACCTCATTCGCGAAGCACATCACCATGCTTTTAAAGCTAATGAAAAGCTTGTAACTGACCAGCACATTAACTTGGCACTACAACACAGACAGTATCGCTTAGGCTATTTAAGAGAGCTTTACTGGCAAGATTTATCGCGTGGAACTCAGTTAATCGAAACTTCCGGTCATCGTTTAGGTCAAATTAATGCCCTCTCTGTTATTCACTATGCAGATGTTGAGTTTGGTTTACCTTCACGTTTGACTGCATCAGTCTATCAAGGTGGCGGCGATATTCTTGATATTGAACGTAGTGTAGAGCTTGGTGGTTCACTACATGCCAAAGGCGTATTACTTATGTCGAGCTTCTTAAAAGCTCACTTTGGTCGTGAACAGATTTTACATTTCTCTGCTGCGCTTGCATTTGAACAAAGTTATGGGCAAGTAGATGGCGACAGTGCAACAGTTGCCGAGCTTTCTGCATTAATTTCTGCAATTAGCCAAATACCAATTGATCAATCATGGGCAATTACAGGTTCTATGAACCAGTTAGGCCAAGTTCAACCAATTGGTGGTGTAAATGCAAAAATTGAAGGCTTCTATGATGCTTGTAAATTACAAGGTTTAACTGGCAAACAAGGTGTCATTATTCCTCGTCAAAACATGCAGCATTTGATGTTACGCCAAGATGTAATTGATGCAGTACAAAGTGGTCAATTCCATATCCATGCGATTGATACCATTGATCAAGCGCTTGAGATTTTAATGGCCCGCCCTGTCGGTACACTCGACAAAAAAGGTAAGTACAGTAAACACTCTATTTATGCTGCTGTAATGGAGCAACTCGAATATTGGCAAGCCATTGAAGATGGCGCAGAAATTGAAGAGGAGCCAAAGAAGAAAAAGAAAAATAAGAAAAAAATTAAGAAGCATGAAGAGCTTACGGCGGAAGATCTGCCGCAAGAAAGTGTAGAAGAAGTTGCAACCTTAAAACAGAAATAATAAAAAAAGGGCCTGTCAAATACAGGCCCTTTTTACTTTTAGAGTGGCAAAATTAGCGAACGATTTGGATCGCTCGTCCTCCTGCTAACTGACTAAAATATTGTTTAAGTGCTTCAACACAGCGCTGAATTTTCATTGGTTGTTGATCATGTTTGGCAACTTCTGCATACAAAGTAAATGTTGGTAATTTCCAATCTGGCATGAGTTCAATCAAAGAACCATTTTTTAACTCTTTTTGAGCATCTAAATATAGAATTCGTGCAATACCATGCCCTTGCTGACATAACGCCTTTGCAACTTGTAAATTATTGCTCTGCAAACGGCTCTGCATTTCAACATTAAGTGTTTCACCTGTTTTTACATGGTGAAAATGGAAATGATGTGCGTCATTCATGACATTGATCGACAATAACTCATGATCTCTTAAATCATTAGGATGCACAATTGGACTAGACTGATTTAGATAACTTGGAGAAGCTACTAAAATTTGATCTACAAAAGCCATTGGAATGACAGAGCTACTCTCTTCTACTGGAGTAGAGCTCATACGTACTGCAATATCTATTCGCTCTTCAATCAAATCGATATAACGATGTCCAACCTCAAAATGCACAGATAAACCGCGATGAGCTGACATCCAGTGAGATAATGCAGGAATAATGTGCTGAACTGCTAAATCAGGAGTTGTTGCTATACGCAAATCCCCAATTAAGTCATCCCTCAACTCATTAATTCTGATTTTTCCCCTTTCAGCCGCCGCCAACATCTCTTGACAGCTTGAAAAAAAAGCCTGTCCGGCTTCTGTCAAACTAAGTTTACGAGTGGAGCGATGTAATAGAATTACATCCATTTCATGCTCGAGGGAGCGAATCTGCTGGCTCACTGCACTTGTTGTAATTCCTAATTCACGTGCCGCACCACTGAATGAACTTTTTTCAACCACACAAGCAAAAACACCCATCGCACGAAGCTGATCTAACATAGGTTTCCTCAAATCTAATTCTAAATTTATAAAAAAATGCTTATTGTTGTAATGAAAGCAACCAATTATATTATACGAGGAAACCTAAGTTTTATGCATTAGCTATTTTGGTAAAAGATTTACAGGATTAATTGGTTTGCCATCCAAACGGATCTGGAACTCAAGCATAACCTGAGATGCTCCTGTAGAGCCCATTTCGGCAATTTTTTGTCCAGCAGTTACATTGTCACCGCTTTTCACCAACATCTTGCTATTGTGGGCATAGGCACTGATATAACCGTCAATATGCTTAATTAAAACCAAATTGCCGTATTCTTTTAAGCCATCTGCCGCGTAAACAACTTGACCATCTGCTGCAGCATAAATAGGGTCACCCTGATTTCCACCATAACGGATTCCTTTGACATTATTTGCCAAATTAAACCCTTGAATCACTGGCCCATTGTTCGGTTTTATCCAACGTAGGCTAGAATTCGGTGCAACTGAAGTCACTGTCGTATTCGTTGACGGTGCGGTCGTTGTAGGCTGAGTTACTGGGGTAACAGGTTGTGTGGTTGGTAGAGCAATGGTTTGACGTTTGATTTGCTCAGGTTGAGTCATGACTTGCGTAGATACAGTTCTTGGTGAAGAACCTTTCTTCAAACGCAAAGACTGATTAACATAAATACGATATGGCGGAGCAATATCATTCATTTCGGCAATACTAATATAGTCGAGGCCATAACGCATTGCGATACCACTTAAAGTATCACCTGAACGAACTGTGTAATAGTTAGGAGCCATTGCATAGCGAGAACTATTATTAATTTGTGGTTTAGAAGCACACCCTGCCATAGCAACGGTAAAACCTACAGCCACAGACAACAACATAATTTTCATTATTTTGTCTTTTTGGATATGCACTCTGCTTTGTTGCCCAATTAAATGCATTGATCTCCCTCACTAAATGCTACAAATCATTTCGGCTAAGAGTACCAAAAAAGTAAGAGGAAACACGTTCCTCTTTTTCTTTATTCACAAAGTTATAACATTCGAGGCAAATTATTGACTCAAACTGAGCTGCAAATCTTCTAAAACAGCATAATTTGTTGCATCCATTTGAATAGGCGTAACACTTACATAACCGTTTGCAACGGCAAAGAAATCAGATTGAATCTGGCTAGAAACACGTTGCGGATCTGTAACCGCCTCACCGGCTAAGCCAATCCAATAAACTTGACGGCCTCGTGGATCGACATGACTAGTAATAGGCTTAGATTGAGCACGGCGCCCTTGATAAGTAATCTGTGCTCCTTTTAACTGCGGCACATCAGGAATATTGATATTAAAGATATGTCGTGGAGGCAAAGATGGTAATCCGCTTGCAATAAAATCATGTACCCATTTAGCAGCCTGAGCATAATCTTCTTTATTGTTATAAGCGCGCACATCAGGGCCAGCTAAAGATACGGCAATTGCCGGCTGTTTCATTAAGCGGCCTTCAAAAGCGGCCCCTACCGTTCCCGAATATAAAACGTCATCTCCCAAGTTTGCACCACTATTGATTCCGCTCACGACCAAGTCAAACTCAAAATCAAACAAACCATTCATGGATAAATAAACACAATCTGCTGGTGTACCATTCACCGCCCAGACATCTTCGGCAATTTGAATGGGGCGTAATGGTCGATCCAATGTTAATGCACTTGAGAAACCACTTCTTTCACTTTCTGGTGCAACCACAACCACGCGTCCAAGTGGTCTTAATGCTTCAGCTAAAGCCTGTATACCTGGCGCAAAAACACCGTCATCATTCGCAATTAAAATATTCACTAAAATCTTTCTCTACAAATAAACCTAAAGGTTTTCACAATTGAATTATTTGTTGAATTATATATATTTATGCCTCCATAGCATTATAAAATTGTGAAAAAATGAAAACTTTCGCTCCTTTTTTTCAGGTATTGGGGATCAGTATCACATTGTGTACGCAAGCGGTTTTTGCAGATGAGGATATCTCAACACAAGAGGCTGATAGCTTAATTAAAGATGACATTGCCGCAACGCAAGTTTTGCAGGAAATCTGCCCAGCTTTTGTCGGAACAAATAAAAAACTTGAGTCAAACACTCAAAAGATTATTGCGATGTATTTAAGTGGTTATTCAAATAAATCAATGACCTTAGCGACTCTACAAAATGATGCTGAATTTAAAACTTTATTAAATGAAGCACGTCTTGCGGCAAAACAAATGGATCATCATGAGCAACATGAGCTCTGTGAAGAGATCGTTAATTATAAAGAATAGATCTTACTCTTTTGTGATATAGAAACTTATTCATTTTGGGTTTTCTGTTCGCCATTAAGCAGAAAACCAACATAACAATACATTTTTTCCATTTTTTTAAATTCTAAATTGGTTAAGCTAACGGCATATTTAGAAATTTTATTTTGGGTTATCGATGTTTATGAAGAAAAGCTTAGTTCAATCGCTCTCTTTGGTTTTACTTATGAGCATGGCAACAGCTGGTTTTGCTGCTGATAAGAAGAAAACAACTGAAAAGAAAACCGAAAATGAAAACGTTGTTGAAGTGACTCCACAACAAGGCACGACTCCTGAAGAATTAGCTGCAATTCAAGTGCTTTCTGAAATTTGTCCAAGTTTGATTGGTAAAAAAGACGCTGATTTTGCTCAAGGCTATGAACGTTTAGTTAAAGACTACCTACCAAATGAAACTGATGCTGTTTCTGCATTAGAAAAACGTAGTAAAGACAAAGCTTTCAAGAAATACTTAAAAGAAGCACGTAGCGATGCGAAAGCTGCCGGTGATGAACAAAACACATTAGTTTGCCAAGACGTGAAAGCATATCAATCGCAAAACTAAATTAGTAAAAAACTCTTGAGTTACAATACTGTTTGAAAAAGCCGACTTCTCCCGTAGAAGTCGGCTTTGCTTTATCCTAAAATGCTAGGCTCTTCTGCTTCATACAAGATATTGGAATTACCTAGAATGACTCGAAAAAGCGCTATTGCTGCACTACTCCTCTTACCAAGTTTTTCTTATGCAGCAACTGTCTTATCAGCTCCGCCAGAATTAAATAATAAGTCTTATGTATTAATGGATTATGAGACAGGCCAAATTCTCGCTTCTAAAAATGAAAACGAAAAGCTTGCACCTGCGTCTATGACAAAAATGATGACCAGTTACATCATTGAACAAAAATTATTAAAAGGTGAACTGACTGAAAATGAGCAGGTTCGTATGAACGAGTCTGCATGGTGTAAAGGAAGTAGCTCTGAATCATGTATGTATGTTCCTTTAAACGGTACAGCGACTGTTCTAGAAATGCTCCGCGGTATTATTATCCAGTCAGGTAATGATGCATCAAAAGCAATGGCTGAACATATTGCCGGAAATGAAGGCACGTTTGCTCATATGATGAATCAGGAAGCAAAACGTATCGGCATGGTGAACACCCAGTTTATTAACTCGACCGGTATGCCTGCTGAAGGCCACTATTCAACTGCAAAAGATATGGCTGTGTTAGCACAACATATTATTAAAGACAGCTCAAAATACTACCCAATTTACTCTGAAAAAGAATTTACTTTTAATGGTATTAAACAAGGTAACCGTAATGCCTTGCTTTACACCGACCCAAGTGTAGATGGTTTAAAAACAGGTCATACAGATGAAGCTGGTTACTGCTTAACTACTTCAAGTAAACGCGGTCCAATGCGTTTAATTTCAGTGATTTTTGGTACTCCAAGCATGTCTGAACGTGCAGACCAAACGCGTACGTTACTGGCTTGGGGCTTTGCAAACTTTGAAACTGCAAATGTTCAACCAGCCAATCAAGTTCTTGCAAAAGCAAAAGTTTGGTTTGGTAAAGAAGATGAAGTTCAAGTCGGTTTGGCTGAAAACTTTAGTGTGACTATGCCTAAAGGTAAAGCTGATGGCATTAAAACTCAGTTAGTGGTTCAACCTAACTTAAATGCACCACTTCAAAAGGGTCAAGTTGTGGGTAAACTTGTTGCTAGCCTAGATGGCAAAGTAATTGCTGAAAAGCCGTTAGTTGCATTAAAGCCAGTTGAAGAAGCAGGTTTCTTTGCTCGTTTAATCGACCATATCAAGCAATTCTTCAGCAACTTATTCTAATTTTAGAATAGTTGAATTAAGCACTCATGCTATTTAGCTTGAGTGCTTTTTTATTTTATAATTCGACTAAATTTTATTTTGATACTACTTATGGCAAAGAACATTCGTCCTTATCTTGAACACCACCCTCAAGTAGATACAACCTGTTATATCGATGAAATGGCTGTTGTGGTTGGTGACGTTAGCTTAGCTGAAAATGTTTCTGTCTGGCCTTTTGCAGTCATCCGTGGTGACGTAAATAGTATTCAAATTGGCAAAAACAGTAACGTACAAGACCATTGTATGTTGCATGTAAGCCATAAAAATGATGCCAAACCGAATGGCTCACCTCTGATTATTGGTGAAGATGTAACGGTTGGACATCATGTGACTTTGCATGGCTGTACCATTGGCAACCGTGTTTTAGTCGGAATCAACACCGTTATTCTAGATGACGTAATTATTGAAGATGATGTGATGATTGGTGCAGGAAGTTTAGTTCCGCCTCGCAAAGTCTTAAAAAGCGGTTATCTCTATGTAGGAAGCCCCGTACAACAAGTGCGGCCATTGACTGAAAAAGAACTGGCGTTCCTTCCTTATTCAGCAAGACATTATGTAAAAGTGCAAAATAATCATAAAGCTGCACAAGCAAATCAGGATTAATTATCTATCTTGATCGTAAGTAATAAAAATGCTGATTTTTAAACGATATGGTTTTGTCGTATTGCTCATATCGTTTAGCAGATCACCGTAGCCAAAAACCCCTAAATTTCGTATTATACGTCTTTTAAATCATGGTGCTTTTTTATGACCGCATGGACTCCTCATGTCACTGTTGCTACAGTCGTAGAAAAAGACGGACGCTATCTGTTTGTAGAAGAGCATAGCGAAGGTTTTGTACACACAGTATTTAACCAACCTGCTGGTCATGTGGAATGTGGTGAGTCATTAACAGAAGCTGCCATTCGAGAAACACTTGAAGAGACAGGCCATCATGTTGAAATTGATGCCTTGCTTGGTATTTATACTTATACCCCACCAATGTTTCCCGATCGCACCTATTACCGTTTCTGTTTTCTAGCGCATGTAACTCAGGTTGAAATTGATCCTCAACTCGACACAGGTATTATCGCTGCTGTGTGGATGACACCGGATGAACTCAAAGAATCTGCCCGTGCTCGCAGTCCTCTTGTGCTAAAAGCAGTTGAAGATGCTATGAAAGGCCACCATTATCCTCTATCGCTTATCTATGAGCACCCCTTCTCTCCCTCATTAACTTCTCATTTGGATGCTTAGTCCTATGCAACAACGTGTCATCGTCGGTATGTCTGGTGGTGTAGACTCTTCTGTTTCTGCAGCACTTTTACTTCAACAGGGTTATCAAGTTGAAGGTCTTTTCATGAAGAACTGGGAGGAAGACGACGGCACGGAATACTGTACGGCAATGGAAGACTTAGCCGATGCCCAAGCAGTAGCTGATAAAATCGGTATTAAGCTGCATACAGCAAACTTTGCGATGGAATATTGGGATCGAGTGTTTGAACTTTTCCTAGCTGAATATGCTGCGGGTCGCACACCAAACCCAGATATTTTATGTAATAAAGAAATTAAATTCCGCGCATTTTTAGATCATGCTATGACTTTAGGTGCAGACTTCATCGCAACGGGTCATTATGCACGCCGTGGTGAAACCGCATATAACTCTAAAGGCGAAGCATACGCACCATTATTACGTGGTGTAGATAACAATAAAGACCAAACCTATTTCTTACATGCCGTTCATGGTAGAGAAATTAATAAAACATTATTCCCAGTAGGCGAAATCGAAAAACCTGAAGTTCGCAGAATTGCTGAAGAACTTGATCTTGCTACAGCCAAGAAAAAGGACTCAACAGGAATCTGTTTTATTGGAGAACGTCGTTTTAATGACTTCCTTAAACAATATTTACCCGCTCAGCCTGGGAAAATTGTACTTGATACAGGTAAAGAAGTTGGTGAACATCACGGTCTGATGTACTATACGCTCGGTCAACGCGGTGGAATTGGTCTAGGTGGTTTGAAGGGTGCAGCTGAAGGTGCATGGTTCGTACTACATAAAGATCTGGCAAATAATCGCCTCGTTGTTGGTCAGGGACATGAACACCCACTCATGCAAAGTACTCAACTGTGGAGTGAGTCAATTGACTGGGTAGCTGGTGAACAGAATATTCCAGTTGAAGGATTACGCTGTACAGCTAAAACGCGTTATCGCCAACCTGATCAGGCATGTACAATTTTTATTGATGAAAACACTGAACACGGTGTTCGCGTTGAGTTCGATGAACCTCAGCGTGCTGTTACACCGGGTCAAAGCGTTGTATTTTATTCAGATGAAGTTTGCTTAGGCGGGGGTGTCATTCACCATACAAATGCCCCTACACCAAATTTTATTTAAGGGAATGAATGGCATGGTGGAGTTACCATTTCAACAATCACAAGCCTTGAATGTTCGCCAAAACCGTGCCCTTGCCTTGGCTGGGGTATTTCAGGCCACTCAGCTCACCCATATGACAGCCATGACGGGTCAGCAAAGTATTGGTGAAAGTGGTAACTTCTATTTTGAACTATTAATCAAAGCAAGTTTAAATATACGCCCTACAGCCAACAATGGTGTTCAAACCTTAGATTTTTTTAATCAGTTGGCAGATATTTCTTTAGGGCTTAAAACACTCGAAAATTGTATTACTCAACCTTTTTCAAACATGCCTAAGTCTCGCCTTCCAAAAATGGGCACGGCCAAATTGCCAATGTCCTATGCGATGTCGCTCTTACAGCTAGAAAAAAAGGTTTATAGCAATCCTGAATATGTCGCAATCATTGAAAAAGCTCAGCAGAAAATTTTAAAACAGCTGTCTTTTTTTGATAATAACTACTTACACCCAAGCATTTTAGCCAATTTGGCGCAAACTTATGTTGATACGGCTGGCCAGATTAACCCACGCATTTTAGTTCGTGGTAATGCAGAAGCATTTAAAGATACCAATCATACTAACCGCATCCGTGCTTGTCTGTTTACTGGCTTGCAAATGGCCCATTTATGGCGACAACTCGGCGGTAGTTCGTGGAACATGATTTTTAGCAAACGTAAATTGCTACAGGATATTCAAGCACTTGCTCGTTTACAGTACCAAGTCATTTAAGACTATAAACGAGATTTTTTTAGTTTTATGTTTATTCCAACATTAAGGAATCGTTATGAACGCTTTAACCGCACTATCACCATTAGATGGACGTTATGCCAGCAAATGTGATGCGCTACGCCCTTTTCTTTCTGAGTTTGGTTTAATCCATGCTCGTGTCACTGTAGAAGTGCGTTGGTTACAAGCACTTTCTAACCGTCCGGAAATTGTTGAAGTTGCACCTTTTTCAAACGAAACAAATGCAGCTTTAGATGCAATTGTTAGCAACTTCTCTGAAGAAGATGCAAATCGCATTAAAGAGATTGAACGTACGACTAACCATGACGTTAAAGCAGTTGAGTATTTCTTAAAAGAGAAAATTGCTGGTATCACTGAATTACAAAATGCGGGTGAATTCATTCACTTTGCATGTACTTCTGAAGACATCAACAATTTATCTCACGCGCTTATGCTTAAAAACGGTCGTGAAGTTTTAGTATCAAGCATGAAGCAAATCCTTAATGCGATCTCTGCTTTGGCAACGACTCACGCTGAACAACCAATGTTGTCTCGTACACACGGTCAAACTGCTAGCCCAACAACTTTGGGTAAAGAAATGGCGAACGTCGCATACCGTTTAGCTCGTCAAATCAAACAATTTGAAAACGTTGAGTTACTTGGCAAAATCAATGGTGCTGTAGGTAACTACAATGCTCACCTTTCTGCTTATCCAGATGTTGATTGGGCTGCTCACGCACAAGCTTTTGTTGAATCTTTAGGTTTAACATTCAACCCTTATACAACTCAAATCGAACCACATGATTACATGGCAGAGTTGTTTGATGCGTTACGTCGTTTCAATACGATTTTAATCGACTTTAACCGCGACGTATGGGGTTACATCTCTTTAGGTTATTTCAAACAAAAATTGAAAGAAGGCGAAGTTGGTTCATCAACAATGCCACACAAAGTTAACCCAATTGACTTTGAAAACTCTGAAGGTAACTTAGGTATTGCAAATGCAGTATTGGCTCACTTAGGTGAAAAATTACCAATTTCTCGCTGGCAGCGTGACTTAACTGACTCAACTGTATTACGTAATATGGGTGTTGGTTTTGCGCAAAGCTTAATTGCTTTCGATGCGTGCTTAAAAGGTGTTGGTAAACTTGAGTTAAATGCAAACCGTTTAAATGAAGATTTAGACCAAGCTCAAGAAGTTTTAGCTGAACCAATTCAAACTGTAATGCGTCGCTACAACATTGAAAAACCATACGAAAAATTAAAAGCATTAACTCGTGGTCAAGCAATGACTCGTGACATGATGGTTAATTTCGTAAATGGTGATGAGCTTTCTCAAGTACCAAACGAAGAACGTGCGCGCTTAGCTGAACTTACGCCTGCAACTTACACAGGTAATGCAGCTGAACAAGCGAAACAAATTAATGATCTAATTAGCAAAATCTAATTAAAAAGTTTACAAAAAGCGGAGCTTAGGCTTCGCTTTTTTATTACACTCATATAAATCACAATAAAGACTTCATAAAATGATCGAAAAACAATTCAAACTTAAACACTATATTGCTCTTGGCTTGCTTTTGATTGCGATTGTTATTTCAGCTATTCAGCCTCTTGAATTTGAAGCCTATTTACTTCACCAAGCTGGCACTGTGTTTATGTTGATTTTGCTCTTTGTTATTTTTAAGAAGATTGGACTCGATTTTTTAAGTTTTACTTTCTATCTGCTGTTTTTGCTCATCCATATTGTTGGCGCACATTACCTGTATTCATACGTTCCATACAATGATTGGATACAACAAGCATTCCATTTTAACTTAGATCAATATATGGGTTGGTCCCGTAATATGTATGATCGTTTGGTTCATCTTGCCTATGGTATTTTTCTTTACCCTCTTACTTATCGCGTGTTTCAAGTGTGGTTACCATCCATAAAGCCATTCAGTCTTTTTTTGCTAGTGGTTCAATTTGTAATGGCATCAAGTGTTTTATATGAACTTATTGAATGGGCAATTGCTATTGGATTATCTCCCGAAGAAGCCGAAAATTATAATGGGCAACAAGGCGATATGTGGGATGCCCATAAAGATATGCTGTTAGCAACTATTGGGGCAATTTTCTATGGACTTCTTGCACTGATGCTTCCATCTAAAACAAATAACTCATAAATAAAAAAGCGCTCAATGAGCGCTTTTTTTAAGATCACTTTAGACAACAGGATAGGTTTGTTCTAAAAGGCTTTGTAAAACCGAAGAAGTCGTATCAGGTAAAACATGCTCAAGATTGCCTGTGATATTACTAGCGTTCGTAGTTATATCACTCTGATCATTTACCTGAGTAGGCTTTAATGCCGCTGAAGATAAAAGAGTTTCAATTGGGTCTGGTTCACTAGACGTAGAGCTTTTTAACAAATCATCTAATGGCACAGATTTCTGCTCTTGGCTATCCGTTTCATTTGTTGTGCTTTGTACTAACTTTAATGTATTTAACCCAACACTATCAGCAACAGATACAGTTTCTGTATGAGCAGTATCAACAGCTACATCACTTAAACTGGCAGCTTTTGGAGCGACCACATAAAACGTAAATGGTGAACTCACTTCACTTGTAAGGCCTGCTGCATCTGTTTGAGTTAAAGTAATCGTATGTTTACCAATTGCTAAGTCTTTATCGAGCGTAAAGCTCCATGATCGACTACTACTTACATTTACAATCCCAATAGCAACACCATTATCATAAATGGTTAAAGTTGCATTTGCCTCACCTGAACCTGTGAGCTTTGGTCTTGCATCGTCAGTTTCTGAACCAGCAGTAATCGCACCTTTTAGAGCACCGACATCATCATCCACACTGTTTAAAACAGGTTTTGCAGGTGGTGTTGTGTCCTTAGTACCAATAATATCAAGAGCCTCAGATTTATTTCCTGCACTATCAGTAGCCGAAACTGAAGCATGTTTGTTATCAGTTAAAGCAGGCGAAATCGTAATTGTAAATTTTCCATTTGCATCTGCTGTTCCCGTGCCAATGACCTTACCTGTCGTATCTTTAATTTCAACTTTTGCATTTGCTTCGGTTGTACCTGTTACGGTTGTTCCATCAGCATTAATTTGAGCAACAGGTTTATCAGGTGCAATAGAGTCATAACTTGGAGAAACTTCTAAAGGTTTAGAGGTATTACCTGCTGCATCTTCAACAACAACTGTTGCCTTTTGTGACTCTTTTAATGCCGGAGAAAGCGTAATTTGAAATTCGCCTTGAGCGTTTGCGGTACCCGTACCAATCACTTTACCATCAGCATCTTTTATCTGAACTTTCGCATTAGGCTCAGTTTGTCCTTCAACCGTGGTACCTTCTTTATTGACTTCAACTAAAGGAACATCTGGAGCGAAAGTATCCTTTCCAGCAATAATTTTAGTTGGTTCAGATTTATTGCCTGCAGCATCTTCAGCTATAACTTTTCCACCCGCGTCACTCGTCAATGGAGGAGTAAGCTTTAAAGAAAAAATACCATCTTTATTTGCAGTTACAGTGCCTAATACATTACCACTAGCATCATAAACCGTGATTTTTGCATTTGCTTCAGTTTTACCAGTTACCAATGAGCCGTCATCACTCAGCTGAGTTTGGGGAGCATCTGGAGCAATTGTGTCTTTACTACCAGTCACAACTCCTGGTTTAGAAATATTACCAGCAGCATCTTCAGCTAAAACATTTAATTTATTCCCGTTTGCTAAAGGCTTATCAAGTTTAATTGTAAAATTTCCACTTGCATCTGCAACACCCGTTGCAACCGTATTACCAGCAGCATCTTGAATATAAATTTTTGCATTCGCTTCTGCTTTACCAGTAACCGTAACGGTATCATCCGCAACAGTAGCAGTCGGTGCAGCAGGAGCTAAGATATCTACAGGTCCTGAAGAATCATCGTTGTCATCATTATCAAAAGCCCAAAGATATAAACCTTCAGCAGCTAAAACAGCCAAACCTGCTTTTAGCACGTTACCCATCGAAAAAGTTGGGGAATCATCAACCGCCATTGTCGAGGCTGGCTGGCTCGTGCTGGTATAGGCTAAATCTGTGACATGGTTTAAACCTGTATAGTCGATTACCTTACCCTGAGCATCAAATTGTGCTTCAACAAATTTTCCATGTTCAGTCGGAAGAACAAGTGAATGTTCTGTTGTATTCGTTACTTCATTAAAGAAATTTTCTAAGACAATAGTCTCTCCATTTTTTAAATGGACGACTAGATTTCCACCTTGTTTTTCCACCGATGCTATATCTTTTTGACTTACGCCAATTTGAATAATAGAAGGTTTACTTAACACGACCTTATTGAGCTGACCATCTTGCAGAACGTCCAAACCCTCTTTGGATGCTACAATTATTCTTGTCATTATTTCCTGTCCTAAATTTCAGTTATATTTTTAAATGTCTAACTTTTTAAATATTTCATTTAAAAGCTATTTTATTGCTGTTTAAAATATCAAAACCATGTGGTTATCACAATTCAAAAATTATATTTATCAACATTTATTTTTTACTTTCCATTAAAAACCTAAGCATATTTAATTAGACAATTTTGAATATTAACTTTATAAAAAAACCAGCATTTAAGCTGGTCTTTTATAACATTTGAATTATATAAACTTATAGTTTTGGATCACGTACCTGCACAAGCGTCGTGTTCGCTTTTGCTAGGCTTTCCATGACTTTGCTCATTACAGTAGGAATCAAACTATCTGCCATTTGCGCTGCTTGTAAACCCAACTTTTCACCTAAGGTCGCTTTCTTACGTGTATTAATGACATACACATCATGTTGCGGCAATAAAGCTAATAAGTACTCATCAGATGTTTTTAATTTATCCACAAGGTTCAAATCTAGAGCATCTTCACCATACCAATGCTCACCTGTCGCTACCTTATCAACATTAAGCTGTGGGCGATATTTTTCAACAAAGTGCTTAAATAAAACATGAGTTTGTTGCAGTTCTTCTTCGAACTTCGCTTTACCTTCAGGCGTATTTTCACCAAACATAGTTACAGTACGCTTATACTGCCCTGCTGTGTAAAGCTCAAAATCCACATTGTGTTCTTTTAAAAGACGATTAAAGTTTGGAACTTGAGCAACCACACCTATTGAACCAACAATAGCAAACGGCGCTGCAATAATTTCATTTGCAATACATGCCATCATATAGCCGCCACTTGCAGCGACTTTATCAACACAAATTGTTAAATGAAAACCAGCATCACGCAAACGCACCAACTGAGCTGCTGCCAGACCATAGCCATGAACCATACCGCCTGGGCTTTCGAGACGAACTACAATACGGTCACGTCCTGCTTTAGCAGTTGCTAAAATCAGAGTAATTTCTTCACGCAAGTTTTCAACTGCCGAAGCTTGAATATCACCTTTGAAATCTAAAACAAAAATCTTCTGATTATTTTTACGGCGAATTTTAGCTTCTTTAGCAAGTTGTTGAGCTAATTGTAAAAGTTCTAAACGGCTTGCCGTAGTTTGCGCAATTTTTTTTCTCTGTTCATTGACACGTGCATTTAAATGGCTGACACGTATTTCCGCAGGGAGTTTAGGCAAATGGAATAACATAAAATTCTAAGCTCATAAGTTTATCTTTATAGCCTTAAGATGTGGTCCTTTTGACTAAAATTCAATAGCGATTTTGCAAAATAGAGTCATTTTCATTTATAAAATAAAAAAAAGAGCACGTGGCTCTTTTTCTTTTATTGTTTATTAATCAACCGAAGCGACCAGTAATATACGCTTCCGTTAACTGATGGTCAGGTTGAGTAAAGACTTTTTCAGTTGAGTTGACTTCAATTAAATCACCTAAATGGAAATAAGCAGTACGATCAGAAACACGTGCCGCTTGTTGCATTGAGTGAGTCACAATCACAATTGTGTATTGATTAGACAATTCAGAAATAAGTTCTTCTACTTTTGCTGTTGCAATTGGATCGAGTGCCGAACACGGCTCATCCATTAAAATCACTTCAGGACTAACAGCAATGGTACGTGCAATACATAAACGTTGTTGCTGACCACCTGATAAACCTGTACCTGGCTGGTTCAAACGGTCTTTAACCTCATCCCACAAACCAGCTTTGCGTAAACTATTTTCAACAATTTCTTCTAGGTCATATTTATCACGCGCTAATCCGTGAAGTTTAGGACCATAAGCCACGTTGTCAAAAATAGATTTAGGGAATGGGTTTGGCTTTTGGAACACCATACCAACCTGAGCACGCAATAATACAACGTCTAGATTTGGATCATAAATATTGTGGTTATCGAGGGTAATTTTACCTGTTACGCGGCAACCATCAATCGTATCGTTCATACGGTTTAACGTACGAAGAAACGTTGATTTACCACAACCTGAAGGACCAATAAATGCGATCACTTCATTTTGGTAAATATCTAGGTCAATACCCTTGATAGCTTCAAAATCACCATAATAAACATGGGCATCTTGTGCACTAATTTTGATTTCGTTTGAGTTCTGCTTTTTTGAAGTATGTGGTTCAAAATGCGAAACATACGAAGTGCCATGATTCAGCGATTTATTTGTAAATTGAGATTGTTCAGTATTCACTAACTTATCCTTTTCTAAGGAATTCGTAATATCAATAGTATTCATGATTTATCCTCTATTACCAACGCACTTCGAACTTTTTACGTAACCAAATTGCAAGACTGTTTAAACCAATCATTAATGCAAGTAGTACGATAATCGCAGCAGCAGTACGGCCTTCGAAGAAGTTACGCAACTCATTACCCTGCCATAAGTAGACCTGTACAGGTAAAGCAGTTGCTTGATCAAATGGAGTTGCTGGAATACTTGCAACGAATGCACTCATTCCAATTAAAAGTAAAGGTGCTGTTTCACCAAGCGCATGTGCAACACCAATAATTGCACCTGTCATAATGCCCGGTAATGCCAACGGTAAAACGTGATGGAAAATCGTTTGGAACTTAGAAGCTCCCAAACCAAGTGCCGCTTGTCGAATAGAAGGTGGCACTGCTTTTAATGAAGCACGCGTGGTAATGATGACTGTTGGTAGTGTCATTAAGCTTAAAACCAAACCACCCACCAACGGAGCTGATAAAGGCAAATGCATCCAGCCAATGAAAATTGCAGCACCCAGTAGACCAAATACAATTGAAGGAACAGCAGCAAGGTTATTGATGTTAACTTCAATAATGTCGGTCAGAACATTTTTTGGAGCAAACTCTTCGAGATAGATTGCGCTGGCAACACCAATTGGGATCGCAATGATGATCACGATGAGCATCATGAATAATGAACCCATGAATGCACCTGCAAGACCACTAATTGCTGGAGAACTACGAGAGTCAGGATTCTTAAATAAGTTCAAGTTAAATGTACTTTCAAGAACCCCTTTCGCCTTTAACTCATCTGCAAGCTTACGCACTTCTGGATCGAGTTGTTGCTGATCATCTGGTAATGAACGATCAATATTACCTTTTAACCAAACATCGACGTTCGCATCACCTAAGAAGGTAATGTTTTCTTTTTTACCAATGAGTGATGGATCTGCAAAAACCATATCACGAAGACGATAAGCTTCCGAGCTTGCATACAAGCTGCTTAGGTAGTCACGTTGTGATGCAAGTGCAGGATCTTTAGCAATCATTCCATTTACAATAATGCCATCCCAATCGACCATACCCATTTTAGTTTGCCAATCAACATAACGTTCTTGGTAATGTGCAGGTGTTTCACCTTGAGTACGTACAGGTACTGGCCCTGCATCAATCACTTTAGGGTCAAAGTAAATTGGAACATTCATACTGGTTTGCCAAAAAGCAGGTAAACCTTTTGCCAAAATACTACCGAACAAGAGAGCAACGAATGCAAGACCAATAATGACTGCCGAGAAACCCGCAAAACGGAAAGCTTTTTCTTTACGATGACGTTTAGCCAAAGATTTTTCAATAACCTGTTTACGTCGTTCACGTGTTTCGGCAGCAGTTTTCGGATCAAATACGTTCTGATCCATAGGAGACGATGTATTTGATGTACTCATTCGTATTGCTCACGGTATTTACGCACAATGTACAGTGCTACAATATTTAATCCCAAGGTAATAACAAATAGTGTTAAACCTAGCGCGAATGCAACCAATGCTTGTGGACTTGAGAAGTCTGTATCTCCAGTCAACTGTTTTACAATAGTTACTGTCACTGTCGAAACAGCTTCAAATGGATTTGCGTGTAAAAGTGGACTGTTCCCTGCTGCTAAAACCACAATCATGGTTTCCCCAACAGCACGAGAGACTGCCAATAAGAAAGCGCCTGTAATACCCGGTAAAGCTGCTGGTAATACAACTTGACGAATTGTCTCAGACTTAGTCGCACCAAGTCCTAAAGAACCGTCACGTAGTGCACGCGGGACTTGAGTAATAATGTCATCAGACAAAGATGACACAAACGGGATAATCATAATTCCCATTACAAAGCCAGCAGTTAAAGCACTCGTCGCATTAATCTCTAAACCAACATATGCACCCGCTGCTTTAAAGAATGGTCCAATAATCATCATGGCAAATACACCATAAACAATTGTTGGAATACCAGCTAAGACTTCAATTGTTGGTTTTGCCCATGAGCGGAACCATGGTGAAGCATATTCAGCTAAATAAATTGCGATCATTAATCCAACTGGTACAGCAACGAGTAGAGCGATACCACTGACCATGAGCGTCCCCCATAGCAATGGTAATAAACCATAACTGCCTTCAGCATTACCAGAAGTACTAAAGCCCGGATTCCATTCTGTACCAAAGAAAAAGTCCATTGGACTGACAAAACGGAAGAAGTGCATTGCTTCGCCAAACATCGACATTACGATACCGATGGTTGTTAAAATCGCAACACCAGAACATAAAATCAAACCAACATTAATGGCACGTTCAACTTGGTTACGAGCACGATATTGTTGGCTGATTTTTTTCTTTGCCCAAACCAATCCCAATAAAGCAGCACAAATTACAACAGCAAATTTGGCAAAAGAGCCAATGGTTTGAAATTTTGCAAACTGTTGAGCAGCAGCTAATTCGTAGGCTGCCGGTTTATCGCTCACCCCAAAACCTGAAGCAATTGATTGAACACGATCAACCAATACACTTCTACCCGCTTCATCAAGAGAAGCACTTACAGACGCCGGAATATTATTAAAAATAATATGATTTAAAATACTTGGTTCAACCAAGTTCCAAATGATCAAAATTAAAAAAGCAGGGATACCGCACCAAAGACCAACCAGTGCGCCATAATAACCAGGACGAGAATGTAACGTCGCCGAGTTGCTTCCCTTACCTGCTATGTTACGGCTCTTTCTCAGCCCAAGTTGATATGCAATTGCCACGAGGGCTAACAACACACCGATAAGTAGCAGATTCATGTACTCTCCACTGTTTTCTCAATTGTCATAATTTGGAAAAACAAGTTAGACAAAAAGGCTGATGAACTCTTAAGATCACCAGCCTTCATTCAAACTAACTTATTTAACAGTTTTACCTGCTTTAAAGTCAGCCAAAACTTTTGCACGTTCAGCATCAGACATCGCGATTAAACCATCACGCTCAGCTTTAGAACCTTTACCAGTTGCTTTCTTGCTTACGAAATATTCTACATATTGCGGTAAGCCTTTAACTGATTTTAAGTGTTCGCCTTTCACGTAGAAGTACAATGGGCGAGATACAGGGTATGTACCATTCAATACTGTCTTCTCAGATGGAACAACGTTGTTTACTGTTGCTACACGTAACTTGTCACGGTTCATGTCATAGAAACTTAAACCAAACACGCCTACAGCACTTGGAGAAGTTTTTAAGCGCGCTAATGTTTCTGTATAGTCGCCAGCGATTTCAATTACACGGCCATCTTTACGGAAAGTAGAACATGCTTTCTTCTGAGCATCTTTGTCTAAGCTCTTGAAGTATTCATATGCTTCACAACCAGCTTCAACCATTTTCTCTTGGAAAACTTCACGAGTACCGTGGTTAGATGCAGGGATTACAAGAGTAATAGGTTCATTTGGAAGTGTTTTATCAATTTGATTCCAGTTTGTATATGGGTTTGGAACCAATTTACCTTTTGAAGGTAACTGTGCAGCTAAAGCAGCAAACACATGGTAAGGTTTTAATTTATAAGCTGCTTTGTGTGAGTTAGACGCGAATACAATACCGTCATAACCAATTTTGATTTCTTGAATTTGTTTTACACCAGCTTTGTTACAAGCTTCGATTTCAGTGCTTTTAATTTTACGAGAAGCGTTAGCAACGTCGATCGTGTTATCGCCAACACCTTGACAGAATTGTTTCAAACCAGCAGAAGAACCGCCAGAACCAACTACAGGAGTTTTAAATTGAGGGAAAGTATTACCAAACTCTTCAGCTACAACGCTGGCAAATGGTAATACAGTTGAAGAACCAGCAATTTGAATCGTATCACGAGCTGCATTTGCAGTCGTTGTTACAGCTGCCCCAGTTACTGCTAACGCAATTGCGATTTGACGTGGATTTAAGCGCATTCTGTTCTCTCTCATTAATGCAATAGGTTGTACGTCACTTTTTGTTGAGTGCTTGTACGCTCTTCGATAGCTGCATTGTGAATAGAAAATATGACAATTAAGTTACAGTATGATGACGCTTTAATGATTTCGATATTGTTAACTGTCACATTAATATTTTTTATGTACTATCAATTAGTTATTTTAAATATAGAGATTATTTTATCCTCTCTATCAATCTATATTATGAAATTAACTAAAAATATTAAATTTTTATTTTTTATAAAATATAAAAACAAAAGGTATTATAAATATATTAAAAAACGGTAATTTAGTGATTTATTAATTTTATTATTTAAATATTTTCTGTCATTAAAATTATTATTAAAAATTTCTAGAAAAAAACAATTTCTTTGTAACATGAAAATAATATGACAAGAGATAAAGGGTTACCAACCTTAAGGCTGATAACCGCAATATCATTGTCAATTTAAAGGATCAATTCGATTGTACTTCTGGCAGAACAACCATTTTTTTACGATATTTTAAGAAGTACATCACAGCTAAAACAGCAAGCCAGATTGGTCCTAAAATAACTGCCAATCTCATATCTGGAGTCATTGCCATAATAATAAGAATAAAGCATACAAAGCTAATGGTTAAATAATTACTCCAAGGACTCATAATGCTTTGGAACTTAGTTTGGCGTCTTTGCAATTTCATTGCTTTAGTAAATTTCAAATGCGTCACTGAAATCATGAGCCAGTTAATGACAAGTGCAGCCACCACAAGCATCATGAAGAGCTGAAAAGCTTGACCAGGAATCAGATAATTCACGACCACACATATTGCTGTAATAGATGCAGAAACAACTGCTGCTGGAACCGGAATACCGCGACTGTTTACTTTTTTCAAAATTGCAGGAGCATTACCCTGCTCTGCCAAACCATGTAACATACGACTATTACAATAGATACAGCTGTTATAAACTGAAATAGCAGCAATCAAGACCACAAAGTTCAGAACGTTCGCAACACCGTTACTATTGAGTGACTGGAAAATCATAACAAATGGACTGCCGCCTTCTGCCACCATGTTCCATGGATAAAGACATAAAAGAATACCGATTGCACCGATATAAAAAATTAAAATACGGTACACAATCTGATTTACTGCTTTAGGAATAGTCGTTTCAGGTTTCTTCGTTTCAGCTGCAGCAATACCAATTAATTCCAATCCGCCAAATGCAAACATAATGACAGCTAAAGCCATGACAAAACCGTGAATCCCGTGCGGGAAGAAACCACCGTGTTGCCATAAATTTGCAACACCCGCTTGCGGACCTGCTGAGCCTGAAAGTAAAAGATAAGCACCGAAACCAATCATGCTTAAAATGGCAACAATTTTAATGCAGGAAAATAAGAACTCGGATTCCCCAAAAAAGCGAACATTTACCAAGTTAATGCCGTTAATTAAAATAAAGAAAAATAAAGCAGTCAGCCATGTCGGAATTTCAGGCCACCAAAACTGTATAAATGTCCCAATCGCACTCAATTCAGCCATACTGACGAGTACATACAATACCCAATAGTTCCAGCCAGACATAAAACCCGCCATTTTGCCCCAATACTTGTTCGCAAAATAACTAAAAGAACCACTGACCGGCTCTTCAACAACCATTTCACCTAAATGGCGCATAATTAAAAAGGCAATAATTCCTGCAATTGCATATCCTAATAAAATTGAAGGACCAGCCAATTTAATTGTTTGTGAAAGACCTAAGAATAATCCTGTACCTATCGCCCCTCCGAGTGCGATGAGTTGAATATGCCGATTGGATAAGCCTTGTTTTAACTCGTGCTTATTGTTTGCATCCATAACATTATCTCCAATGTTGGTGTCACTTCCTGTACACCTTTATTCAGCACCATATCCGAAGGCCAGAACCCGACCTTCGGAAATAAGTAGCTTTAATATGAGTCCATTTAATTTTTGAGAAGACTTGTCCTGTCTTCTATTTAAAAAGAGATTGCATCCTTACATTTAATCGGTTGGGAACGCTCCTTTAAAATTTCGTAACCGCGATCACCGTAGTCAAAACGAGCAATCACAGAAGCAAATTTTTTCAAACTTACCGGCGCATCCATTGCTGGTAGTTTTAATTCAATGAAAGTTAACTGATCATTTTGCTGAACGTTGTCTAAAACACTCTTAAGCTGTCCAGCGGTTTCAACAACATAAGTTGTATGGCCTTTTTTACCGTTAAATACCGCAGGAATTTCAGTGTATTTCCAGTTTTGCACGTCGTTATAGGCCGCGTTTTCACCCATAATTAAGCGCTCAATGGTGTAGCCACCGTTGTTCAGCAAGAAAATGATTGGTTTTAAACCATGACGAATAATCGTAGAAAGCTCTTGTACCGTAAGCTGGAATGAACCATCACCAATAAATAGAATTTGACGACGCTCAGGAGCAGCCAACAAACTACCAAGCAAAGCCGGTAAGGTGTAACCAATAGAACCCCAAAGCGGCTGAGCAATATATTTAGCTGTGGCAGGAAGTTTTATTCCTGACAAAGCAGAGTTTGATGTCCCCACTTCACCAATAATCACATCATCTTCTTTTAAGAACCCTGAAATGTAATTCCAAAGCACATCTTGGCTTAGCTTTTGCTGAGCTGGAGCTTCAATTACTTTCTGTGGTTGTTTTTCAAGAAGAGGTATTGTCGATTTACGTGGCGCAACTTTTTTATTTAGCTCGACAAGTAATTGTCCAATTTCAATACCCGGAAAATCCTGACCAAAAATATTCAAGCCATAAGATTTAATTTCGATGTAGTTCTTGGTCTCAATTTGATGCGTAAATACAGCTGAGCCTACATCGGTAAAGCGCGCGCCAACACCAATTAAACAGTCAGATTGTTCAATGATATTTTTTACATGCGGTTGGCTTGCCCCACCCACATAAGTTCCGATGTAACGAGGTGAGCCTTCATCCATAATATTTTTTGCAGTATTCATGCCTGCAAATGGAATTGAGCATTTTTGAGACAAATCATTTAAAAGTGAAGTTACACCAAAAACTGAAGCTTCATTATCAATAAGAAGTGCAGGACTTTGAGCATTCTCAATAATGTCACAAAGTTTGCTTACCACACTCTGCAATAATTCAGGTTCAACAGCTGGGTAGCTTAAGTCGAGCGGACGCTCAGATACTTCAATTTTAACGTGAGTAATATCGCCTGGTAGTTGAATGTGCACAGGACGGCGTTCAAGGAAACACTGACGTAATACACGGTCAATTTCAAAGGCTGCATTTGCTGGAGTTAAACGTGTTTGGGCAACTGTGAACTCTTTCATACAGTTCATAATATTGTCGTAGTTACCATCGACAAGCGTGTGATGTATTAGTGTGCCCTTTTGAACTGCATGTAAAGGCGGAATACCTGAGATATGAATAAGAGGTACATTTTCTGCATAGGCACCTGCAATACCATTAATCGCACTTAAGTCACCTACACCATAAGTGGTTGCCAACGCAGAAAAACCGTTAATTCGTGCATAACCGTCTGCTGCATAGGCAGCATTTAATTCATTACAATTTCCAATAAATTCGAGTTGTGGGTCTGCTTCAACTTGTTCTAGATATGAGAGGTTAAAATCACCAGGTACACCAAAAAGATGTTGGATACCCATTTGTTTTAAACGAAGATTTAAAAAGTCACCGATTTCTATGAACATTGCTCTATATCCTTTGAGACCAATTTTTATTCCATAGAAAAATAATATTTCATCTATCTTTTAGATTTCGTGCATAATGAAAACGCATTTTAATAAAAATACATGATTTGTGTATCATAAAAGGATTTTATGCAATGGATAAGTTCGACTGGCAAATCATTCAGGCACTACAAAAGAATGGACGGCTCACCAATCAGGAAATAGGAGATTTAATTGGTTTATCTGCTTCACAATGTTCAAGAAGAAGGCAGCTACTTGAGCAAAAGGGCATCATTCTAGGCTACACGGCACGCATCCAGCAGCAGGCGCTAGGACTGGAAGTTACAGCGATGATACATATTAATCTAAGAACACACGAGGCAAAATCACAGCAGGCTTTTCAAGAGCTCATTGAAGCTGAAGACAACATTCAGGACGCATTTTCAATTAGTGGTGATGCAGATTTTATTTTAAAAGTCGTTGCAGAAAACTTAGAACAGCTTTCTCAATTTGTGACTGAAAGATTACTTTCCTATAATTTTATTGGGCACATAAAGTCTTACATCGTTCTTAAAAAAATTAAAGAACAGAATCATTTTTTAATCAAACCTAAAAGCATGATCTATCATCACTCTCAATAAAATAACTCAGCTTTTCACTCTTAAAAGTGAAAATAAAAAGGCGGATACTAGATCCGCCTTAAAATTAATATTTAGACTTTACTGATATGAACCGTTTGCCCAATCGTATTTTCAAGCAAGCCTTCCAGACCAAACTCAGCACCTAAGCCTGACATTTTCCAGCCACCAAAAGGTGCATGAGGCAGGACTTCTGCATGGGTATTAATCCAAACAGTTCCGCATTGAAGCTGACTAGCATAAATCTGCGCTGCTTTAAGATCAGAAGACCAAATTGAGCCACCTAAACCAAATTCACTATCATTGGCACGAGCAATAGCATCGTTGATATCGGTATATTTTAAAACAGGTAACACTGGGCCAAATTGCTCTTCTTGTACCACACGACAAGAGTCAGAAACTTCAGTCAAAATAGTTGGTGCAATAAAGTAGCCCTGCTCTAATAGCTGCTGTTGCCCAGAAAGTGCTTTTGCTCCTTGAGAAATGGCATCGGCAATAAGTGCTTTCACTTTGTTATATTGCATTTGGTTTTGTACTGGACCAAATGTCGTAGAAGACGCCATTCCGTCACCCACAACTTGGGCATTGGCAATATCAGCTAACTTTTGAGTTAAAGCTTCATATTGGCTTTCATGCACATATAAGCGTTTTAATGCTGCGCATGTTTGGCCTGCATTTAAGAAAGCCATATTAAAAATCTTAGCTGCAATTTCATCGATATTTGCATCTGGTAATACAATACCTGCATCATTACCACCCAACTCTAAAGTTAAGTGTTTTAGCTGCTGAGCTGCACCAGCCATAATGTGTTGACCAGTTCGAGTTGAACCCGTAAATACAACTTTTTGCACATCTGGATGAGAAGATAATGCTTCGCCAATCTCACCAGCACCAACCACAATCGAAATTACACCAGCAGGAACTTCTTGCTGAATGATTTCACATAAACGCAAAGTTGAGAGTGGCGTGTATTCAGAAGGTTTACTAATGACCACGTTGCCCGCACGTAATGCAGGCATGATATGCCAAACCGCAATCATCAGTGGCCAGTTCCAAGGAGTAATTGAAGCTACTACTCCTAATGGTTGGCGATGGCGTTCAATGCGCTTGGTTTCACTGTCTTCAATTACTTCTACAGGCAAATCCATAGCAGCCGCGTAACGCGTCCAGCCAATTGCGCCCTGCACTTCCATTTGTGCAAGCGCGAGTGGCTTACCTTGTTCAAGCACAACCAGCTCCGCGAGCATTTCAGCATGCTTTTCAATGCCATCCGCAATCTTGTTTAAGATCGACTTACGTTCATCATGAGAAACTTGCTGCCAAGCTTTAGATGCTTGTTTAGCTGCACTCACTGCCTGATTTACCTGCGCAACCGAAGCTTTTGCACAACGTGCAGCAGTTAAACCTGTAGCGGGGTTAAGAATTTCTAGCTCGCCTTGCTCACCTGAACAAAGTTGACCGCCAATAATGAGTTTAAATTCATTGAGCATATTCGCTTGTTGCATTTCTTCTTCCTTGTCTTAATTGTAATTACAGCCACTTACTTTTTTTCAGTTAAAACGGGATTATTAAAGTAAGTACGATATTGATATATCAATGTGACCAAAAATATTGGGGACATACTAATACAATAAGAAATTTGCTCCCCATAAATCATGCATAATTATTTTTGTTTTGTGTAAATATGCATGATTTGTGCATGTATTCTTTTCTTCATACACAATTCAAATAAAAACAATCTGCAATAAAAAAGCCCGGTAATAAACCGAGCTTTTTTTGTTATCAACTCAATTAGTCGATTGGTGGTACATAGTTACCAGAAGCAATTGCATCTTTAATGCGGTCAGCTTCAGCCAATACTTGACCTAAAAGGTTTTTAACGTTTTCGAATGTCACAACAGGGCTTAATGTTGTCATTTTCAATGACTGTACATTACCAACTTTTGTTACACCGATATTTGCCTCACCACGTGCAAACAATTCGTCCGCTACGTTTTGGTTCAAGCTATCGATAAACTCAACTGGGTAGCCTTGTGGAACAACACGGAATAATACCGAAGCAAACTGAGGCTCAACTAAAAGTTCTAAACCATCAGTTGCCTTGATGTAATCTGCAACTTCACGAGTTAGTTTTACACCATGGTCAATCATTGAACCATAAAGGTCTTCACCTAGTGATTCAATTGTCATCCACAATTTCAATGCATCAAAACGACGAGTCGTTTGTAATGACTTAGACACAAGGTTTGGTACACCGTGCTCTTCGTCATAAGCAGAGTTCAAGTATTCAGCTTCGTAGTGCATGAAACGATAGTTCGCTTCATCTTTCAACAAGAACGCGCCACAGCTAATGCTTTGGAAATAATGCTTATGGAAGTCGAGAGTAATTGAGTCAGACAACTCAATACCATCAAGCATTGCACGGTAGTCATTTGACAGAATTAATGCACCGCCCCATGCCGCATCAATATGCATCCATGAACCATATTTATTGGTAATTTCACGGATTTTCTTCAATGGGTCAATTGCACCGGCATCAGTCGTACCTGCTGTCGCAACGACACAAGCAACAACTTTACCTTCAGACTGAAGATGCGCCATCGTTTTTTCGAGAGCATCTACATCCATCTGTGCATTTTCATTCACAGGAACAGTCACAACTGACTGGAAGCCCATGCCCATCATTGCCATGTTCTTTTGCACAGAGAAATGTGCATTTTCAGAACAAATGACTTTGACGTTTTTCATTGCATCGGCAGGAATACCATCACGCTGTACAGACCATGGATTACCATTTTCGTCTTTCCAGTTTTTCGAGATGCACCAGTCACGAGCAAGCAATACACCCATCAAGTTAGATTGAGTACCGCCAGAAGTGAAAACACCAGCCTGACCAGAACCATAACCTACTTTTTGACGCAACCAATCAATGAGCTGAACTTCCATTAATGAACCCGCCGGGCTTTGATCCCATGAGTCCATAGACTGGTTAGTTGCATTGATTAACACTTCCGCGATCTGGCTCATCACCATGGTTGGGCAGTGTAAATGTGCTAATGAATGTGGATGATGTACTTTCAAGCTTTTATTCAAGAAAAGCTCAATCATACGTTGAAGAGATTCTTGTACACCCATACCTTCTTTTGAAGGTTGGAAAGAAATTGCTGAACGCAATTCTTTAATGCTACCACCAGTGTACATCTTTTCATTTTGCAACCATGCTGAAACGGCTTTTACCGCTTCGCCCATTGCTGACTCATAGTCAGCAATGGATTGTGCATCATTGCAGAGTAACGCTTTACGATGTTCTGCAAAATCCACCATACTTATGCGCCTCGTACTGCAACCAATGCTTCTGCAATTGCTTTCTTAAAGCGAGCAACTACTTCAACACACTCGTCTTGAGTGATGATAAGCGGGCAAAGTAAACGAATTACTGTACCGTTACGACCACCTTTTTCAAGCAATAATTTATTGTTGAAACAAGCAGTTTGAATTGCAGCAGCTAATTGTGAGTCAGCAGGATGCGAACCAATACGATCAGCTGGTTTACGCTCGTCAACGATCTCAACACCGATCATTAAACCGCGACCACGTACGTTACCGATACATGGGAATTCTTGAGCTAATTTTTTAAATTCAGCTTGTAAGAAGTCACCACGCTCTTGCGCATTTTGAGCAAGATTTTGTTCGCTAATCGTTTTTAATACGACAAGACCAGTACCCATAGCAAGTTGGTTACCACGGAAAGTACCCGTGTGACCAGCAGGCTGCCAAGCATCAAATTTACGTTTAATACCTAATACTGCAAGTGGTAAACCACCACCTACTGCTTTAGACATTACAACAACATCAGGTTCAATACCTGCATGTTCAAATGCAAACATTTTGCCCGAACGTGCAAAGCCAGCTTGAACTTCATCTAAAATTAAAACGATGTTGTGCTTTTCAGTCACTTCACGGATTTTTTGCAACCATTTTACTGGAGCTGTAACTACGCCGCCTTCACCTTGAATCGCTTCAAGAATAACAGCAGCCGGTTTTGTTACACCGCTTTCTACATCTTCAATAAAGTTTTCAAAGTAGTAAGTTAAAGCGTCAACACCAGCTTCACCACCTAAACCAAGTGGGCAACGGTATTCATGCGGATATGGCATGAATTGTACGCCTGGCATTAAACCGTTAACTGCATTTTTTGCACTTAAGTTACCAGTCATAGCAAGCGCACCATGGGTCATACCATGATAACCGCCTGAGAAACTGATCACTGAGCTACGGCCAGTGTAAGTCTTAGCAAGTTTGATTGCTGCTTCAGTTGCGTCTGCACCTGCAGGACCACAAAACTGCAAGCAGTATTCTTCTTTACCACCAGGTAAATATGCTAACAATGCTTCAGTGAATGCATCTTTTAAAGGTGTGGTTAAGTCTAAAGTATGCAATGGCAAACCACTTGCCAATGTATCTTGAATACTTTGAATCACCGCAGGATGATTATGACCTAAAGCCAATGTACCTGCCCCAGCTAAACAATCAAGGTACTGTGTACCTTCAACATCAGTAACCCAGCATCCTTGTGCTTTCGCTATCGCTAACGGTAATTTACGTGGATAGCTACGAACATTTGATTCCATTTGACTTTGGCGAGTCAAATAATATTCGTTAGTAGCATTAGTGGCAGGGTTAACGGAAGTAACGCTCATATCGGATTACCATCTCTGATAGGGGTAGAAAGAAATAAGTCTGGTGACGATTGGTCCTTTGACTCGGTGCTTTATAGAACTAGTAAAGACACTTATTTTATATCTTGTAACTAGGAGCGCGATGATACCTAATTTTACAAGAAAAAAAACGTCTTTTATGTACTTTACTCATCTAATCTTATTGAAAAAATGTATCATCCCAATAGTTATGATGAATTATCATCATACTATGTGACAACCTAAAGAAAATATTCTTTTTTTATATTACTTTGATTTTTTAAGTTACATTGAAACACTTTAATTTTAAGTTTCTAATTTTTAAAGACTTTATATTTACCAAAATTTAAAAAAACCTGATCTGAATATTACAAATACGCCACAAAATCTGCAAAAGTTATGCATAAGTTATGTTTAACATTTCCTAATGAAAAAAATTAAATTTATATTAATTTTTAAAGGAAAAATTTATGCGTACTTTAGCCGTATCCACCCTTCTTTTAGGTTCTCTCCTTAGCCCTTTAGTTTTTGCTCAGGATGACAATGCTTTGAACTACAATATTGTAAATGTACAAGCGGAAGCTTCTCGCCAAGTTTCAAACGATGAAATGCATGCAACTTTATATATTGAAAAAAGTAACAAACAACCAGCCGAGCTTTCAAACCAAATTAATCAATTGATGAATCAAGCGCTTAGCGTTTCTCGCAAATATCCTCAAGTAAAAGTGGAAACTGGTGCTCAAAGTACTTACCCAATTTACGATAACGATAGCAATAAGTTAAAAGAATGGCGTGGCCGTGCTGAAATCCGTCTTGAAAGTAAAGACTTTAAAGCCGCTAGCCAGTTAGTAAACGAGTTACAGCAAAACTTCCAAACTCAATCAATTAACTTTACGGTTTCTGATGAGCAACGTAAAAAAGTTGAAAATGAGTTGATGGTAGAAGCCTCTAAAAACTTCCAACAACGTGCTCAAATGTTGACCCAAGCTTGGAATAAAAACCAATATACTTTGGTCACTCTAAACTTGAACACGAATAACTATTTCCCTCAACCTGTAATGCGTGCCAGCATGGCTAAATATGCTATGGCCGAAGCTGCACCAGCTCAAGACATGGCAGCTGGTGAGTCTAAAATTACTGTGAATGCAAACGGTTCAATTCAGTTTAAATAATTTGTTTCTCTAAAAAAAAAGCCCTGAACTCATCAGGGCTTTTTTTGACTTATTTTTTAAAAGGTAAAGCATATTTAAAGATACGGCCTACCACCTGTCCAAACTGTTTAGCCAGACTCGCGTTGTTATAATTTAGACCATATTTTTTACATACAGCTTCAACTTTTGGAGCCATTTGGCGATAACGGCGCGCTGGGATATCAGGGAATAAATGGTGCTCAATCTGATGGCTCAAATGTCCGCTTAAAATATGTAATGCTTCTGAACCTTTCAAATTAGAAGAACCACGAATCTGGCGCATATACCAGTGACCACGGCTTTCTTCTTGTAAAACAGACTTTGGAAATACTTCTGCATCTTTTGTGAAGTGACCACAGAAAATAATCGTAAACGTCCAGATATTACGAAGACCATTTGCAACCAAATTACCAGTGAATACAGGTAAAGCTGCTGGACCTGCAATTAAAGGGAAGAAAACATAGTCTTTAAAAAGTTGTTTTCCAATCTTTTTATTAACAGGTTTTAACTCTTCCAAGAATTTTGCCATGCTCTTACGTTTATAAAGGACACGTCCAATTTCAAGATTCTGAATAGCTACGCCCCATTGGAACAATAAACAGAATGGGATGCTATAAACAGGTTGAAGTAAGAAACCCGGCTTCCAGCGTTGCTCTGGGAATAAACGAAGTAAACCGTAACCGATGTCATCATCAATACCTTTAATGTTGGTATAGGTGTGATGTTTATAGTTATGAGTTTGGCGCCAGTTATCAGAAGTACCGACAGTATCCCACTCGTAAGTTTGACCATTAAATTTAGGATCGTTCATCCAGTCATATTGACCGTGCATTACGTTATGACCGAGTTCCATGTTTTCCATAATTTTAGAGAAGCCTAATAGGCCTGTTCCTAAAATCCACGCTGGTGGGAACCAGCCTGCAAACAAACATGCACGACCTAAAAAGCTACTATAACGAATCGCAGCATAAACACGGCGGATATATTTAGCATCTTTCTCACCCAAATCATCCAATACCTCTTGCTTGATCTGATCGAGCTCTTTTGCAAATGCATCAAGTTCTGCTGGAGTCAAATCTCGATTTTTAGGATTTTTAAAATATTCGACTTTCACTGGCATATTCATAAGAGTTCTCTCTTAAAGATCAATAACTAGATCGGATTTTGCTGAGTTCACACAAATTTTGAGTAATTGGCTTGGTTCAGTGTTTTCACTACCGTTAAGTAAATTACGTGTTGAACCTTGTGATTTATTACAAACACATTTATTACAAATTCCCATACGGCAACCATGAGTTGGTTTAAGACCTTCATGTTCAAGGCTAACCAGAATTGACTGGCCTTTAGGAATTGCAATTACCTTATTAGACTGGGTTAATGTGACATTCACATAACCAATATCATCAGCAGAGCTTTCATTTGTTAAGCTAAATGCTTCTGTTAAAACGGCTGGAGCTTTTTCAAAAAGTTGCTCAACAGTCGCCACAAAACCAGAAGGTCCACACGCATAAATTGTGCTGTTTTCTACATCATCAACTAAAGCTAAATGCTCTGCATTTAAACGTTCATCATTTGGGGTTTCTTTTGTATAGAAAACCTGATAATTAAAGTTCGGATATTGCTGCGCAACTTTTTCAAAGTATTCAACAAAAGCTGCATCTGAACGTTGTTTCACCCAATATAAAAGTTGCACCTGAACTTTATCTAACTGCTGGCTTTGTTTAATCGCAGTAATCAAGCTCAACATTGGGGTAATACCACTACCCGCAGCCAACATAATTAAATTCGGTGTTTTGATGTTTTGTTGCATGTCACCATAAGGTTGACCAAGCTCAAAAACATCACCGATTTTGCTTTCAGAAATAAACCAATTACTCACGATACCATCAGCAACTTTTTTAACTGTTAAACATAAGTGCTGAGCATCAATTTGCGTCAAACTATAAGTACGTTCATAGCGACGACCAGCAATTTCTACAATCACAGGATGATGCTGGCCTGCAACGCCCATTTTTACTAAGCGGTTGCATTTTAGCGTCAGGCTCACCATGTCATGAGCGACAAATTCTTTTTTTACAATTTGAACAAGTCCGTGCTTTACAGACCATAAAGGATTAACTTTTTGTAGCCAGAAATTAGCCATTTCTTTATCAAAGATGGCTTGTGTCAATGAATTGAATAGAGAATTTCTCTTTTCGATTGCTTGCATAATTGAAGGCTCTGTCGCTCTTTTTTAATTATTATACACATGTATATATATTTGTATATACACCCGTACTTTTAATTACAATTTCACAAGTTCAGCTTCTAAGGCTATAATCCTGAGAGTTTACAAATATATTGAACAGCATGATCCAATCTTCACTTTCTCAGAACCTGAATGACACACCTCAACAACAAGATGTCATTGAAATTAAAACAGCTACGCGTTCTGTTGGAAGAAAAGCGACAATTACTAAAGAAGAACTTTTTCAGGCCGCTTTAAACCTTATTGGTCCGCAAAAAAGTATTGCTTCATTGAGTTTACGAGAAGTAGCTCGAGAAGCAGGAATTGCGCCAAATAGTTTCTATCGACATTTTAAAGATATTGATGAATTAGCAATTTCTCTAATTGACCGCGCAGGTATCGTTTTACGTAAAATTATCCGTCAGGCTCGCCTACGTGCTTCTTTACAAGAAAGTATTATTCGTAGTTCTGTCGATATTTTCCTTCAACAACTCGATGCCGATGAAGGTAATTTAAGTTTATTACTACGTGAAAGTTTTACAGGTTCTGCTTCTTATAAGGCTGCCGTAGACCGCCAGCTCAACTTTTTTCAGCAAGAGCTACAAGAAGATTTAATTCGTCTTGAACGGTTAAATAACAATCACCTGTATCACCCAGACCTTGTTGCAAAAGCAATTACTCAACTTGTGTTTCACATGGGTGCTAAAGTGATTGATTTACCGATCAATCAACGTGCAGAAGTTGCTGAACAAACCATGATTATGATTCGGATGATTTTAGAAGGCGCACGTCATTTAGATGAAGCAAAAATTCGCTAAAATGATCTAATAAATGGCTTGTTGATGAACAGGCCATTTTTATATCTAACTCCCCTATTTTCCAATAAAAATATAATTCACTGATTGAAGCGAATAGCTTGCCAGAGTATAAATAATCATTCCGTTTGCTCTTTCTCCTATATTCCCAACGATCTCAGGGATCAACATGCAAAATTTGAATAATCGTCAAAGTCTGATTGCAAGCTACATTCTTATGGGCATCTTTTTGCTTTCGGTTATCCCATTACATTTATTAGCAAGTTTTTTTGCAGGCTTTCTCATTTATGAAATTATTATTAGCTTAAGTTCAGTTGTAGAACGTTATATTGACGGCCAAAGAGCCCGTATTTTTATTAGTATTTTACTCAGTATTGTCACCATTTCACTTATTGGGTTTTTCATAACGAGTCTAATTAGTTTCGTTGTATACGATCTAAAAGGTGTCGGATTACATAGTATTAATAGCAAGGTTGATCAAACCTTACTTCATTTGCAAGCAGAGATCACAAAATATCTTCCAGGTTATATTCCTGATAGCGTGACAGATCTAAAAGACGAAATCTTTGCATTTATGAAAGATAACGTGACTACTCTAAAAAACACCAGTTCCGATATTTTGCATAACTTCGTGACTATGGTCATGGGATTAATTATTGGTATTTTGGTGGCAATACATGGTTTTCATCGCCGTACGCCTCAGCCTGTTTTTAAGTCACTGCTTATCCAGCGTATTCAAAAATTATCAATTTCATTTAAAAATGTTGTTTTTGCCCAAATAAAAATTTCAGCGATTAACACCCTGCTCTTTATTTTATTCGCCTTTATTTTGTTGCCGCTTTGGGGAGTTCACCTTCCTTTTGCCAAAACATTAACTATTTTGACCTTTATGTTTGGTCTCATTCCAATTTTGGGGAACCTACTTTCAAACACTTTAACGTTTATTGCAGCTCTTACCATTTCCCTAGGACTAGCAGGAGCAGCATTACTTTATCTCGTTTTGGTTCATAAACTTGAATATTTTATTAATGCTAAAATTATTGGGCATAAAATCAATGCAAATGCATGGGAGATTTTATTAGCAATGCTAGTATTTGAGTCAATTTTTGGCTTAGGCGGTTTAATCGCAGCTCCAATTTTTTATGCTTATTTAAAACTAGAATTAAAAGACGCTGGTCTTATCTAACTCAAAATCGATGTATAAAAAAAGCGCCCTCTCGGCGCTTTTTTTATTTTGGGTAAGTTACGGCTTAACCACAACTAACACTTGAATTGCTTCTGGTGTAACAGTTAAACCATCAAGTAAGCTCAAGCCTTCTTTTTGCAGCTTTTGTAAACGTTCAATTTCGTCTTGACGAATACTTGGGTTGAACTGTTTGAGATAAGTTAAACGGTCAATTTCATATTGCCATTTATTGCCATAATGTTCTTTTGCTTGTTGCTGAAGCTGCGGTAAATCAACTTTCGCAATTTCTAACGCTTGTTTATAGCGCTGCTCAATGATATCACGACGAGCTTTAACCACCTGACGACAGCTATTACCATCTAAGTGATGTAAATAAGGTTTTAAAATTGTTGGATCAATCTTTTCAGATAAATCCTGACCATTTTCACTTAACAACACGCGAATGAGCTGTTTCGGTAAACTTGATGGCAAGTTCAGTGACTTCGGAGCAACAACATCCACTTTAAACCAGACTTCAATTAATACTGAGCCCTGCTTTAAAGCGTTGGATTTGAGTACAGCAACATTGGTACTACCAAATGATTGCGTACGGATCATTTCCATAACACTTTCAATGAATGGATGCTCTAAAGTTAAATATTGAGCATCTTCACGAAGCTGAGCTTGATCGCGATAGAAAGTTGCTGTCATACCTTCTTCGTCTAAAGCCAAACCTTGCACTTGCATTTGATCGGTCGGTTTAATAATCACCGTACCATTACTTTGCTCATCAAAATCGATATTGGTTGATGACATGAAACGCTTCACAAACATTGGTAGCGTGGTATTGTCATCATAGTCTTCAAGAGCTTGAACAATTTCTTGTGCCACAATAGGACGACATGAATTATATTCAAGTAAACGATCTCGGCCAGCTTGAAGTTCAGCTTCTAAGGCTTGACGTTGAACATTGACCTCTTCAAGCAAATCTTCAAATGTTTGACCTTGGTCTGCAAGTAAACAGTCTTTTAATTCAACAATAAAATTCTCTTGCAGCGTTTGTGCTGTTGGAGAAATATTGCTGAAAATATTTAGTGCTTCGTTATACCAACGGAACATACGCTCTTGAGCTGTTCCTACAAGGTATGGCACATGAATTTGGATACGGTTTTCTTGCCCAATACGGTCTAGACGCCCAATACGTTGCTCTAAAACATCTGGGTTAGCTGGTAGATCAAATAAAATTAGATCACTGGCGAATTGGAAATTACGGCCTTCCGAACCAATTTCTGAACACAGTAAAATCTGCGCGCCATAGCTTTCTTCAGCAAAATAAGCAGCAGCTTGGTCACGTTCAAGTAAGCTCATGCCTTCATGGAACATTGCAGTACGAATACCTGCATGCAAACGCAATACATTTTCTAAAGACTCAACCACTGGTCCGCTACGCGCAATTAAAAGCACTTTTTTATGCTTAAGATCTTTGCGTAAAATTTCCATTAACCATGGCACACGCGGATCATTTTGCATCCATGAACCATCAATTTGTGCTTCTTCAGGCCACATCTGCTCACGCAGTTTGCCATCTTTTGACCAATCTTCTGGTGCTGGTAATGGTGCTGGCTGACAATCACGCCCTGGGAAGCCCTGAATAGCTTCACGTGTATTACGGAATAAAATACGTCCAGTACCATGACGGTCTAATAATTCGTGAATTGCTCTAAAGCGTTGGTCAGGCTGGTCTTCAATACTGTGGCCTAATAAGCCTTCTAAAGCAGATAAATGCTCTGGGGTTAAAGCTTGATCCGACATCAGCACTTCAGCAATTTTTGCAGTCTGCTGATATTGAGTCTCTTCATCTAAGAAGCGCTCTAAACTACTAAAACGCTGTGGATCAAGTAAACGTAAACGTGCGAAATGACTTTCTACACCTAATTGTTCAGGTGTTGCAGTGAGTAATAGTACCCCTGCTGTATTTTCAGCGAGCTCTTCAATTAAATCGTAGCGATCATTACCGCCTTCTTCTTCGCTCCACATCAAATGATGTGCTTCATCGACGACGAGCAAATCAAAACCAGCTTCTATGGCTTGCTCACGCAAATCATCATGGTCAACCATTAAGTCAACGCTGGCAATAATGCATTGCTCAGTCAAGAACGGGTTAAGCTCTGGATCATGTTCTTTAATAGATGCGGTACGCGTTAAATCAAACAGAGAGAATTGCAAGTTAAAACGGCGACGCATTTCAATCATCCACTGATACTGAAGAGAATCAGGGACTAAAATCAGAATACGTTCTGAACGACCAGTTTTAAGCTGTTGGTGGATAATTAAACCAGCTTCAATTGTTTTACCTAAACCAACTTCATCGGCAAGTAAAACACGAGGAGCAAAACGTTTACCAACTTCATGTGCGATATAAAGCTGATGAGGAATCAGGCCAACACGTGCACCGACCATCCCACGTAGAGGACTGGTCTGCATTTGTGCTTGCATCAACATCGCTTCAATACGCAGGTCATACCACTCTTTATAGTCAACTTGACTTGCAAGCAAACGGTCTAAAGGTTTAGATAATTGAATTTGCGCACCAATACGTGTTTCATTGAGTGCTTTACGCTCTTGCCCGCCATTTTCTAAAGTACGAACAACGTTGTAACGCAAAACGCCGTGACGATCTTCAACAGACTCAACGATCCACTTCTGGCCTTCTTGATCTTGAACTTCATCATTCGTATTGAAGATGATACGAGATAGTGGAGCATTGTTACGTGCATATACACGTGTCTCATCACTTTTGGGGAATAAAATGCTGACAGATCTTTCATCTACATCAATAAGAACACCTAAACCGAGCTCAGTTTCTGTGTCTGATAGCCAACGTTGACCAATAGCATACTGCTGCAATTTTTCCACCTTTCTCTCAAGTTCGCACTACATATTGTACGATGCAAATTAGCTTATTTTTGCATCTTTTTATGTAGTCTTTAAAGCAAAATTTTGAAGCAAAAACCAATTAAATCGCTTTGCTACAAAAAATCACGCATTAAAATTTTTACATTAAAACGGTACAGGACAGTCAAAAGTTAATGTTTCTGCTGTGACAGGATGATTAAAACTTAACTGTTTGGCATGCAAACATAAACGCGGAACAAGTTGCTGCTCCGGTGTTGCATACAGCGTGTCACCTACAATTGGATGCCCAAGATATTGCATGTGTACACGGAGTTGATGAGATCGACCCGTAATTGGTGTTAATTTCACACGAGTTACAGGCTGTCCCTGAATCTGAAAATGTTCTATGGCCTGCCAATGTGTTAAAGCAGGCTTGTTGTGAGAAGCGTCGACAATATGTAAAGGCGGTCGGCTTGGGTCATAGATGACAGGAATATCTACAGTCCCCTCACCCTCTAAATGACCTGCGACAAGCGCTTCATATATTTTTGAAGTCTGACGATCTTGAAATTGACGTGCAATCGCACTTTGACCGCGCTTCGATAAACCAAATACTAAAATACCTGAAGTATCTCGGTCTAGTCGATGAATGAGCAAAGTTTTAGGTTCAATCGCAACCAACCTTGTCAAAACGCTATCATGTAAATCACCTTTACCAGGAACACTCAAGATGTCCGAAGGTTTATGAATCACCATAAAATCATCATCACGATAGATCAGATGTTCACTTAGAAAATCACTCAAAGTTGTATTCCCAAGGTAAGATGAAAAACAAGCGGGCAATAATAAAAAGCTTACGTCCGAATTACAATGCCGTTCGGGTAAATTAACAGCAGAATTTGCAAATATTATGGATCACTTGAGGTCTATAGTCAGTTAAGGCTTCAATAACTGCATAATATGTTGCAATGTCGGTGTTTGCATTATCTCTTCAACGCTTAAGCTCGCACCATTTGCACGCCATAGATCGACTAGATAATTCACAGCAGGCTGATCTAGACCGTAATTTCTTAAATCAATTTCAGGATGGATCTCCATAGGATGTCGCCCCACCTGTTCAGCAATTGCCAATAAAATTCCTTTATCTGACAAGATATAGGAGGAAGATGCACTTAAAGACCATAAACGTATTAAGCTGTACGTATTTAAATGTTTTATATGGTCAAAACTGATCTTTTCAATCCATTGGATATGCTGCTCTAGATTAGCCGCCAAGATCGCATCATTTACAACACTGACCTGATCTGTAATCGATAAAACAAGCTGCATGACTTGTTTAAACAGAGGAGATAAATCACCTGCCATCATAACTTGAGCTTTAGTATTTGATGACAAACGCTGACCAAGCTCCAACATCGTTTGTTGAAGCTGAGATGTATCAATAAAAATAATTGGAATTTCGAGTGATTGAGCGCGCTTACTCAACAATTCCAAATGGTTCGCCAATGGTTGCTCAGACCAATCTGGTCGTAGTTTAAGCTCATTGAGCCCAACCATGAGCAAAATACTTTGCGCTGACTCAATTGACCAATTTGAAGTACTTGCGGCTAACTGGATTTTTCGAGGTAAGGGATAAAACATTGTTCTCTATAAATATAAAAATAGCTCAAATTAAAAAGCCCGTTTAATACGGGCTTTTTTGCTTACTTCATTTCGGCGAATGTTTCTTTTGCAGCCTGAATCGTAAATTCTATATCTTCATCAGAGTGTGCAGATGAAATAAAGCCTGCTTCAAATGCTGAAGGTGCCAAGTTTACGCCACGTTTTAACATACCATGGAAGAACTTTTTGAAAGCTTCAATATCACATGCCAACATAGAGTCAAAGCTTGTAATGTCTTCTTGGTCGGTAAAGTAAAGTCCGAACATTGCGCCAGCTTGCTGAGTCTTAAATGGAATACCCGCTTCATCAGCTGCAGCTTGTAAGCCTGCAAGTAACTTTTCAAGTTGAGCAGATAATTTGCTGTAAAAGTCAGGTTGGCGTAAATGTTTAAACATTTCAATACCAGCACGCATAGCAAGTGGATTACCAGATAATGTACCTGCTTGGTATACACCGCCTAAAGGTGCGATGCATTCCATGATTTCACGCTTACCACCAAATGCACCAACAGGCAGACCTGCACCAATAATTTTACCTAAAGTCGTTAAATCAGGTTTAACGTTATAAACTGATTGCGCACCGCCTAAAGCAACACGGAAGCCTGTCATCACTTCATCAATAATGAATACAGATTTATATTCATCACAAATATCACGAATGGCTTGTAAGAAACCGTCAATTGGTTTCACCATATTCATGTTGCCCGCGACTGGTTCAATAATAACACCCGCAATTTCATGGCCGAACTTAGCAAAGCATTCTTTTAATGCTGCAATATCGTTGTAAGGTAGTGTTAAAGTGTGTTTAGCAAAATCAACAGGAACACCTTTCGAAGTCGGTTCACCCTCACCTAAAGTAAGTAAGCCCGAACCTGCTTTTACTAAAAGTGAGTCTGAGTGGCCGTGGTAACAACCTTCAAACTTCACGATTTTGTCACGGCCAGTATAACCACGCGCTAAACGAATAGCGGTCATGGTCGCTTCTGTACCCGAGTTAGTCATACGCACCAATTCAATGGATGGCATGATTTCACAGATAATATCTGCCAGTGTTGTTTCGTGTACGGTTGGTGCACCAAAACTTAAGCCATCTTCTGCTGCTGTTTGTACAGCCTTAATAATCTCTGGATGAGCATGACCTAAAATCATTGGTCCCCAAGAACCAACATAGTCAACATAACGCTTGCCATCGACATCCCACAAATACGCACCTTTAGCTTTCTCGATGAAAACAGGTGTTCCTCCAACGCCATTAAAGGCACGTACCGGAGAGTTCACACCACCTGGAATGTGTTTGCTGGCTTGTTTAAATAACTGTTCTTGCTTTGGAGATAAACTCATGGAAATGCTCGTCTTAAATATCTAAAAAATAATTTTGAAAGCTTAAGAAAATAATTGTGCCCACTCCTGTACACGGGCAGGAATTTCAGCAGTTGATCGGCCTAATATATCACTAATGACTGCACAGAGGTCAGCCCCAGCCTCAATCACAGGTTTTGAGTTTTCAACAGTTAAACCACCAATCGCACAAATTGGTAAATCATATTGGGCTGCTGCTTGCTTAATCACTTCGATCCCCACATTACCTGCTTCAGGTTTTGTAGAGGTCGCATAGACTGCACCAAATGCAATATAAGTCGCGCCATCTGCAATTGCTTTTTGCGCAAGTTCTAATGAGTTCAGGCAAGTACGACCAATAATGACGCCTTCTGGTAATTGCGATTTTGCATCGGTAATTTCACCGTCATTTTGACCTAAATGCACACCTAAACCAAACTGAGCGGCAAGTTTTAAGTCATCATTAATGACAAAAGGAACCTGATATTTTTCACACAATAATTTGATTTGTTCGACTTCTGCGGGTTGGTCTGCTTTGTCTATTTTCTTACGGCGGTACTGTAAAATTGCGACCTGACGAGTTGCGAGTGCGGCATCTAGTTTTTCTAATAATAGTTGGATTGGGTCATCGTTGGTAATGAGGTATAAACCGCGCATACTCTACTCTCGCTTTAAAAAACTTCGCTAGTATAACGGATTTATAGGACATCATAAGTACCGATTGATATAGGCTTACCAGTACCAATCGGTATATTTAGAATAGAAAGTAAAATTAACTTGGTATTTTGTCATGCTTACGGTCAATCAAACTTAATCGACCAGTCGCAACGTCAGACAACATTCGCCAATCAGAAATAAAGCTATAGAAAGGCTGTTTAAAACTGGCAGGCTTATTTTTTTCAAACACAAAATGCCCAACCCAAGCATTTGCATAACCCGCTACCAAACCATACAGTACATATTTGGCTTGCTTCTTACGGACTGCTTTTGAAAAAAAGTATAGACCAATGCTACTGCCCACCACGTGTAAGCGTCTGCTCATAATGTTACGGTGTTCAGTTAAATAAAAACGATAAAATTCCTGATAGTTTTTAATCGGCAATTCAAACTCTGGCTGAGCTTCATGGCTAAAGTTTATTGGTGCATTCACGATCATCTTCCTGATTTTTATTTGATCAAAACGTCACCTGATTGTACACCTAAATAAAAGTGTAGCGTCATATGTTTGATTGTAACTTTCTCTATCAAAACCATTATTTTTAACGCTAAGCTATTATACTTATTCAAGATAGTCTAAATACCTGATTCAGGGAGATATATTATGGTCGAAGTCGAACTAAAGTTTCAGTTACCTGAATCGAAGAAAAAAACTGTCCAGCAATACTTAAAAAAACACAAAGCAAAGAACATTCACTTACAGGCAAAGTATTACGACACTCCTGATCGATTACTTGCAAAAAATGGCATGGCCTTACGTTTACGTAAAGAAGATGATCAATGGGTACAAACATTTAAAGCCGCAGGTCAAAGCCATCTCCACCGTGTTGAAGAAGAAACTCATTTAGGCGTTTGTGATCAAGAACCTGTCTTAAACCTTGAGTTATATCAAGATAATAAAGTGGTAACTGATTTAATTAATGCGGCCTTAGGAACGCAAGCTGAAAAACTAAGTTTGCAGTTTGAGACTGATGTACAGCGCACCTATCATGTGTTTGAAGCAGATAATACAGCGATTGAAGTTTGCTTAGATGATGGGGTCGTAAAAACAGCGGATGCACAAAGTGTAATTTGTGAAGTCGAATTTGAACTCAAACAAGGGGCTGTGAAAACGCTCATTCAGTTTGCGCAGCAATGGATTAATCGTTACGCACTTTGGCTTGATGTAAGAAGCAAAGCCGAACGTGGCAATTTATTAGCATTAGGACAAGCCGCCTCACCTGCTGTTCATGCTAAAAGTCTGACATTAAATAAAGATATTACTGCTGAACAGGCTCTAAAAAAGATTGTCGAAAACTGTTTAGGGCAATTCTTACCAAATATGGCTGTCATTGCCGATGGGGTTGCTGAAGCTGAGCATATCCATCAGGCACGTGTAAGCTTACGTCGTTTACGTAGTGCCCTTAAGCATTTTGCAAGTTGGTCAAGCGAGCTAAATCCTGTTTGGGAAGAACAAATTGCCGAGCTTTTCCGTAAGCTTGGAGACACTCGTGATGAAGATGCTATTCGCACCGAGGTGTTACCTATTATTCAACAACACGGTTCACCTGAACTTTTACTACCCGTTTCAGTTCAACCCTTAAAAGAACTCTCAACCATCTTTACCTCTGCGGACACGATTAAGCTGTTACTCGATTTATTAACATTTGCTTATTCAGAAGAAGATTCAGACAGCAAAACAGGTGGATTAAAAAAACACATTAAAAAGAGTTTAGATAAGTTACATCATAAAGTGATTAGTAATGCTGAACACTTCTCTGAGCTTGAAGTGACTGCACAACACAAAATAAGAAAGCAAGCTAAGCAGTTACGTTATTGTGTTGAGTTTATTTCGAGTCTTTATCCAAATAAAAAAGTACAGCAATATTTAAAACAGCTACAACCTGTGCAAAATACTCTAGGTCAATATAACGATTTGTTTATTGCAGAAGGTATTTTTAACAATGTGGTGGCACAAGATCCATCTTTCTGGTTTGCTCTAGGCTGGGTCAAAGCCAAACAGCCACAATTACAAAAGCGCTCAGCAAAAGCTTTACAAACTTTTAGTCAGGCTGAAACTTTCTGGTAATTTATAAAAAGTCGCTGTAAACAAGCAGCGACTTTTTATCGGTATTTACCAAATACTTTCCATACGCCGTTATCTGCTAAGGGATCACTATAGCTATCGCTGCGTTGCTTTCTTGGCTTATCACGAGCATCGACCAGTTTAAAATGCGGCTCAACCCCTAGCACAATCCCATTGGTATAAAACCGTGAACGTGTATATTCGCTTTGCCCATGTTGAAACACATAGGTTCTTAAATCGATGAATTCACGGTGAGCAACCAAAGCCGCGGTATCATCACTTTGCAACCATTCTTGCATGGTAAAAATTTGGTCTGTTTCAAACTGCCCGCATTTTTCAATAAGACTCGCAACACCGCGAAAAGTTTTAGATTCTTTTGCACGTGTTTTATTAATCCGAATTCGGTCTACGTGAAAAAAGAATAGCGGTAAATTTAAATGGCTTGGCAAATGAATCGCATCTGGTAATTTATCTTCCATAAATGGCTGAAAAAGCTCTTGTGCTCTTTCAATTAACCCCTGCCATTGTTGGTAATAATTTTCGACTTCTTCTTGCAAGCCATAATAAATCGGCAATCCTTCAACATGCTCTAAATATTGGGGTGGGAAAACATGCTGGCGTAATAAAGCAATATCTGTCTTTAAACTTTGAATAGCAATTGCATCTTGCATATTAGTCTCTCCTACCAATACTTAGGCTATTTACAGACTAAGTCAAAGGTTTTGTTTCCGCAAGCGTTTGCCTATAATAAGCAGCTCTATTTTTGCGGGAATAAGTCATGTCTCAAAAGATTAATGCAACAGATATTACTGAAGAAGAAGCGTTAAATGCGGTTTTCTTTGAGCGTGCGGATGAATTTATTAAACAAGCTAATGATTTTTGTCGCCCGCCAAAAGATAAAAAAGTTGATCCAGCTGAGCTACGTGGTCAAGTGAGTGCTGCAATGTTATTTGCTACTGCCCGCTTCAATACATGGGTAGCAGCAAATAACTTTAAAGATGGTAATGAAATGCGTGATGCGAAAGATCAGGTCATGTCTTATCTTCTTCAGCAATTTCAGATGATGCTTGAAGATAACTTCGATGAATATTGTGAACAATTCGAAAATTATTTACGTTTCCGTAAAAATGAAGATTTTCACGCGCACAAACATGATCATTAATATGATTTAAAGACCCAAATAAAAAGCCACATTTGAGTGGCTTTTTATTTGCGAGAAGACTTTATTTCTTTGCGGCCTGACCATATTGATCAGCCATCACTTCGACCAAATGTTCAGGTTTAATATACTTCTTAATTACTCTGTTAACGTCAGCAACAGTCAATTTAGTTAACTCTTGATCATGACGAATTCGGTCTTGCAATGTTTTGTTTGTTTCAAGCTGTAGATTTAACATGCCATGAATATTACGCTCATCTTCTAATGCCGTAACTCGTTTCTTCATGATATCTGCTTTAGCAGCTTCAAGCTCTTGCTCAGTTACCCCATTTTTAACCAAGTCATTTAACACTTTGTGTATTGATGCAGACACTTGTGCTGAGCGACCCGAAGTATAATTTGCACTAATACTCAAAGCTCCTACATTCGTGTCACGATCAAGTTGCAGCCCACTTCCAAAACCATAGACTAGCGCATTTTTCTCACGAAGCTCTTGAGCCAAACGTGATGAAATTTGAGACTCACCTAAAATATAGTTCATTAAAATGAGAGCAGATGCATCTGGATGGTTTTTCCCAACTGGAATTGAAAGCACACTTTGGTAGCTACCAAATTCACGCTGCTCAGAAAGAACATGAACTTGTTGTGCTGGAAAATCTACGTGATCAATCAAGATTTTTTGATATGGCTGCTTACCGTTCCAACGACCAAATTCCTGATTCAGTAATTTCTGCATCTTTTTCGCATCAAATTCGCCTGTAATGGCAATTTGAGCATGGTTCATTGCAAAGAAACGCTCATATAACTCTTTCACTTGCTCTTGAGTTGCGTTTTTCAACTGCTGTTTTGCCAATTCAGGTTCGAAGTGATAACGCAAATCACCTGGTTGATATTCTTCAAGTAAACGTGAAAGTGTTAAACCCGCCACCACATCTGGCTCGGTATAAGGACGATCTAGGCTTGATAAGCTTTGCGATTTAATTAAATCAAATTGAGATTGTTCAAATTTCGGATTTTTCATCACATCAAGAACAAACTTGAAAAACTCATCAAATTTTTCTGATTTAGACTGAATATTAATGGTCATGCCATTGCCGTCAGCACTTGCATAAGCCGCGCCGCCTGCATCAATTGATTTATCGGCAATATCTTGCAAACTGTATTTATCAGAACCACGGAGCAATAAGTATGAGGTTAGATCAACTACTGTACCTTTATTAAATAAAGATTTTTCTGTTCCGAAGTCCATCGTAATCGTTGCATAAGTACGATCATCGCGTGTTTCAACTGGGAATAAAGCATACTTCATTCCATTTTTTAGTTTTCCACGGATAATCTTTTTCTCATTGCTTTCAACATATTGCTTTGAAGTTTTTAAAAACTCAGCAACTTCTTGTTGATATACTTTCGGATCTTTTAAAGGCTCAGCCTTTGCTTCCACCTGATCTAGAGTTTTAGGCGACTCTTTTGAATTTTGCTGTTGAGCTTTTTTCTGGTCTTCGGGGGTTGGCAAAATATCGCCATCAATACGATGCTCAGCCACAAGGAACTGCTTTAAAGTTTGATTCACTTCATCTAGCTTAACTTTTTCTACTGAATCCAAATCTTTAAAATATTGATCCCATTGCCCGCCAGCGACGGTGTAATCACTTAACCGTGACCCAAGTGCTACCGCATCTTTAGTGATTAAGTCACCTTGAGTTTTCATTAAACTTTTAACACGATTTAATTCAACCTCAGTAAAAGGCTTCCCTTTTTCAATGCCCGCTAACAAAGAGCTTTCAACTTTTTTTGGGTCATTACTAGGTGAATAAATGGCACCAAGAAACACCACATTAAAATCTTGATCTAGCCAAGTACTCGCATCAACATTTGTGGTAATACCTGTTTCAACCATGTTCTGATATAAATGACCACTTGGCTGCATTGTATATAACAAAGGCGCTAAAGCGAGCGTGGGCTGAATTTTGGTATTTTTACCATTCATATAGATATGGAATTTAGCGAGATCGCTCCCCTTTTTCACCATAAACTGACGATTTTTTATTTTTGTAGAGTCGAGCACAGGAATCTGTACAGGCTTAGGAACAGCTCTTGCCGCGATTGGGCTAAAATATTGATCTATTGTTTTTAAGACATCTGTCTTATCGAACTTACCTGAAATCACCATGACTGCATTATTAGGTGCATACCAGCTACGATAGAACTGGTTTAATTCAGGCATTTTAATCGATTTAAGCTCAGGTAAATCGCCAATCGGTAAACGACCTAAATATTGGTTACCATAAGCTGACTTCCACATTTGATCCATCAGCACAGCAAAAGGCTGATCCATACGGACTTCACGTTCGCGTTTTACGATTTCAATTTCAGAAGGAACAAACTTTTCTTGAAGAACTAATTTATCCATACGCTCAGATTCAAGATACAGCACCTGATCAAGCGCAGTTTTTTCTGGACGAACGATATTGGTATATTTGGTCGAGTAATAATCGGTACTAGCGTTTGTCATCAATGTATATTGATCTAAACGACGCTGGAATTCTTCCCCTTTAACATTTTGTGTCCCCTTAAAAGCCAAGTGCTCAAGCAAATGAGCTAAGCCACTTTTACCTTGCGGGTCATTTAATGAGCCTGTTAAATAAATGGTATTAATAAAGATTTTATTTTCTTTGTCATTCGGTGCAAGCACAATCCGAAAACCATTATCTAATTTATATTCCTCAATATTTTGCTTACTTTTTACTAGTGTAGTTTGTGCCCAAGACGCAGCACTTAAACCAAGAATACATAGGGAGAGTGTCAGTTGTTTAAACTGCATAAACATATAAATACCAATTAATTTGAATAATAAAAAATCAATAGTTGTGGGACTATAGTAGGAAATTTGAACTAACTTTCATAGTAAAGTTTTGAAAAAAAAGCCGTTTATTTAAACGGCCTTATATTTTAAGGAAAAATTTCAGCTTGCATATAAAGCTTCCCATACCCTGAAACTTCAATACGCTCCTGATTCAGAACATTGCAATACAAAACGCCTCCACGGCTAGAAGCCTGATAAGCAATAATATTATTTTTAGCAAGTTTCTCTGCCCATAATGGCGCTATTGCTGTATGAATTGAACCCGTAACTGGATCTTCTTCAATGCCCGCGACAGGTGCAAAATAACGCGATACACAATCATATTGTTGATCGGCTTTTGAGGTGATTGCAACATCCATCCCTGCAGTAGTAATCGCAGTCCGTTTACCTAAGGCTTTAAGTAAGTTCATGTCAGGCTGCTCATCTAATACGTCCTGCACTGATTCATACTCAACAATGTAGGCTTGAACATTTTGATAAACTGCTTTAAAAGGTTTTGTTAAAGCTTGACGTAAAATAGCTGGATAATCTTCAACTTGATGAGCTTTGCGAATTGGAAAATCCATTCTGATTTTACCGTCTTCATCTTGGTGAACTACAAAAAGACCTAAGTTTCGAACATGGAAATTAATGGTCTTTTTGTCGGTAAAATCTTTAAATAATACGAAAGCGCTGGCAAGCGTGGCATGCCCACAGAAATCAACTTCAACCGTTGGCGTGAACCAACGGATTTCATAGTTTTCAGAGTCTATAATTTTTACAAAAGCAGTTTCAGACAAATTATTTTCAAGTGCTATCTTCTGCATTAAATCTACATCTAACCACTCTTTTTCAACAACGACAGCGGCTGGATTTCCACGAAATAACTCTTTTGTAAAAGCATCGACTTGATACATTTTCATGATAGTGCTCTCTTTTGTAATAGGCCTATTTTCGAAAATTATTTAAAAGAAAAACAGATACAGTTTTTTTAAAATTAACATCACAGTAGCAATTTATACATATAAAAAAACGGCTCATCCAGAGTGGAGAGCCGTTTAATACTCATTCTTAATGATGTTGAGTTAACTCAATTTCATCTTCATTGTTTAATATTTCTTTATCAGTCTGACCCATCAATTGGCTCGTAACAACACCAGCAGTCATTGAACCATTTACGTTTAATGCAGTACGCCCCATATCAATGAGTGGCTCGATTGAAATAAGAAGTGCAACCAACGTTACAGGTAAACCCATTGCAGGAAGCACAATCAACGCAGCAAAAGTCGCACCACCACCTACTCCTGCAACCCCAATTGAACTTAAGGTCACAATACCGACTAACGATGCAATCCACATTGGGTCTAAGGTGTTAATACCCATGGTAGGTGCAACCATCACTGCCAACATTGCAGGGTACAAACCCGCACACCCATTTTGACCAATAGTGGCACCAAAAGAAGCAGAGAAACTTGCAATTGATTCAGGCACACCTAAACGACGAGTTTGTGTTTCAATGCTCAGTGGAATACTTGCTGCACTTGAACGGCTAGTGAATGCAAACGTTAAAACTGGAGCAACTTTCTTAAAGAATTTAAGAGGAGAAACACCCGTCATAGTCAAAATAATGGCATGTACGACAAACATAATCGCCAAGCCTAAATAAGATGCAACCAAGAAACCGCCTAGATTTAAAATATCTGCGACGTTTGAACTTGCCACGACTTTGGTCATGAGGGCAAAAACACCATACGGCGTAAGTGTCATCACTAAGCGCACAAGCTTCATTACCCATGACTGCAACGTCTGAATCGCAGTCAGAATACGTTGACCTTTTTCTGCGTCGTCCTTCATTAGGTTAAGCGCTGCTATACCTAAAAAGACGGCGAAAATAACTACACTAATAATTGATGTTGGGTTTGCACCAGTCAATTCAGCAAATGGGTTACTTGGAATAAAGGAAAGAATAAACTGCGGCACACTTAAATCGGTAACTTTGCCTACATAGTCTGTATTAATCGCAGTTAAGCGTGCAGTTTCAGCAGCACCTTGCACCAAACCTTTTGCAGTTAAGCCAAACAGGTTTGTAACAAATACCCCTACCAGTGCAGCAATCAGCGTTGTAAAGAGTAAAGTACCGATCGTATAAAAACTGATTTTGCCTAAAGAAGATGCTTGGTGTAATTTTGCCACCGCTCCCAAAATAGACACAAATACCAAAGGCATCACGACCATTTGTAAAAGTTTTACATAGCCGTTTCCAACGATATTAAACCAGCTAATAGATTCAGCAAGAATCGGATGGCCACCGCCATAAATCAAATGTAGTCCTAAACCAAACACTACACCTAGAACTAAGCCAGCCAGAACTTTTTTCGATAAGCTCCAGTCTGTTTTACGTGTTTGGGCGAGTAAAAATATTAACCCGACAAAAACCACAATATTGATGATTAAGGGTATATTCATTCCCAAACTCCAAATTATTGCTTGTGTCATCTTTCAAGGGGGCATATTTGACCATAGCCAGCCTATATAAACTACCCTTTTCCACAATTTTATAGCATCAAGATGATTACAAACCTCTGTGAGAATTTAAAATGACTTTTTCATACATATATATCACTTTTAATTTATAAATTAAGTTGGATATTTACGTATGAAAATCAATCACAACCTAAGCAACCTTTAATTCAAATTGTTGCTCAATAAAATGAATAAACTGCTTTAAATTGGTTCCCCATGTTTCAGGCGACTGGGCAACTAAGTAGGTAGTAAAATGAGCGGATTCAGTATTAAGTTCAAAACAACTTAATGACACTTTCTCGACTACTTTGTTTAGATATGACTTTGGCAATAAAGCAAAACCAACGCCTAATTCCACACAGCTTACAATCCCGTCCAGACTGCCCATTTCCATAATTTGTGAAGGCGGAACACTGTGATCATTTAAAAATAACTCGATTGCATGACGATAAGAACAACCTTGTCGAAACGCAATAAATCGGGTCTTTGCAAGCTTGGCAACATCTGGAAAGTGAGTTTGCTGTTTCGGACAAACCAAAACCAATTGTTCTTGCCAAACAGGTAAACTATACAACTCTGGAATTAAATATTTAGAAGCAACAAAAGCACAATCAACCTCTCCTTGCTGCACAGCACTTAACAAATATCGTGTCGGGTGAGTTTGCAGCTCGATCGGCAAATTCGGATATTGCTGCATACATTGATTGAGTAATTGAGGTAGACGTATTGCTGCTGTCGTTTCCATACTGCCCAAACGAATGGTTTCGTTCGGGTCAATATCACCCTCTTGAAAGATTTTTTTCGCTTTATTATGTAGAGCAATCATTTGAACAGCATAACTATGCAGCTGTTGTCCGGCATTCGTTAAGGTCACTGGGTTATTACGATTGAATAAAATAACCCCTAACTCTTCTTCAAGCTTTTTCACATGGCTCGTGATATTCGATTGAACCGTATACATTTTTTGTGCAGCCAAGGAAAAACTTCCACTCTCTGCAACAGCTAAAAAAAACTCTAGAGACTTAAGCAACATATCACTATCTCAAAATAAGATAATTACCATCATATTAAATCATTTTTAAAGATTTAAAAACTTGCTTTTAATAATAAAAAAATTGAGCATCCTCTCATGTCTACGTTTTATCGAATGAGCTTAATTGTCTTTTTGGCAACTTGTTTGGGAATTGGTATTTTTAGATTTTCCTATACTGCGCTTATGCCCATCATCATCGAGCAATACCATTGGACCCATGATTTTGCCAGTTTCTTGGGCAGCGCAAATTTATTGGGATATCTCATTGGTGCTTTATTCGCCCTATTGAGTATTAAGGAAAAGTACATCCCACCCATGATTGTCTTATCGGCTATAGCTGGTAGCCTCAGCCTACTAGGCTGTTCATTCATGGATATGCCTTTGGTGTGGTTCATTTTTTGTCGTACGATTTCAGGTATTGCTGGCGGCTTACTAATGATTTTGGCACCTAGCTTTGCGATGAAATACATTTCCACCACGCAAAGATTAAAAGTTAACTTTTTAGGATTTAGCGGAATTGGTGTGGGGGTGTTATCCGCCACCATTATTATTCCCCTACTTCAAAATATGCCTGTTCATTATGTTTGGAATATTTTTGCAGGTCTTTCGCTATTAGGAAGCTTAACTCTTTATCGATTATTAAGTCGTAATACTGCCCAGATTATTAAACCGCAATCTAGCGCTCTTCAAGCCTCACAAAAATCACATTTAGGCCTTGTCATTATTATTGCCTATATGTGTAGTGCCTTTGCCTATATTCCACATTCTTTGTTTTGGATGGATTATTTATCTGGAACTCTGCATTTTCCCCTACAGCAAAGAAATTTATTCTGGGTTCTCTATGGAGCGGGAAGCTGCATTGGTGCACTTATTGCTTATTGCTTAAGCAGACTAATCGGATATCTACAGGCTATTAAATGGTTATATACCATTTACTGCTTAGCCGTTGTTTTGCCGTTCCTTTCACATACCGCATCTTTACTAGCTTTGTCTTCGTTTCTGACAGGCTTACTGACTCCCGCAACCGTATTTATTAGTTCTTATAGCCTGCTACAGATTTATGAGCAACGTTATCAAATGCTTTGGAGCCTTGCCACTATTGGGTTTGCCAGCACTCAACTTTTGGGTGGTGTTGTCATTAGCACTTTGCATCATTTGCATTGGTCTTATGCACATCTCTTTCTTTTAGGTGGAACCGTTCTTCTCTTTGCGGTTTGCCTTTTAATTCCCCTACGCCCTTCTTTCACCTCAACTCTCGGAGAAACCAAATCATGAAAACTCTGCTCTTTCCGTTATTTCTAGTTGCTTTCGTTCTTATTATTCAAGCCCTAGACCAGAGTTATCAAAAGAAAACTGGTTTTATTAAAACTCCGAAACATCCCGAATTTATGCAATAAAAAAAGCCCTCAACCGAGGGCTTTCTAATAGAAGATTACTCTCCCATATGTTTGATAATCGCATCACCAAACTCAGAACAACGTAACAAGGTTGCTCCCGGCATTAGTCGTTCAAAATCGTAAGTTACGGTTTTGGCTGCAATTGCTCCAGAAATTCCTTTAATGATCAGATCAGCAGCCTCTGTCCACCCCATATCACGCAGCATCATTTCCGCAGAAAGAATAATAGAACCAGGGTTTACTTTATCCTGTCCCGCATATTTAGGTGCAGTACCATGAGTTGCTTCATACACTGCAATAGCACCACCAATATTTGCACCTGGTGCAATACCAATGCCGCCAACCTCTGCTGCCAAAGCATCAGAAATATAATCACCGTTTAAATTTAGCGTGGCAATCACAGAGTAATCGGCTGGACGCATGAGGATCTGTTGTAAAAACGCGTCTGCAATGACATCTTTGATAATGATGTCTTTACCAGTTCTAGGGTTTTTAATTTTAACCCATGGGCCACCATCAATTAGCTCTCCACCGAAACGATCAAGAGCCAATTCATAGCCCCATTCTTTAAATGCGCCTTCGGTGTATTTCATGATATTACCCTTGTGAACCAGCGTCACAGAAGGCTTATCATTTTCGATTGCAAACTGAATGGCTTTACGGACTAAACGCTGTGTTCCTTCTTTTGAAACAGGTTTAATTCCAATACCACATCCTTCAGGGAAACGGATTTTTGTGACACCCATTTCTTCTTGAAGGAACTTAATGACTTTTTTGGCCTCTTCAGAATCAGCTTTCCATTCAATACCTGCATAGATATCTTCCGAGTTCTCACGGAAAATCACCATGTCAGTTAATTCGGGGTGTTGAACGGGTGAAGGAACGCCTTCAAACCAGCGTACTGGTCGTACGCAAACATATAGATCTAATTCTTGGCGCAAAGCAACGTTGAGTGAACGAATGCCTCCACCTACTGGTGTGGTTAAAGGACCTTTGATTGATACAACAAACTCGCGAAGTGCTTCAAAAGTTTCTTCTGGCATATAGTTGCCATAAATTTTATTGGCTTTTTCGCCGCAATACACTTCCATCCATTCGATTGAGCGTTTGCCACCGTAAGCTTTTAAAATCGCAGCATCTACGACTGCTTTCATTGTTGGTGTAATATCCACACCAATACCGTCGCCTTCAATGAAAGGAATAATTGGATGATTTGGTACGTTCAGTGACAGGTCTGCATTTACTTTGATTTTGTCGCCGTCGGCAGGAACCACGATCTTCTGATAACCCATTGTGTAGATTCTCCCTTTTATAATACTTAATTAACTAAAAATAATTATCGATAAACAATACTTTCAACTTTTATTAACGCATAATAGCTTAATCGAATTTAATTCTTTTTGAGATTTATGTGGGAAATAAGCAAATTTCGCACTTAAATATAGCTCAATGTTTTCACTAGTTATTTGAAAGAAGAAGCCATTTTTTATGAAAATTGTGATTCTCAACAAGCCTTATGACGTTCTCTCCCAGTTTCGTAAAGACGAAGCGCACATGACCGTCTCTGACTTTGTTGATGACCCGACTTTGCGCTTGGCAGGCCGTCTTGATATGGACTCTGAGGGTTTAGTTTTTTTAACCGATCATGGTGGTCTGAATCAGTTCATTACCAACCCTGCAAATAAAAAATACAAAACGTATTTAGTTCAAGTTGATGGCGATGTAACCGAAGAGGCGCTTGAGCAACTTCGTAAAGGTGTAGAACTGAATGATGGTATGACGCTTCCTGCCAAAGCCATTAAAGTCAGTGAACCTGAATGGTTATGGGAACGCAATCCACCCGTACGTTACCGTGCGAATATTCCAACTTCTTGGATTGAGATTTCAATTTGCGAAGGCCGTAACCGTCAAGTTCGTCGTATGACTTCTGCGGTAGGTTTTCCAACTTTACGTCTCATTCGTACTAAAATTGGCTCAATTGACTTAGTTCAACTTGGCTTAAGACCGGGTGATGTAAAAGAAATTGAACCATTACTCTACCCTGACTTTAAAGATGTGCCAGCTGAACAGCCTTATCGCTCGCGTTCATACGTGAAAAAGCCAGGCGGTACGGGTGGCAAACCAATGGTTCGCAAGAACAAAGATGGTTCTGCTAAAAAGTCTGGGACAAAACGTATTTGGCAAATGGATGAAAGCGAGAAACCACGTCGTAAGACCAATGGTACAACTCGTCCAAATACCAAAGCACCACGTGGTCGTGGCCGCAATGGTCGATAAGATTTAATCTTTTAAAAGCTCACATCAGTGGGCTTTTTTAATGTCTTTTATTTTAGGCAATAAAAAACCGGTGCATATGCACCGGCTCTTAAGCTAATTACTAACGAGTTAGTAATTAAGCCTCAACTGTTGCAAGAGCTGCATTAAATGTAGCACTTGGACGCATTACAGCATTTACTTTAGTTGGGTCGATAGCGTAGTAACCGCCGATGTCCGCTGGTTTACCTTGTACTTGAGCAAGTTCAGCAACAATCTTCTCTTCATTTTCAGCTAAAGCTTTAGCAAGAGGAGCAAATTTAGCTTTCAACTCAGCATCTTCGTTCTGAGCAGCAAGCGCTTCAGCCCAGTAAAGTGACAAGTAGAAGTGGCTGCCACGGTTATCGATTTCACCAGTACGACGTGATGGAGACTTGTCATTGTCAAGCAATTTACCAGTCGCTTCATCAAGTGTCTTCGCAAGTAACTTAGCACGAGCATTATTTTCTTTAATGCCCATTTCTTCTAAAGATACTGCAAGCGCAAGGAACTCACCAAGTGAATCCCAACGTAAGTGGTTTTCTTCAACAAGTTGTTGTACGTGTTTTGGCGCTGAACCACCTGCACCAGTTTCGTACATACCACCACCCGCCATTAGCGGAACGATAGACAACATTTTTGCAGAAGTACCAAGTTCCATAATTGGGAACAAGTCAGTTAAGTAGTCACGTAAGATGTTACCAGTCACAGAAATCGTGTCTAGGCCACGTACTACGCGCTCAAGTGTGTAACGCATTGCACGTACTTGAGACATGATTTGGATATCAAGACCAGTCGTATCATGATCTTTTAAGTACTTTTGTACTTTCTTGATCAATTCATTTTCGTGTGGACGGTACGGGTCAAGCCAGAAGATTGCAGGCATGCCTGAGTTACGTGCACGAGTTACTGCAAGTTTAACCCAGTCACGAATCGGAGCATCTTTAACCTGACACATACGCCAGATATCGCCTTCTTCAACATTTTGAGTCAATAACACTTCACCAGTGTCAAGATCGGTAATGTTTGCAATACCAGCTTCTGAAATCTCAAAAGTCTTATCGTGAGAACCGTATTCTTCAGCTTTTTGAGCCATCAAACCAACGTTTGGTACTGTACCCATAGTCTTCGGATCGAAGTTACCATGCCACTTACAGAAGTTGATCATTTCTTGGTAAATACGGGCAAATGTTGATTCTGGCATAACAGCTTTAGCATCATACTGCTTACCATCAGCACCCCACATTTTACCACCGGCACGGATCATTGCTGGCATAGAAGCATCAACGATGATGTCGTTTGGTGAGTGGAAGTTTGTGATGCCTTTTGCTGAGTCAACCATTGCAAGTGCAGGACGGTGTTCTTGACAAGCATGCAAGTCTTCAATGATTTCTTCACGCAACGAAGTTGGAAGAGTTTCGATTTTCTCGTACAACCCAGCCATACCGTTATTAACGTTAATGCCTAATTCGTCAAATAACTTACCGTGCTTTTCAAAAGCTTCTTTATAGTAAATTTTCACACAGTGACCGAAAACGATCGGGTGTGAAACTTTCATCATTGTCGCTTTTACGTGTAAAGAGAATAAAATTCCCGCTTCTTTACAATCATCAAGTTCTTTTTCATAGAAATCACAAAGTGCTTTCTTGCTCATGAACATTGAATCAATGATTTCACCTTCTTGAAGCGCAACTTTTGGCTTAAGAACAATGCTCTTACCACTATTCGTGATAAGTTCCATTTTCACATTACGTGCGCGATCAAGTGTCATTGATTTTTCACCATGGTAGAAGTCACCTTCTTCCATATGTGAAACGTGAGTTTGTGACCACTGTTTCCACTCGCTCATTGAATGAGGGTGTTTTTTCGCATAGTTTTTAACTGCTGCTGGAGCACGGCGGTCAGAGTTACCTTCACGAAGGACAGGGTTTACTGCTGAACCAAGGCACTTACCATAACGAGCTTTGATTGATTTTTCTTCTTCAGTCGTTGGATTTTCCGGATAATCAGGAATTGCGTAACCTTTTGATTGAAGCTCTTTAATACATGCAGTTAATTGCGCAACAGACGCACTAATGTTCGGGAGTTTGATAATGTTTGTATCTGGATCTTGTGTAAGACGACCTAGCTCTGCAAGGTTGTCGGATACCTTTTGCTCTTCACTTAGGTAATCAGCGAATTCTGCGAGCACACGTGCAGCTACAGAGATGTCACTTTTAATAATCTCGATGCCAGCTGGCTTGGTAAAGGTCTCAATGATCGGCAGTAGCGAATAGGTCGCCAATAATGGCGCCTCATCAGTCAGTGTGTAAATAATAGTTGACTTTTCACCAGCCATATATAGCCCCTTCCGTTTGATTGAGTGTTGAGGACCGAGCTTGTGGCCCAGTGCCTACGAACCGATATGCTTAAATAAAACCCTGAGAGTATCGGCTCTCATTGTCTTCCAGTCAACGAAATATCCAGTGATAACGACATTTCGCAGCGAAATAATACATAATTTAAATCTATTGATAATATTCCTATACCCAACTTTAAGTAATACATAATTCATCATTACTTTTTTATGGACTGAATACGATTAAATTACATGAGATATCTTTCAGAGTTCTGACAATTATTATACTTTTCATTCAAAACAAACTCAAAGATAAAACGGATTTCATCTTTTAGTAGCACTTAAAAATAAAAAACCGATGTACAAAACATCGGTTTTTTATAAACTATTTAACTGTTATTTAAGCTTTTAACCATTTTTCAATTTTAGCCTGATCTTCAATAATAAGTTCAACTTCAGTTAAATCAGATGTAGCACACTCAACCTCAAAAGATAGTAACTCATCGCGACGGAAAGCAAACACGGTATAAATACCGCCCTGCTTTGCATACTTCTCAACAAGTTTAGTGGTCGCTTTTAAACCATCAATTGCAATAATTACATCATTGGCAGAAATACCTGCTTTAACTGCTGCGCTATCACGGCGAGTACTTTGCACGAGTACACCTTCAGGCTTATCAACAAGTTTCAAACCAAGTGGCAAAGATTTGTCAGTTTTAACTCTATAACTTAAGCCAAACTCAGGGAACAGTTGATCAAGTGGCAATTCATCAGTGGTATTAATCAAATGATTAATTTGTTCAATCCAGCTATCACCCGTCAGTTCTTTACATAAATCAAAAATGGTTCTTTCGTTTACTTGCATACCATTTTGAGTGTTTTCATATAACCGACGCATTAAAGCATCAAGACTAGAACCCCGTAGACGTAAACCTAAATCTAGACATAATGCTACAAGCGAACCTTTATTGTAGTAACTAGTGCCCGCATTATTCGAGTTTTCATCTTGGCGATAAAATTTAATCCACGCGTCAAAACTTGACTCTGCAACTGTTTGAACAAAACGACCTGGGTTTTGCAAATAACGGTCAATTTGTGCTTTGAGTAAATCAAGATAAGACTTCTGAGAAATTACGCCACTACGTAATAAAATCAGGTCATCGTAATATGAAGTAAAGCCTTCAAATATCCAAAGTAAAGAAGTATAGCCTTCTTGATGCAAATTATAGTTTGCAAAGTTTTCTGGGCGGATAAACTTGACTAACCATGAATGAAAATATTCATGACTACATAAGCCTAAAAAGCGTTGATAATCTTTAGAAGGTTCAGTTGGTTCATTCGACTTTGGCAAATCATCACGCGGTGTAATCAAGCTTGTGCTATTGCAATGCTCTAATCCACCATAACTATTACCTGTTGCCATGGTCATAAAGGTATAGTTTTTAAATGGTGCCGAACCGAACATATTTATTTCAGCTGCACAAATCTTTTCAATATCGGCTTTTAGGCGATCAATATTGGTATTGTGCGAGCCAGAAATTACGAACTCATGTTCAATGCCGTTCGTCTCAAAACTAAAGCGTGTTTGATCAGCCAATTCAAATGGACTATCAATGAGTTGATCATAATTATCTGCTTTTAAAGTAAATCGACCTTTAACTAAGCTTTTTGAAGCTAAGCCTGTTGCTAACTGAAAATGCTTTAATTCATCTGGCAAGAAAACTTCGACTTCACAAGCGGACTGCTCCTGCCCCTCTAAAGCCAAACATACACACGCAGGATTAATATATAGACGAGTCTGGTCTACATACGCACCACGGACAGACAAATCATATGCATATACATCATATTCAATCGTCATTAATTCGTGGTCTGTATTAAATAAACGCCAGCGATTCTTGCTCGTTTTTTTAATGTCCAGTAGACGTCCAGCTTCATCATAAGCTTTAACGGATTCAATATGTTTTGAGAACTCTCGAATTAGATAACTACCCGGAATCCACGTTGGTAACCAAAGTTCCTGATTCGGGTTGGCTAAAAAACGAATTGTCACGTGAACGAGGTGCTGTTTGTAATCATCGAACTCAATTTGATAATGCAACATAAATTCTTCAATTTAAAAATAAGAACGGCTTCACATTAGATTATCACTTTTTTGTATCGTCTTGCGTAGATGTATTTTTTGGCAACAATTCCCACTAGCCTTCCACGAAAAAAAGGCATAGCATGCTGTGCATCTGTGTCCCGTATTTGCCAGTGAAAGTTAAGGTCATCCGTGAAATTTTTTCTATCTCTTTTTACCCTCTTTAGTATTTTTTGTACTACCCTAACCAATGCTGCATTACTCAATATTGCACCTGAAAGTGTTGAAGCTGCTGCATGGACTATTGTAGATACTCAATCGGGTCAAATCATTGCTGAGCATAATAGCCATGTTCAACGTGCACCAGCATCTTTAACCAAAATGATGGTTGCATACATTGCCCTAAAAGAGATTAAAGCTGGAAAACTGAAAAAAGAAGAAATCATTACTGCAACTCCAGTGGTTAGTGTTGTGCAATGGGATGAATCACAAATGTATCTTAAAGCTGGTGAACAGATTTCAATTGATCAGTTATTGGCAGGTTTAATCGTAATGTCTGCTAATGATGCAGCCGTGACTTTAGCTGAAAAAATCTCTGGTGATGTTCCTCACTTCGTGCAACGTATGAATCAGGAAGCTCAAGCTTTGGGTATGAAAGATACTCATTTTAGTAATCCTGCCGGAATTACGATGCCTGATCATTTCACTACAGCACACGACCTTAGCCTATTAAGTCAGGCGTTAATTAAACAAACTCCTGAATATTTGCATTATTCAAAAATGCCAAGCTTTAGCTATAACCAACGCTTCCATCATGCGACAAACCTTGCGCTCAAATATGATCCATATGTAGATGGCCTTAAAACGGGATATACCAAAGCAGCAGGTTATAACTTGGCACTCACAGCTTCACGTCCTTCATTCTCATCTGACTTAACTCAAAGACGTTTATTAGTCATTGTTTTAGGTACACCGAGTGCTGTAAAACGCGCTGAGATTGCGGATAAATTAATGAATCTTGCTTACGCCTATACACGTGATGAAGTGATTATTCCTGAGCAGAAATTAATTGCTGAACTACCTGTTGTAAAGTCGACTTTAAAAATGTTTAAGGTTGAAACAAAGCAACCAACAATTGTAACGACATCTTTATATGCAGACCCCGCACCAATTGACCTAAATACTTTTGATAATGCAACCCAACGCGTTCAAGTACTCGATAGTAACCAACAGCTCAAGGTGATTGCTCCACTTGAAACGACTCAAACACATGTAAACATTGAGCTCAATGAAAAACAATTAACTGCGCCATTAATGAAAGTCGTAAGTTTGGCAACAGTATCGATTTATCAAAATAATCAACTGATCCGTAGTCTTCAAATCGAAGATAACGTACATATTGAAGAAGCCAATATTTTCCAAAAAATCGCAATGTGGTTTTCTAGCCTCTTCTCTATTTTTTCATCAAGTGAACATAGTGCTGCAAAACTCTACCCTGTAGATTCGCACTAAAAACATCAAATTGTGCACAGACGCACAATAAATTTTATAAATAAAAGATGGCATAATTTAGCCATCTTTTTTTATAGAAAAATAATTAGGTGAAAAAATGACCCAAAATTTACATCATATTGTAATTGTTGGTGGTGGTGCTGGCGGCTTAGAACTGGCCACACAACTCGGTGAAACTTTTGGGAAAAATCGTAAAGCAAAGATTACATTGGTTGACCAAAACCTTACCCATATTTGGAAACCATTGCTTCACGAAATTGCTGCTGGTTCTTTAAATCCCCACGAAGAACAAACTAACTATTTTGCGCACTCAGAAAAACATCATTACGAATTTGTGCTTGGAACATTAGTTGGGGTTAATAAAGATAAAAAATTAATTGAATTAATGCCCCCTCAAGTGTCTAAGGATCAACAGAATCATTCGCAAGAACTAAGTTATGACACACTTATTTTAGCGCTTGGTTCTGTATCAAATGACTTTAATACAGCAGGTGTGCGTGAAAACTGCCATTTCCTTGATAGCAGAAAGCAAGCCGATATTTTCCAGCAAGATTTATTACATCTTTATATTGAAGCTCAAAATCAACCCAATCAACGAACTCTAAATATTGGAATTGTTGGTGCGGGAGCAACAGGTGTGGAGCTGGCAGCTGAGTTAATTGAAACAACTAAAAACTTTTATCGATATGGTTTAAAGAAGATTCATCCAAACCAAGTCAAAATTACACTAATTGAAGCTTCTGAGCGTATTTTACCTGCTCTAAGCGATAAAACTGCTGAACACAGTGCTGGACAACTCAAAAAAATGGGTGTTGAAATTTTAACTCAACACCGCGTTGAAAAAATTGATGAACATTGCATCTACTTTAGCAATGGCAACCAACTCAAAAGTGATATTACCGTTTGGGCCGCAGGCGTAAAAGCACCGAAGATATTAGAAAGTTTTACCGATTTTAAACGCGATAATATTAACCGCCTGATGGTCTATGCAACCTTGCAAACCTATTCTGATCCAAATGTATTTGCGTTTGGTGACTGTGCTCATTGTCAACTTGATGCAAGACATCCTCCACTTGGTCCACGTGCTCAAGTTGCAAGCCAACAGGCCAGCTTCTTAGTCGATGCTATGGCTGCTCGACTAAATGGCCGATCACAGCCGATGTTTACATTTAACGACAAAGGTTCTCTCGTGTCTTTAAGTCGTCATAAAGCCGTTGGAGAATTACTTGGTGATGTCAGCGTACAAGGCTATATTGCGAAAACAATGTATGTCTCTTTATATCGTTTACATCAAGCAACGATTCACGGATATACTCAGGCTGGACTACTCACAATGAAAGATTTACTTACAAGACGTGTACGTCCAAAAATTAAGCTGTATTAAGTTGAATTTTTTAAGTTCGTCCCTATTTATATAAAAACGCATCAGAAAAAGTGCCAAAGATTAAGATTTTGTAGTCTACAAAATTTATTTTTCACTTTATGATGTACGCTTCAATTGATTGAATGGATCAAAAACATGACTGCTATTGCAAATAACCACGTGGTTTCATTCCACTACAAATTAACAAACGCTGAGGGTGAAACACTTGATCAATCTCAAGGTGAACCACTTGCCTATTTGCACGGTGCAGGCAATATCATTCCTGGTTTAGAAAATGCATTAACAGGTAAAACTGTTGGTGAAAAATTCACTGTTAACGTTCCAGCTGCTGAAGGTTATGGCGAATACAACCCAGACCTAGTACAAGAAGTTCCAGCTCAAATGTTCCAAGGTGTTGAGAACATTCAACCTGGTATGCAATTCCAAGCTCAAACAGATGACGGCGTACAGATCGTTACTGTTAAAGCGGTTGAAGGCGACAACGTTGTTGTTGATGCTAACTTCCCACTTGCTGGTCAAGATTTAACTTTTGAAGTTGAAATCGTAGAAATCCGTGATGCTTCTCAAGAAGAATTAGATCACGGTCACGTACACGGTGCTGGTGGTCATCACCACTAATTCATCTTTAAAGATGATAAGAGCAAAGCTTCGGCTTTGCTTTTTTTATGTATTTATTTTTATATAATATTTTGATAATAATTCTTTAACTCACCTCACTCTATAAGGGCCAATTTTCATGTCAAACGTAAATCAGCTAATTTGGTTTCGTCAAGATTTGAGAGTTCGAGACCATGCTGCTTTATGGCATGCCTCTCAACAAGGGCCTTGTATTGGGTTAATTATTTTATCGCCTGAACAATGGCAAACACACCACGACGCACCTATAAAAATTAATTTCTATTTACGTCAGCTTCAACAGCTCAAAAAAGAATTAGAACAGCTTAACATTCCACTTATTATCCAAGTCATTCCTTACTGGAAAGATATCGCTGATTATATTGGTGAACTTAGCACTCAACTTAATATTGAAAATGTCTATTCAAATATAGAGATCGGCGTTAATGAACTAAAAAGAGATAAAACTGTACAAGATTTTTTAAATCAACAAGGTAAAGAGCTCTTTTTATTCCATGACCGTACGATTTTTCCTTTATGCTCTATTCGCAATCAGTCACAGCAGCCCTATCAGGTTTTCGGTGCATTCAAAAAAGCATGTTATTCAAAATTGGATATCAGTGGTTTACCTCAATGCTATCCAATTCCTGAAAAGCAAAGTAGCTATCCAGCGTCTTTTTCAAAAATAAACAGCTTAACTCTAGAAGATATTGAAGCTTTTTTTGATCCTTCTGTTTCTAAAGAGCAACAAGGCTTATGGCCAGCTGGAGAAAATTTTGCTCTAGAGCAGCTCGACATATTTATTAAAGATCGTTTATCTGATTATAAATTAGAACGTGACTTTCCCAATGTAAGAGGAACTAGCCAACTTTCCCCCTACTTAAACATTGGGATTTTGTCTATCCGCCAGTGCCTGCAAGCTCTTTTTAGGGCTGAACATGGCAACTTTCATTTGACAAATGAAGGCCAGCAGACTTGGTTAGATGAACTCATTTGGCGAGAATTTTATCAACATATTTTATTTGATTTCCCCCATGTTTCAAAACATATTCCGTTTAAAAAAGACACTCAGAAAATTAAGTGGAGTCACAATCCAGAGCACCTAACCGCATGGCAAACGGGCCAGACAGGTATACCAATTATTGATGCTGGAATGCGTCAACTTTTAAAAACTGGCTGGATGCATAATCGTGTACGCATGATTACAGCCATGTTTTTATGTAAAAACTTGCTCATCGATTGGCGAGTAGGTGAACAATGGTTTATGGAGCATTTAATCGATGGGGATTTAGCAGCAAATAATGGGGGTTGGCAATGGTGTGCTTCTACTGGAACTGATGCTGTACCTTACTTTAGAATTTTTAACCCTATTGCTCAATCAAAGAAATTTGATCCAAATGGAGATTATATTCGTCAATGGGTAGATGAATTAGCTCATCTAGACAATAAAGCTATTCATGAGCCCTACTCGACTACAACGAATATTCAGTTAAATTATCCAAAACCAATAGTTGATTTAAAGGAAACCCGCCTTAAAGCAATTGAAACTTTCAAGAGTATTTAGATAAGAGTTACGTCTTATCTGTTTATTTTTAATTAAAAAATAAGAACAATATTTGACTAAATAGTGACATTGATCTACAAATAAACATAATAGTTACTTAAAAAGGCCATAAACAACAATAACTTCGCAATGTCTCACGTTTAGTAATAAAAGTATAAAAAAATTAACATTACAAGAAGGTAGCCATAGCTCGCATGCAACAGCAACAAAAGAACCCTGGAAGAACACTCGTCTTATGGATTATCGCAGCTCATCTATTTATGGGCATAGTGGCGTATGAGTGGTTGCCTGTAAGTTTTAGAGGAAGCTGGATCTTTATTCTTATTCTTTTAATTTCTGGAGCTTTTTTACAAGTTGGCGCATCTTTAATTGTGGGCTTAGTCGCTTTTATCGGTGTTGCAGTATATTTTCTACTCGACTTAGGAGCTCAGACACATATTGAACGTCAGCTTCTTTTACTTTTTATTATTCCCCTCATTCCTCTTTTTCTGAGTGCTGTTCGCCATAATATTGAAATTAACGTTCAAAAATACCGCGATATTCAAAGTTATGACCGTAATTATCGCCGTGATATTTTCCCGCTTAGTGCACTCAAGTATTTCCAACGTAGTTTCTTTAAGCTTCTTGATCATCATCACATACAAGACTATGAAGTCTTTGAAATTAGAATTCTCAACCGAAGCTTAATTAAAGAAATGTTAGGCGACGATGTGTGGAAAACCACTCAAAATGAGATGATCAAAATTTTGAGTCAGCATCATCCACAAGAAATCGTTTTCCAGTTTGCTGATGATGATCTCGAAACTATATACAGTATTGTAATTCGCAAGCAAAAAATGGATGAAGAGCCTGATTTCATTAAAAAGCTTAGAGAAATTATGACCTTGCGGCTTGAAGTGGAATATAAAATTATTCAAATTCCACCTGAAGAGGAGACGACTTAATGTCTAATCTTCTTAATATTTGTGGAATTATTATTGCCTCTAGCCAATATCCCGATGCTACGTTACAACAGTTTTATCGGCAATATTATCATTGTGAAATTAAAAGGGAATACACCAAAACAGAAGTTCAAAGCACAGACGATCTTTCCATGTTTTTCCCTTATCAAGACACATGGTGGCCTGTCTTTACAATTGACCAGATCAGTTCAGATAGTTTTCAAGAGCTGATTCATAAAGGAATAAAACCCGGCATTATATTGCCAGATGAAGTTTTCAGTTTTTCTCATTATTTCTTGCTCAAAGAGGCAGTCAGCCAAGGTGCGATTCCAATTGCACTTTATAAATCAGAGCAGCCTCAATATTTTGCGGCTAAAGCCACATTTTCGACCGCAATTGGTTTACGGCCTATGGCTGCATTTGTCTCAACAGGTTGGGATGAAAACTTAATTTCACAGACCCCTGGTAGCTATATTATTCAATTTAATCCGTCACAGCTTCCTCTCCCCTCTAGAGAGATTAAGCAAAAACAGCATTTATTTTATTCGGCTAAACCTTTTAATAGTCATATTTCTGGCTATGAAATTATTATTAATCCTCCTGCCGATCTACCCACAACAAATATTCGGTATCCTCAACTGGGAATATCATGGAAATTTAATAAGATTAATTACATAAGTACGCCTGAAGAAGTAGAGACTAGTCTTATTGGCTATATTTTCATTGGGTTAAGTACCGTTGTAGTTCCACTCGATCTAATTCTCACGAGTACCTACCCAGACCTCCTTGGTACGTTTGGTAGCTATATTTCATGGATCTCCTTAGTAGTTGGGTTGATTTTATTGGTATTGCTCATCTCGTCTATTATTAGGAGGGTTAAATCAAATGGCTCCCATTGATATTCTCTTCTTATTTGGCTTTTTAGGGATTTGGATTCCACAAGCATTTTGGGCGTGGTTAAGTTATCAAGCTTGGAAATATTCAAAAACAGCTGAAAAAGAGCTACAAAACCTTCCTATACCAGAAAGATGGCCTGTTTTGAGTGTCTTGATCCCTGCCTATAATGAAGGGGTTGTGATTGAAGATACTTTGCATGCAATTGCTCAACAAGATTACCCAGCCGAAGCATATGAAGTTTTACTTATTAATGATGGTTCAAAGGATAACACCTTAGAAATCGCCGAAAATTTGGCAAAAATTTATCCTTGCATAAAGATTGTTAATGTTCCTAAAGGAATGGGTGGTAAAGGTAAATCTAGAACGCTTAATAATGGCCTCCCCCATGCTAGAGGCGAATTGATTGTTGTTTATGATGCAGATAGTACGCCTGAACCCGACTGTGTCCGCTTGCTAGCTCAAACTCTGCTTGCCGATAAAAAATTAGTAGCCGTTAATGGAAAAGTAAGAACACGTAATTGGCAAGATAGTATTTTGACCCGATTTATCGCAATTGAGTTCATCTTTTTCCAATGGATTTTCCAAGGCGGTCGTTGGCAACGTTTTGAATTATCAACATTGATGGGTACTAACTATGTGATTTGGCGTGATGCTTTAGAAACCTTAGGTGGTTTCGATGAAAAGTCATTGGTCGATGACACTGAAATGAGTTTTAGGATTTTTATCGGCCAAAAACGAATTAAATGGGTGCCCTATGCGATTGGTTGGCAGCAAGACCCCCCATCTCTGAGTGTATTTGTGAAACAGCGCTCACGTTGGACACAAGGTAATTTTTATGTAACTCGTAAATATTTGCCCGTAGCATTAAGAACGCCTTTTCCTATAGGAATTGAAATTCTAAATAACATTATGTGCTACATACTTTTTGTACCCGCTTTATTCTGGAGTCATATCACGTTAACCCTTGGGTTGCTTGATATAGCAGGTATTTCAGTTCCGGGTCCATTTACCACGTTGTGGGGACTCTCATTTTGCTTATATGTTGCACAAATGTGGTTTACCCTTTCACTCGAAAAAGTAAAACCAGAACTCTACTTTTATTCAGTTCTATCTTACGTAAGTTACTCACAAGTTTTTCTATTCATTGTATTTAAAGCCGCATATGACATGCTTAAAAATAAAATACAGGGTAATTCCCTTCAATGGTACAAAACGGAACGTAGCAAGGAGAAAAAATAAATGAAAAAGACTTTTGATCTCTACAACACAGCTCAAGTGCTCCTTGCCAGCACCAGTCTTATGCTCGCCATGTCTGCTCATGCTTACACATGGAAATTGGACGACATTAGTACTTCTACTAAATACACAGTCGAGCCTCATTTTTTCTATATTGGCAAAGGTGCCCAGTGGCAAAACATTCAATTTTCAAGTGATTATTCCACTGAAAGTGATACAACTTTACTTGTAAAATATGATGATAAACTCATTTATAACACTACGCTAAGTGGTGATGGTCAATTCAAATTTGATATTCCAGTAAGTCAAAGTGGTTTCCACCGTTTAGATTTTATTATTCAACAATATGCAAAACCGACTACGCTTAATCAAACCAAAGAAACCTTTTGTACAGAAGATATTGATCACCTAACGTATTTAAGCAATTCCCAACTCGACTTTACGCCTGTTCGTAATGAGTATCGCTTAAAAGATTTGCCAGATGCTTTATATAACCCACAAGCGAGACGACCTACTCCATTTGTTGGCATTTTAAAATATAATCGTAAAGAGATTATAGAAGCGTCTATGCTCGCTAGATTAGCAAGTTCATGGACTTCAATAACACCCGTTGAATGGGTTGATTCAGGACAAACCAATTTAAATCCTGAAACAAACTTTATTATTGAAGTTATTCACTCACCAACACCATTAAAAGGCGGAGCATTAGTACAAATCGCGAAACCTGTAGAAGGTGTGCCGACTCTAACAATTACCTATCACACTCAACAAGATTTAACGAGCGCAGTAAACGGGCTAATTAATCCTTCTTATGTGCAACAACTTAGTACAGGAAGCGCAATTTTTCCAAATGCGATATCTAACCCGACCTGGGCTCAATTTAAAAAAATAGATACTCTTGCTGATTTGGGAATTGAAGATTTCAGATTAAATCATGCTGAAAAAAACTTATTCCTTGACTTCCCTTCAGTATGGCAACCAACAGATATCTTGCAAGGGCAAATTGCACTTCGTATTCAAAGTGGTTTATTACAAGGTTCCAATATTACAGCTTGGATTGATGGTGGGCTCGCAGGAAGTATGAAAACGGCGGATCTTGCTTCAGACCCAGTAAACCGTCAATTCAATATTTTTGCAAAAGCCATTTCTAATACGACAAATTTTAGTCTAAAGCTTGAAAACTCAGTAATTGCCAATTCCCAATGTTTACCTAACGCGCATGGTTCACTCTGGATTGATACAGCCAAGTCTACTGTAAAGCTTCCCCACAAACTTAAAAATGGTGTAGCTGCAATTTCAATGACTTTAGCAACGACTCCTACAATTGCGATTGATGATCAATCTGGTGCATTAAATATTGCTATTGTCTTAGGTCAAACCGCGAAAAAAATGCTTTTAACACCAGCACCCATGCCTCTCAACCTAGTCCGTTATTCACCGAGTGCGCCTCAATCCATAAATGTCCGTGTGAATAAAGATATTTATCAACAACAGGTGTTAATGCATCAGGATATTATCTATGCACCTGCTGCGCAGAATGGTTTCATTGTTAGTTATAACAATAATCGCTTTGATGTAATTACCGACTCAGAGGGTGGCGCACAAACTTTTATGCATCTTTGGGAAAAGATCCAACATAAGATTCCAAACAACGTAACAAAAATGCTGGTTTCAGAAAATGGGAATATTTATGTTTTACAAAAACTCATTGTCGGAAATCAAAAGGCTCCTTTAATCCAGCAGTCTTCTTTCTTCTTACTAGTTGTGATTATCTCTGCAATTATGATAATAATTATCTTCTTGTGGTACTGGTTAAGACGAAATAATGAGAAAACAGATACCAATTAAAATAGTTGCATTTATTATTTTAATTATATGTAGTGTCATTGGATATGCGGGGCTTTTCAAACATCAAGGTCAAGCCCCTCATATTGAAGGCATTTTCTGGCAACCTGACAATAACACGACTCCTCCAGAAGGAAATTGGCACTACTTAGGTGTCGATACATTTGTTCCTCAATGGTCTGTTGTTGAATCTAAATCTTGGTGGAAAGAATCAAATTTTCCTCAATGGGAAAAAGCCATTAATTTAGAAAAGATTAAACAAGAACCTTGGGCAAAAAATCTCATATTGGGCTTAGCAGGTGAATATAATGAACCTAAAGCTCGGGCTAATGTCATTGAATTAGGCGAAAAATCTGCCCAAATTATAAAAGAGCAAAAAACAGCGTTTAAAGGCTATTACTTTCCAGTAGAAGCAGATCCAACTTGGCTACGAGTCAGTGCTTTAGGTCATGTGTTATCGAAGCTTCCTTCACCAGTCTGGGTGAGTATTTATAGTGGCGAAACTGAGCCTGAAAATTATGATTTATGGGTTAAAAGCTGGCTGCCTGACCATACGGGAGTTTTTTTCCAAGATGGTGTTGGCGTAGGCGTTCGATCACCTAAACAGGCCAAACATATTTTAGATCAGCTTGAACATAAACTTGGAAAAGACAAAGTAATTATAGTATTAGAAGCTTTTAGAGTGAAAAAGAATGGGCAATTTAGAGCCGCGTATCCTTGGGAAATTATTTCTCAGCTAAAAGCATATGAAGGTAAAACTGTTTATATTTTTGATGGCCCTCATTACATGAGCCGCTGGTGCGTCAATATTGTGAGCGTGTGGTATCGCCTCACTTATGGTGGTATTCCTACCACCATAAATCGAATCAAACACTAACCTTAATTCTTAGAAATCCTTATAAAAAACGAGTTCTACTCGAGTATTGTTGTAATGATCTTTCGTATTTACTGGCACATCTTTAAAGTAATTGCCATATAGTCGTTCAACACGTAGTTTTATTGGTTGATAATTAAAAGGCTGCCATGAAATACCTGGGCCATATTCAAATAAATTATTGTAATATTCATCTTTACTGTCAGCTAAGCCATGCAATTTCATATACGCCTGTACAGTGCCCGTTTTCCCCTTATAGACATTCAAACCCGTACGTAATCGCAAGTCACCAATAACGTTATAATCTTCTCTAGAATAAGTTGCTGCGTTGCCATATAAATCAGTGAAGTAATCATTAAAACAAAGTGACTGATTACAACTATTTTGAGAGTACCACTCTTGATAACCTGCTACCCCACCCACAACACTTTCACGAAATTTATCTCTATTTCGATCAATCAGATCATAGCTTCCACCTACTTCTAAATACATGCGCACAGGTATAAACGTCCAAGGTTGATAATTAGCGCCTACACCTAGAGTTACTGCATTTTCATCAATAATTTCAGGTCGCACACCACCTTGAGATTGAGTATCGCGGTTTAGATTTAAAAAGCCATACACCTGCGCTCGACCATTATCGAGGTTCTTGCCATAACGAGCTTTAAGTGGGAAAATTACATCGTCGTAACGTGATTCATATGAAGGTGCAAAATACACATCACGGAAATAAGTTTTGACCTCTCCTCCACTCAGATTTTTTACAGCCTGTGTCGCTTTATTGGCAATATCCGCATCTTTAGATTGCGTAAGTTCCTTAAAAACCACCAAAGCCTCTTTGTTATTTTTTTGAGAATTCAGTAGATAAGCTTCTTGGAGTTTTAAATTATCATCTGCTGGATCTAATGCCTCTGCTTTTCTTAGACTTTGCAAAGCAGCATCTTGTTTCCCTAACCTAATCTGTAAATAAGTTAAGCTTTTCCAAACTTTAATATCTTGTGGCGTCATCTCTCCAAGTTCTAATAATAACTTCTCGGCATTTTCAGGTTGAGTCTTTTCAATTTTATAAAATTGATCCCACTTATCATAAATTGGATTGCCTGGTTTATATTCTTGATTAACAATCTCTTGCGCAAAACTAGTCTCAATACTTAAGAGGCCTAAAGCTGGACAGATTGAACCAATAACGATAAAGGAACGGGTTATAGATTTTATTGTTTTGCTATTCATTGGGACCTCTAGAGTAAAATAGATAGAATGCTTGCGTAGCAATCAAATTAAAATTTAATCAATAAGTATGATAATTAAACCCATAAATGATACTGTTTATATAAGTAGATGAGTTCTTTAAATTGTTCATTTTATCTCCTTTAATATTATGTTTTAAAAAAGTTCTTATCTGTTTGTTTTTCCTATAATGACACATTTTTTAATCGTATTATTGTAAATAATCTTATAGGATAAGATAAAAATTTATAACTACAAATAGGGGAAAACATGTCCTTTTCTCAGCATCCAGAACATCATTTTATTCACCGCTCAGGTTGGTTAAGGGCGGCCGTTTTAGGGGCAAATGATGGAATTATTTCTGTTACCAGTCTAATCATGGGAATGGCTGCAAGTGGAGCCTCTGCTCATACACTTCTTATTGCATGTATTGCTGGTTTAATTTCCGGTGCAACCTCTATGGCTGCAGGAGAATATATTTCAGTAAAATCACAAGAAGATATTGAAAAAGCCGACTTAAAATTTGAAGAACAAGAACTTAAAAAGCATCCGCAGCGTGAACTGGACGAACTCACCCAAATTTATATATCCAGAGGCTTAGCACCTGACTTAGCCCTACAAGTTGCTACTGAACTTACAAATCATGATGCATTAGGGGCTCACGCGCGTGATGAAATAGGTATTCATGAAAATACCGCAGCAAATCCTATTCAAGCCGCATTAGCTTCAGCTGGCTCATTTTCATTTGGGGCATTGTTTCCTATGCTGGCTATTTTACTCAGTCCAGATATATGGATCGAAAAAACAGTCTTAATATTTGGCATTATTTCATTAGCCTTTTTAGGAGCACTATCAAGTCATTTCGCAGGTACTTCCAAGCTTAAAGGGAGTCTACGTATTACCTTGTGGGGAATTTTAGCGATGGGTTTTTCAAGCTGGATCGGCTCTTTATTTCATGTTGCTCCACTTTAAAAAATCAGAACTTGTCAATGTTTAAGAACTAAATATTTAAAAACTAAATGCCCAATATTATTTGCTCTTGGTTCGGTTTTCACGCTATGGTGAATAGAAAGAAATGAGGTGAATAAAATGGACCTATTACAACAACTTGAAATTAAACATCCAATTTTTCTTGCCCCTATGGCAGGTGTATCTACACCTGAACTTGCAGCAGAAGTTTCTAATCAGGGTGGTATTGGGTCCTTAGGTCTGGGTGCAAATACGGCGCAAAGTGCACGTGAACAGATTTTAAAAACCCAAACACTTACAGAAAAATCATTTCAGGTTAATTTTTTCTGTCATCAACCCGAACAACTTAACCTTCAAACTTCTGCTCAGTGGATTGAATATTTACGCCCACAATTTGAAAAGTTCGGAGAACAGCCTCCTCAAAACTTAAACTGTATTTATCCAAGTTTTCTTGATAACGATGATTTTCTAAATGTCGTATTAGAAACCAAACCTAAAGCGGTCAGTTTTCATTTTGGCATTCCCCATCGCCATCAAATTCAAGCATTAAAAGATGCCGGAATTATTACGATGGTGTCTGCTACCAATTTAGTTGAAGCACAAGCCATTGAAGCGGCTGGTATAGATATTATTATTGCTCAAGGGATTGAAGCAGGCGGACATCGTGGAATCTTTAATAAAACCTTTGATGCAGCAATTAAAACGAGCGATTTAGTACACCTTATTGTCAAGCATTGCAAACAGCCTGTGGTAGCCGCAGGCGGTATTATGAATGGAGCTCAGGCACGACATATGTTGAGCTTAGGAGCTGCTGCTGTTCAACTCGGAACAGCATTTGTTCAATGCCATACATCAAATGCATCTGCCGAGTATCGTAAAGCTTTATTTAATGAACCTGTAACACAAATCAGCGCCAGTCTTTCTGGGCGTCCAGCCCGTGGCCTGCTCAACCATTGGCACACACAAATTGATTTACCCAATCGCCCTCCTCAACCCGAATATCCATATGCATACGATCTAGCCAAGCAATTAAATGCCATTGCAAGCAAGAATAAAGACTATGGCTTCGGTGCTTTTTGGGCGGGTAGTAATGTCTCTCAAATACGAGAGCTAGATGCTGCTGATCTGGTTAACCAGTTAGTTGTAGAAATGCTAGAAGATGAGTAAATCTTAAAAAGCCAGTAATCATATACTGGCTTTCTATTTAATGGGTTTCTAGTAAGTTAACCTGCTCAACCTGAACATCACTCATCAAATTGCCTTCAGCTAATAACTGATTAAAATAGTTTTCGACCACTAATGCTTGTTCAGCAGTGCTTTCAACTTTATACATATTTTGGCGAAATTCGTTACTTGAGCGTAAACCTTTTGTGTACCAAGCAATGTGTTTGCGGGCAATACGGCAGCCAGAGTATTCACCATAAAATTGATAAAGTTCTGATAAATGTCCTAGTAACACCTGCTTTACCTCTTCAATATTAGGTGCAGCCAAATGTTCACCAGTTTTTAAATAATGAGCAATTTCACGAAAAATCCATGGTCGACCTTGAGCAGCTCGACCAATCATAATTGCATCTGCCCCTGTATAGTCGAGTACATATTTTGCTTTTTCAGGACTATCAATATCACCGTTCGCAATAAGTGGAATATTGATTAATTCTTTAACATGTTTGATCAAATCATAACGTGCTGTATTTAGATACATGTCTTCGCGAGTACGGCCATGTAAAGCTAGCGCGGCAATCCCCGCTTCTTCTGCCCTTTTTGCTACTCTTAAAATATTTTCCTGACCATTTAAAAAGCCTAAACGGGTTTTCAAAGTCACGGGAACATCAACAGCAGCGACAACTGCATCAAGTATTCGCGCTACCAAGTCCTCATCTTGCAATAACGCTGAACCAGCGAGCTTATTACATACTTTCTTGGCAGGACATCCCATATTGATATCAACAATTTGTGCGCCATTTGCTACTTGATAGCGTGCAGCCTCTGCCAATTGCTCAGGATCAGAGCCTGCAATTTGAGCAGAGATTGGAGCGAGTTCACCATCAAAGTTCGCACGGTAGAGGCTCTTTTTGCTCATCCGCAAAGTTTTATCAGCAGTCATCATTTCACTGACTGCATGGCCTGCGCCAAAATACTTGCAGAGTGTTCTAAATGGACGGTCAGTTACTCCCGCCATAGGAGCAACAATTAAATTATTTGACAGTTGATAGGGACCAATATACATATATATTCATACAATTGATGATCAACATAGTATACTTCATCCGCTTAATCGGCTCATCTTTTTATGCAGGTGCTTTCCTCGCCATGAACAAACCGTTGTCTTCCCGTTTTTTATTAAAATCATTCGGCATGGCTGCCGTATGCATGAGTTTAGCTGCTTGTGGTGATAAAGCTTGGTGGTCAAACAATGATGAGCCTGAACTAGAAAGCCAACAGATTAAACGTCTAATTCCATCACGCGTGCATGACCGTGAGTCATGGGCTAAAGATATTGATGACATTATGGAAGACTTGGATATTCCTAAAACTAAGAAAAATGTCTGTAGTATTGTGGCTGTAGTGGATCAGGAATCTAACTTTGTTGCCAACCCTCAAGTGCCTGGGTTAGGACAAAAGGCAGTTGAAGAAGTTAGTACACGTTTAAATGAAAAATTTGAAGATAAGCTTGGCAAAACCGTTGGTGGAACAATTGCTGGTTACTTTGAAGAAGTTCTAAGAACTCAGCCCTCTCCTGATAACAACTATATGAGTCAAATGCGTAAAGTTAAAACCGAGAAAGAACTCGACTTACTTTACCGAGAAATTTTCGACTTCATGGCTAAACACTATCATGTGAGTGCCTTAACTGGTGCAGCCAAATTGGTTGGTCAAGATATTGGCGAGAAAATGAACCCTATTACGACTTTGGGCTCAATGCAAGTTCATATTAATTATGCGAAAGCCAATAAGCGTTCGAGTATGAGTACTGCTGCGCTCCGCGATGACCTATATACTGAATACGGTGGTTTATATTACGGCATACATCGTTTAATGGTTTATCCGGCAGACTACGATAAAGCCATTTATCGTTTTGCGGATTATAACTCTGGTATGTACTCTAGCCGTAATGCAGCTTTTCAAAAAATGCTAAAAGAACTTACTGATACAGATATAAGCCTTGATGGCGATCTACTTCTTTATACAAAAGATGGCGATCCACGCGCAGCTCAAAGCGAGTCAGAAAAAGAGCTGATTACGGTATTTGCAAAAAATAATGTATTGGTTACACCAAGACAAATTCGTGATGATCTTAAATTAGAAAAAGAGAAAAAGTTTGAAAGTACTCAAACTTATATTGCGCTGACTAAACTTTATAAATCAAAAACTGGCAAAGAACCACTCTATGCAATTATGCCTCAAGTAGTGATTTCTGGGCCTAAATTAAGTCGTGATTATAATACCAATTGGTATGCAACCCGCGTAAACGGACGATATGAAACATGTATGCAACGAGCGAAACGAATAAGACTATAAAAAGTCTCGCCCTGTTCGATTTTGATGGAACCTTGTGTAGTAAAGATAGTTTTACAGGGTTCATCTTTTATGCTTTATCTAAGCGCCACATTGTTAAGCAAGGCTTGAAAATTCTGCCATGGATTCAAGCCTACTATCTTAACTTTTATCCTGCCCATGCTATGCGTGCCAAGTTATTCCGTAGCATGTTTAAAAATACGCCTGCAATTGAATTACAAAAATTAGGTGAAGAATACGCACAAGAGTTAGTCTCTGCGCTTTCGCCTGAAATTTTTGATCAGTTACAACACCATCAATTGCGTGGTGATCAGGTCGTATTAGTTTCAGCTTCAATTGATGTCTATCTTGCTCCACTTTGCAAGTTACTAGATATCGAATTAATTTGTACTGAAACTCAAATTAAAAACGGCATGATGACGGGTTACTATTCCACTCCAGACTGTAGTAGTGAACAAAAGAAGTTAAGAATACATCAGCAATATACGCTACAGCATTACCACCAGATTTATGCTTATGGTAATAGCTCGGAAGACTTAGACATGCTTAGTCTCGCCACACATCCCTATATGGTTGGTGAAGACCGTGTTTTACCTCGTTTAACACCAGAAAAAAAGCTCGCTTAAAGCGAGCTTTTTTATTTGAGTAAAACTTAATAAATTGCCATATGATCACGGTGAATCATTTCAAGTGAACGAGCTTCACCAAGCACTTGATAAACCTTATCTGAGGCTAAGCCTTTAATAATTTCGGCTGATCGTGAGCTAAAGTTCACTCGACCTACCGCAATACGTTTACCTTGTTTATCGACACATTCAACCACATCACCACGATCAAAATGTCCTTCAACATTTTTAACTCCAACAGGGAGCAAACTGCGATGCTTCAATTTAATCGCTTCAACAGCACCATCATCAATCACAAGACGACCTGCTGTTTGTAAATGAGCAGCAAGCCACTGTTGATGAGCAGTCATGCGGTCTTTATCTGTAGTAAACAAAGTGCCTAGCATCTCACCTGCCATCGCACGTGACAGCACATTATCACTTTCGCCACTCGCGATGAGGGTTGGGCAGCCAGATTTAGCAGCTAAACGTGCAGCACGAACTTTAGTGACCATGCCACCTCGCCCGAGCACACCGCCACCGCCGGCCATATCGAATAAATCATCATCCATGGCACGAACAGTAGAGAGTAATTTAGCATCAGGGTTATGACGCGGATCTGAGTCAAACATACCTTGCTGATCGGTTAAAATGATCAGCAATTCTGCGTGAACCTGACCTGCCACCATAGCAGCTAAAGTATCATTATCACCAAAACGGATCTCATCGGTAGACACCGTGTCATTTTCATTAATAACAGGAATCACACGCCAATCAATCAAGTTTTGCAAAGCATCACACGAGTTCAGATAACGACGGCGATCTGCCAAATCATCATGAGTCAATAAAACCTGAGCAGTACGAATACCATGGTTTTCCAGCACACTAGACCAAGTATGAATTAAGCCCATCTGCCCAATTGCTGCACAGGCTTGTAGACTGGGTAGATCGGTGGGTCGACTCGCAAGCTTCATACGGACCATACCTTCTGCTACAGCTCCTGATGACACTAAAATAATCTCGTGTCCGGCATTGTGCAGATCTGCAATCTGTTTCGCCCAATGCGAAATAGCATCTAGATCTAGACCTTGCCCATTAGCTGTAAGTAAAGATGATCCGATTTTAACAACGATTCGTTTACACTCACTGAGCTGACGTTGCCCATCGACCACTTCTATCATGTTTCCCTCGGTTTTCTAGTCACGAACGTAGATGACTTCTACATCATTGTCGTCTTCATCATCGTCAAAATCATCATCATCGTCCATCATGCTTTCGAGACGTTGTGCTCGACGCATTGCACGATATGCTTCTTTTGCCGCAATGGTTTGTTCACGTGTTTCAACTTCTAGTTGTTCACGGAAAGCTCTTACTTCTGCTGCGTATTCAGGATCTTCAACTTCGCGTTCACGTTGTTGTTCAATCTGATCCATCAAGTAATACACAACTTCTTTTGTACCTTCGCTTAATAAGCCCGATGTCTTAAAGACCGGTCCAGTCCACTCTAGTTCATCTAGAATGTGTTGACACCACTCTTCGCGGCTTTCTTCAGCAATCTGATCAAGTTTGTTGAGTACTAAAACAACTGGTAATTTAGCCAAAGTTGGAGAGAACTTAGCCAACTCATTCATAATCGCTTTTGCATTATGTGCTGGATCTGAACCATCAATTGGTTGTACATCAATAATGTGTAAAAGAATACGAGTACGTGCCAAATGTTTAAGGAAGCGAATTCCTAAACCAGCACCTTCTGCTGCACCCTCGATTAACCCAGGAATATCGGCCATTACAAATGAACGATGGCGGTCAGCATCGACCACACCCAAGTTTGGAACCATGGTTGTAAATGGATAATCTGCCACTTTTGGTTTTGCAGCACTTACAGCACGAATGAAAGTAGATTTACCGGCATTTGGCATACCCAGCAAACCAACATCTGCCAATACTTTTAATTCAAGACGAATTTCGCGGAACTCACCTTTTGTACCAGTCGTACATTTACGCGGTGCACGGTTAGTTGATGATTTAAAGTGAGTGTTACCTAAACCACCTTCACCACCACCAGCAACCAGAATTCTTTGGCCGTCTTCAACCAAATCGCCAATAATATCGCCTGAATCTGTATCAACAATTGTTGTACCAACGGGTACTTTTAAAACCACATCTTCACCACCACGTCCAGTACAGTTCGCACCTGCACCGTTTTTTCCACGCTCAGCACGGAATTTACGTGTGTAACGGTAATCGACTAGCGTACTTGTATCATCATCAGCTTGAATATAGATACTTCCACCACGTCCGCCATCACCACCATCTGGGCCACCAAATGGTACAAATTTTTCACGGCGAAAACTGGCTACGCCATTGCCACCGTCGCCAGCCTCTACGGTAATGACTGCTTCATCAACAAAGCGCATCTGCCAATCCTCTAAAAACTCTAAAACCGCCTATTCTGCCATATTTTCATAAAATTCTCGAATAGAAAATGGAACAAATCCATTTATAACGATCTGTTTTATCTTTAATCCAGCAGATGCTTTTAGTTTTGCAAATAAGATCCTTATAAAAAATAAAATTTAGCCAATTTATTTAATTATCAAGGATGAACATTGCGCAGAGGTAAGGTCATTTGCATATCAAGATTTGCTTTTGTTTTTGGCACAGAATTATACATGATGGCATTAAATGAAGAGACATTCCCCATTTCCATAGGATCATTTACGTTTAGGCTTGGTTTAAACTGATGCTTCACCGATAAATTTACAGGTTCATCGAATTCGAAATAAACTGGACCATCAAAAACAATTTTAACGGGAACGGTATAACTACGTTTTAAATTAAAAGGCACATCCAATTTAATAGGGATATCTAATTTAAGTGGAAATTTTGGTAAAAACTTACTTTGATAAACCAAATCTGTGGTGGTTTCTAAAGGCATAACCTGATCAATTTTTAAAGTTGTCGAATAGTCAACACTCACTGTAATTGGTGTTTCTACAGCAAAATTTAAATCTGCCAAATATTTCCCTTTTAGGGGTAAAGTTAATTGGCGATCTATATCTAAAGTTGTATCAAGTTTACCAATAGACTGAACCTGCAAAGTATTACCAACTTGAATTTTTGTTTCTAAAGAGTCAGGTAAACTAATATCGGCATTATGAGCCGAAACGACTAAATTTGCTTGAATATTGAGATACACCCAAAACATAATAGCGGCAAGTATCATCATTAAAAAGAAACTGATTAACATACTCTTGAGTGAACGGAACATTAGCATCCACCCTATTGATCAGCTGTCTTTTGTGATGTTTCTGAACCTAATACTCGATTTAATCGCATAGTGGACAGAGGAATCTTTAACTCACCATTTGCAATCTTAACAGGCAAAGTATTTTTCACATCAACCGAAGCATTTAATGCAGTTTTAACAGGTACATTTAAATTCCCTTCGATTGGGATATTCGTGTCTAATCTTGCTTTTAAAGGAATATGTAGATTTTCTTTTAATACCGTGCGTACTGGGGCATCAAATTTTAAATGAACTTTTTGCTCAAGCGGGACATTAATATCAATTGGCACATCAAGTTTTAATGGAATCGTTCCTTTTAATGGTAACGTAATATCACGCCCCAAAACACGCACCTGAACCTTGGTATCAATTGGTAGATTTTGCTCAACTTTTAATGTTTCTTTGACTGGAATGGTTGTACTAATCGGCACCATATTATCGAAGTAAACACGCGGAGTTAATGTTTGTGTTAAAGGAATATTCAGTTTCTCATCAATTGGAATACTGGCATTTACGCGCCCCTTTACATCCACATTTAAAGCATCTTGTACTTTAACCTTAACCTGTAGAGGCTCTTGTAAATCAATAGCAACTGCCTGATTTTTCAGTGGAATATAAATATTAAAGTGCTTAAATACCCATATTGCAATGAGTACACCACATAAATTGGCAATAATGATGAATACAAAAACGACCAACAAACGTTTAAACTGCGACAATTCCTATCCCTTACTATTTTCTTTTTTTCCTTAATTTGTATTCTCATTTATTTACAAAAAATAGTCAGCATATATTTTGTACGGTTGTAAAAAAACCCAGTCTAAACTGGGTCTTTTTGTGAAAATATTTTATAGATCGTTAAATGATCTTAAGCATTCAATTCTGCTGGGATTTTTTTGTAGCTTACGCCGCACATTTGTTCAGCAATACGTAATACCTGACAGCTATAACCAACTTCGTTATCGTACCAAACGTAAGCAGTTAAACGGTTACCAGAAGTAATCGTTGCTTGAGCATCGTATACACCTGCTGTACGAGAACCGATAAAGTCACTCGATACAACTTCAGTCGAGTTGGTATAACCAATTTGACCTTGAAGGTTAGAGTTAATCGAAATTTGACGAATGTATTCGTTCACTTCTTCACGATCAACTTCTTTATCAAGTGTTAAGTTCAAGATTGCAAGAGATACGTTTGGTGTAGGAACACGTACAGAGTTACCAGTTAATTTACCTTTCAATGCAGGTAATGCTTTAGCAACTGCTTTAGCTGCGCCAGTCTCTGTAATTACCATGTTCAAAGTAGCAGCACGGCCACGACGATCTGCTTTATGGTAGTTATCGATTAAGTTCTGGTCATTTGTAAATGAGTGAACAGTTTCAACATGACCGTTAAGAACTTTATATTTGTCATCCAATACTTTAAGAATTGGAGTGATTGCGTTTGTTGTACAACTTGCAGCAGAGATGATTTTGTCTTCATCTAAGATATCTGTGTTGTTTACACCAAATACAACGTTTTTCATTTCGCCTTTACTTGGTGCAGTCAATACAACACGTGCAACGCCTGGGCATTTCAAGTGTTGGCTTAGACCTTCAGCATCACGCCATTTACCAGTGTTGTCGATTAAAAGTGCGTTTTCAATACCGTATTCAGTATAGTCAACTTCACTTGGGCTAGACGCATAAATCACTTTAATGAAGTTACCGTTAGCAATGATTGCTTCGTTTTCTTCATCAACAGAAATTGTACCAGCGAAAGTACCGTGAATAGAGTCACGACGAAGTAAAGAAGCACGTTTTGCTAAGTCACCATCAGAAGACTTACGTACAACGATTGCTTTAAGGCTTAAACCACGACCTAAACCTGATTGGCTAATGATTAAACGAGCCAAGATACGACCAATACGACCAAAACCGTAAAGAACTACATCTTTAGGTTGTTCAGAAGTTGCGCTACCTTTGATTGACTCAACTGATTGAGCAACAAAAGCATCAACATCACCGCCTTTTTCTTTATATTCAACAGCAAGTTTACCGATGTCAACTTCTGCAGAACCAATATTTTCAACTTTTGCTAAAGCTTCTAAAATTGGGAATGTATTTACAACAGAAAGTTCAACGTCTACAACACGTGTACGACGGTGAGTTTTCAAAATTTGGATAACAGAACGGTTAATTAAAGAGCGACCGTAAACAGATACGACAATATTTTTTTCACGGTATAATTGACCGATTAATGCAATCATACGTTCCGCGATTTCTTCACGGTTTTTCCAACGGCCTTGGTGTTCAGCGTGCAGGGCGATGATAGTGTCTTTGCTCACAGATACGTCCTCTAATTAATTATATCTAGGCGTGATTTTTAAAACCCCGTAATTGTAATGGAATTATTGGCAAGAATGAATCAAAAGCTGACGTTAGTGACTAGATTTTCCTAAAATTCATCATAAATTCATAAAATACCTATAATTATTTTTTATTATCTTATTGTTTAAAGCAGCTAAATTTTTGCTTTTTCTTACTTTTTAGGTTCTGACGACCTACTCGAGCTCATCATTTTTTAATCTTTTTTGATATTTCGTGATATTAAGTTGCAGATTCTGGGCTTTTTGCCGTTGTTGATAAAGATGAATAGCTCCTTCTAAAACGAGTACCAAAACAGCACACCAAATCGGAATATAAGTGAACCATTCTTCTTGGCCAATGCTCTCCCCTAAAACTAAAGAAGCTAAAGCCAGTAATACAGGTTCCAAATATCCTAAGAGTCCAAATACAACTAAAGGTAAAAAGCGACTTGCCAGAATATAACTTCCCAGACCAATAGCACTTAAAATTCCAAGCCCAATAATGATCAAAGAAAGACTCGGTTGGTCTATAAATTTACTGTATGGCAGCAAACCTGTATGAGTTAAATAAATCGCAACGGGCATAATAATGACCAAATCCCACCAAAAGCCCCCTAAATTATCTGTTTTAATTTTTTTACGTAATAAAAAGTAGGCAGAATATCCAACTGCTACCAATGCAGTTTCCCACGCAATACTTCCCAAACGCCATATCTCATGGCTAACGCCAATGACTGCAAGAATAATTGCTACCCATTGAAATTTTGATATTTTTTCGCCATACAACACACTTCCAGCTAAGACAAGAACCAGCGGTAACAGGAAATATCCCAAAGAGACTTGTAACCCACGCCCATGCATCGGCCCCCACAAAAAAAGCCAAAGTTGTACTGAGGTTAAAATAGAGGTTGTGATTAATAATAATAGTAAAGAAGGCTTAGCCAAAATACGTTGATATATATTTTTAATATGGCTTAAATCACCACTCCACCACATAAATAAAGTTAAAAATGGCAAAGTTGCAATAATGCGCCATCCAAAAGTTTGTTCACTATCGAGCTGGCTTAATAATTGAGTATAAAAATAAAGTACACCAAAAGTGAATGATGCCATGACAGACAAGATCACGCCCTTAAACATCATCAACCTCTTAGACTTTAGTAAAAATAACTCACTACAATACTTGATTTATCCACTATAAAAAAGAAAAAACCATGTAAACATGGTTTTTTCTTAAACAGACATAAAACACTATTCTTTATGTTCTGTACGAATAACATCTCGAATATCAAAACCTAATGTTTTTGCATAATTTAAATATTCATCCACCACTTCTTGCTCTGGATGAGGGTTTCTTGATAGCACCCAAAGGTATTTACGTGAAGGCTCCCCGACTAAAACAGTCTGATAGTCTTCATCTAGCTTTAAAATCCAGTAATCCCCACGAATTACCGGAATCCATCTTACAGCTTCCGGTAAAAAACTTACCTTCAATTTGGTGTTATATGGTGGGTTAACCACAAAGGCCTCCCCGATAGATTGCTGTAATTGTTTTCTATTATCGTAGCAGCGATTATCTACTACTACATTTCCATTTTCGTTTAAGGTGTAAGTTGCAGATACGTTATAAGCACACTTTTTCTGGAAAAATGCAGGCTTACGCGCGACTTCATACCAAACACCTAGATATCGGTCCAGTTCAACTTTATAGACAGTTTGCAAAGGTTTCGGCTGGGCATAGACATAGGTTCCAACAGCCAAACCAGCCAAAACGACACCGCCCAACGCAATTTTAGCCAAACGCCAGCTGGCTTGCGGAACATTATTTCGAAATGCCATTGTTGCCCTCAACGATTAGTTGTGAATACAAAAGAACTCAAATATCTACAGTAGCTTGTTTTTTAAACACATTATGTAGCGTTATGTATTCGTTTATTGCAACATTTGCGCTTTCAGTCGAATGATTTCATCACGTATCCGTGCTGCCTGTTCAAACTGCAAATCTTTCGAAGCTTTTAACATCTCTTTTTCAAGCTTAGTAATATGCTTACTGAACAATTTTGGATCAGAGAGAATATGTCTTTCGTCAGCACTTAAAGCTTGTGCTTGTTCAAGCACCTTCTCATCAATTTCGTCGTCTGAAAGCACTTCGCCTGAATCAATTTCTTTGATGACCTGACGAACAGCACTACGTGGCGTAATACCATGCAACTCGTTGAACTCAATTTGTTTAGCTCTACGGCGTTCAGTCTCATCTATTGCTTTTTGCATAGAATCAGTAATTCGGTCAGCATATAAAATTGCTTTACCTTTCACGTTACGCGCGGCACGACCAATTGTCTGAATGAGTGAGCGTTCTGAACGTAAAAAACCTTCTTTATCTGCATCTAAAATAGCAACTAAAGAAACTTCTGGCATGTCGAGACCTTCACGCAACAAGTTAATACCGACTAAAACGTCGAATACACCTGTACGTAACTCATGAATAATTTTGACACGTTCAACCGTATCAATATCAGAGTGTAAATAAGCGACTTTAACCCCATATTCTTTTAAATAAGAAGTCAGATCTTCCGCCATACGCTTTGTTAAAGTGGTCACCAACACACGTTCATTTAGGTTCTTACGAATATTAATTTCAGAAAGAACATCATCAACCTGAGTTAATACAGGACGAACTTCAATTTCAGGATCAATTAGTCCTGTTGGACGTACCACCTGTTCAACCACTTGGTCAGACTTTTCTAACTCATATTTAGCAGGTGTTGCACTGACAAAAATGGTCGTCGGCACAATGCGTTCCCACTCTTCAAATTTCATTGGTCGATTATCAAGTGCACTTGGTAAACGGAACCCGTAATTTACTAAATTTTCTTTACGTGATCGGTCACCTTTATACATCGCTCCAATTTGCGGAACTGTAACGTGTGACTCATCAATAATCAGCAACGCATCTTCTGGTACATAATCAAATAAAGTTGGAGGCGCTTCACCAGCTGGACGGCCAGATAAATGACGTGAATAGTTTTCAATACCATTGGTATAGCCCAACTGTTGCATCATCTCTAAATCATAACGGGTACGCTGCTCAATACGCTGGGCTTCCAGCAATTTGTCATGTTCACGGAAGAATTTAAGTTGATCTTGTAATTCATCTTTAATTGTATCAATAGCACGAGTCAGATGATCTTTCGGTGTTACATAGTGGCTTTTTGGATAAATCGTAACACGTGGAACTTTACGAACCATTTTACCCGTTAACGGGTCAAACCAACGGATCGAATCGACCTCGTCATCAAATAGTTCAATACGAATCGCATGTTGATCAGATTCGGCAGGGAAAATATCAATAATTTCGCCGCGAATTCGATATGTACCACGTAAGAACTCAAGTTCATTACGCGTATATTGCATTTCAACCAAACGTCGGATAATTTCATCACGACTTACGCGGTCGCCCTCAACCACATGCAGTAACATTTGCATATAAGCATTTGGATCACCCAAACCATAAATTGCAGAAACCGATGCCACAATAATTGCATCACGACGCTCTAATAGAGCACGTGTTGCTGATAGTCGCATCTGGTCAATGTGATCGTTAATAGCGGCATCTTTTTCAATAAAAGTATCTGAGGATGGAACATAAGCCTCGGGTTGATAGTAATCATAGTAACTTACGAAATACTCAACCGCATTATTAGGGAAGAACGCTTTAAACTCTCCATAAAGCTGGGCAGCCAAAGTTTTGTTATGAGCCATCACAATTGTAGGTCGCTGTGTTTGAGCGATCACATTCGCCATGGTATAGGTTTTACCCGAGCCAGTTACACCCAGCAATAACTGATTACGAAAACCATGCTCGATACCATTTACCAGCTTTTCAATGGCCTGTGGCTGATCACCTGCTGGCTGATAATGAGTGACCAAATCAAAAGGTTGATTTTCGTTCAAAGTTATCTCTCTTTATGAAAAATTGAATTTAACGTCTCCCCTTTTAATGGGGATTTTTATCTTAATTTAAAGTCTAAATTGAGCTTGAAATTCAATGTAAAAGATTAAGCATCTTAACACTTGACCAATACCCTAATCGGTTGCAACATGAAGCTATCCATTAAACAAAAAGTATAACCATGACCTATCAATATCATGATGAAAGTATTGTAACCGAACTTCCCGAAGATACAGTTTTTGTATTTGGAAGTAATCTTGCTGGACAACACGGTAGTGGTGCAGCGCGCGTTGCAAGTCAGCACTTCGGAGCAGTTGAAGGTGTAGGTCGTGGCTGGGCTGGTCAAAGCTTTGCAATTCCAACTTTAAATGAACACATTCAACAAATGCCACTTTCACAAATTCAGCATTATGTTGAAGACTTTAAGATATACACAAAAAATCACCCTAAAATGAAATATTTCATTACTGCATTAGGTTGTGGTATTGCGGGTTATAAAGTTTCTGAAATCGCTCCTCTTTTTAAAGGTATTTATCACAACGTTATCTTTCCGGAATCTTTTAAACCCTATGTAGAAGATAATGCAGTATCTCAATTTCCGACTTTAACTCAAAAGATGGTACAAAGTTTCATTAACGATGAAGTTATTTTTTACTTTAATCATGGCAGTGAATCATTTGAAGAAGCTTTAGATAAAACTGATTTATCAGATGCTGAAAAAGCCATAGCTCTTATTGTTTTAAATGAGGAGTTGTATCCACGAGATCGTTATGGACGAGGCCGTGATCATGAGCTTAGTGATATTTTAGGGAAGTTAAACGGTAAAATTTTCAATCTTCATGGAAACTCTGAAGGTGCCATGATTTTTGTGAGTGCTGTTGTTGCACTGATGGAACTTTACGATTTTGATGAGCAAGATTTTATTAAGTTATGGCGTGGTGAAAAAAACATTGATCACCCTATTAATCGTTAAGTTTTCTTATGAATTTATGAGTTAAGCAGATAATCTCTGCTTTCTCATTATTTTATTTTTAATTACATTTAATCCTTTTATTTTTAATTATTCTAATATATTTAAACTCTTTATCCTCCCAAATCTTAATTTTTCTCATTATACTTTAAGACAAACTGAATACTTAAAGAAACATATGGAAACTTTAGATTCTTCGATTTTTGACCTTAGCCCAATTCCGATGTGGATTGAGGATTTCAGTGAAGTTAAACAACAATTTGATTTATGGAGAAAGCAAGGAATTGAAAACCTTCATGAATTTTTAAATCAAAATAAACACTTAGTTATCGAATGCGCTCATAAAATTAAAATTATTCGTGTTAACCAAAAAACTTTAGAACTTTTTGAAGCAACAACACACGAAGAACTATATTCAAATTTGAATCTCATTTTTAAAAAGGAAATGTTCGAATCACATATTTATGAGCTTGAAGCGTTATGGAATGGTAAAACCCATTTTTCAAGCACTACTGTGAATTACACCTTATCAGGCAAACGTATTGATGTTCAGTTAAGAGGGTCTATTTTACCTGGTTCTGAATCTAATTTTGAGCGGGTACTAATTACTACCGAAGATATTACCCCCTATCAAAATGCACTCCGTCAGGAAGAAAAAAATCGTCGACTGGCTGAATCTATGTTTATCTACTCGCCTACTTCGTTGTGGGTCGAGGATTTCAGCCGTATAAAAAATAGAATTGATCAACTTAGGCTATTGGGAATTGAAGATTTTAGAACTTTTCTAGATGTTCATCCTGAGTTTGTCCGCCAGTGTGTAGAGGATATTTTAATTTTAGATGTTAATCAGGCCACGATAGATTTATTTAAAGCTCCTGATAAGTCGACACTTTTAAGAAATACACACAAGATTTTTGCTGAAGAAATGGTTGAAACCTTTCGAGAACAACTCATCGAGTTATGGCAAGGTAATATCCATCATAAACGTGAAGCCGTTAACTACGCTTTAGATGGCCAAATAAGAAATGTCTTGCTTCAATTTACCGTTTTTCCGGGATATGAAGATACTTGGGGATTAGTGCAAGTTGCGCTGACAGATATTACTGCCCGGAAAAAAGCGGAAAACTATCTTGAATATTTAGGGCAACACGATGTTCTGACTAAACTATATAACCGTGCTTTTTTTACAGAGGAACTTAATCGCTTAAACCGAAGTATTATTCGACCAGTTTCTTCAATTTTTTTAGATATGAACGGTTTAAAAGAAACAAATGACCAGTTTGGGCATGATATTGGAGATGGTTTATTACGCCGTGTTGGAAATATTTTAAGTCAGGCTATTTCAAATACAGCATATACTGCATCCAGAATCGGTGGTGATGAATTCGTGATCTTAATGCCAGGCGCAGATGAAGCGAACGTTCAAATTATGCTTCAAACGATTCAGGAGCTTTTTAATATCGACAATCAATACTATTCAAGCCATCCAGTAAGTATTGCAATTGGACATGCAACCACTCAAACAAATGAACAAATTGAGGACATGTTAAAACGAGCAGACCATCACATGTACCAAAAGAAAAAAAGTTATTATCAAGAAATTTTATTCAATCAATAAAAAACAGGCATATTGCCTGTTTTTCAAAATTAGCGTTTTCCCATAGAACGACGTGTGCCACGTGGAGGCATCCATGTTCTATCCGCGTATTGCTCTGGTTTTGGACGCACTTGGTTGTGTACCGCATCATCTGCTTGATTGCTTTCATTCGGCATTGGGAATGGCAATTTCACCAAAGCCTTTTTCTGTTTTGGCTGTTGCTCAGTCATGATTCATTCTCGAAATTTCGATTGCGACCTATTATAAATGATTTTTATCATTTCTTTTCAAAAAAGCTTCAATTGAGTAAAACAGCAACAAGAATCTTCTTAAATTAAACTTTTTTACATCTAAAAATACCCGTATCCGCAAATTGCTTAATTTTTGCGATAAGATAGTATGCTTTTTATTTTTTAATCCCATAAGAGGAATATTGCCGTGGACGTACGTCTTTCTGATCGTGTCAATGCTATCAAACCGTCCCCTACACTTGCTGTAACAAACAAAGCTGCTGAACTTAAAGCTGCTGGCAAGAACGTGATTGGTTTAGGTGCTGGCGAGCCAGATTTTGATACCCCTCAACACATCAAAGATGCTGCAATTGAAGCGATTAATAATGGTTTCACCAAATATACGGCTGTAGATGGTACTCCTGGGTTAAAAAAAGCAATTATTGCTAAGTTTAAGCGTGATAATAATCTTGATTATCAAGCGAACCAGATTTTGGTTTCTTGTGGTGGTAAGCAAAGCTTCTTTAACTTGGCACTTGCTCTATTAAACAAAGGCGATGAAGTTATCATTCCAGCACCTTTCTGGGTAAGCTATCCAGATATGGTCATTATTGCTGAAGGTACTCCAGTCATTGTGAAATGTGGCGAAGACCAACGCTTCAAAATCACTCCTGAACAATTAGAAGCTGCAATTACACCTAACACTCGTTTAGTTGTATTAAACAGTCCATCTAACCCAACAGGTATGATTTATAGCAAAGCTGAATTAGAAGCTTTAGCTGAAGTATTACGTCGTCATCCACAAGTATTTGTTGCATCTGACGATATGTATGAACCGATTCGTTGGGAAGACGAGTTCTACAACATCGCAACTGTTGCTCCAGATTTATATGACCGCACAATTGTTCTAAACGGTGTTTCTAAAGCATATGCAATGACAGGTTGGCGTATTGGCTATGCAGCTGGTCCAGCAAAAATCATTGGTGCAATGAAAAAGATCCAATCACAGTCAACTTCTAACCCAACTTCTATTTCGCAAGTTGCTGCTGAAGCTGCATTGAATGGTCCACAAGACGTTTTACAACCTATGATTGAAGCGTTTAAACGCCGTCATGACTTAGTTGTAAATGGCTTAAATGATATTAAAGGTATCTCTTGCTTACCTGCTGATGGCGCTTTCTATGCCTATGCAAACATTCGTCCTCTTATTCGTGCAAAAGGCTTAAAATCTTGCACAGAGTTCTCTGAATGGTTACTAGAAGAAACTGGCGTAGCAGTTGTTCCTGGTGATGCATTTGGTTTAGGCGGTTTTATGCGTATTTCATATGCAACAGCTGACGAAGTACTCGTTGATGCGTTAGCTCGTATCAAAAAAGCTGCTGACTCAATTGAAGGTGTAGACGCTGCTATCGCTTCAATTGAAGCTGAAAAAGCTGCGAAATAATCTGCATTTTGCATAAAAGGGGTTCTCTTGAGAGAACCCTTTTTTTTCATTCACTTATGCATTTTTAGCTTTTTGAGGTCTTACATAAATAACTAATAAAATTCCAAATAAAACCATAAAACTCGATAAAATCACTCGCCCTGTCACACTCTCATTTACAAATAGGCTTCCACCTATAATCGCCAAACATGGCACACTTAGCTGTACTGTACTCGCTGTCACTCTATCAATATGCTTCAAAATCGCATACCAGAGTACATAAGCCCCGCTTGAAGTGACACCACCCGACAAAATCGCTAAGATCCATCCTTGCACGTCAATGTAGCGATCTTGGGCAAGTAATACATTCGCTAACAAAACCATTGGCACAGCTAGCGTAAAATTTGCCAACGTACTACCAATAGGCTGCGTCATATTGCGACCCGCGATGCTGTATCCCGCCCATGCCAAACCAGATATCACCATAATTAGAGCATATCCCCAATCAGGCGCATGAGTACCGGGTAATAACAAAACACTGATTCCAGCTAAAGCAATACATAGACCTATACCACGGTATATGCCAATCTGATCACCCTGCCAATAGCCATAAAGCATCATAATCAGCTGTACAGCCCCAAACAATAACAGAGCACCAATACCAGCGTCGATCTGAAGATAAGCATACGAAAATGCCAAAATATAAACCGCTAGAAAAAATGCGTTTTTTAAACTCCATTGGACTTTGATTTGAGACGATTTTGAATATAAAAACAGCCCGAATAAAACAACCGCACCACTTGCTACTCGTATGAGGCTAAAAGTCATTGGGTCAATATGTCGGCTAACCAAAGCCAAACGACACAATACAGAATTTGCTGCAAAAGCCGCCATTATGAGTGCAATTTTAAAAAGCATTGTCCTTATGCTCCTGTTATTTCTTATAGTGTAAAAGAAGTCTTTCTTATCTATCTAATTCATTATGCAACTCATTTAATTCAATTTTTATAATAAAGGAATTTTATATTAAATGGACAAGTTTTTAAGATTCAACTTATCAGTTCAATCTTTAACTCTAGAATTGACTTATCGATGACTTAATAATAGGCTAATATCAAGTTCTATTTTAGAACCTAAAGAATTAAAGGACCCAAAAATGAAAAATCCGATGGAAATGACTGGCCTTGAATTTTTACAAGCAATGATAGAAGGCCATATTCCACCTGCCAGCATTAGTAAAACAATACCTATGCAACCTACTGAAATTTCAGAAGGATTTGTTACTTTTAAAGCTCAAGCAGATCATAACCATTTAAATCCACTCGGTGGCGTACATGGTGGTTTTGCTGCCACCGTCCTAGATTCAGTGACTGGCTGTGCAGTACATACGATGTTACCTGCGGGTGTAGGTTACGGCACAATCGACCTTAACGTAAAAATGTGCCGCCCTATTCCCCAAAATCAGGCTTTAATTGCAACAGGCAAGGTTATTAATTTAAGTAAAAATTTAGGTATTTCTGAAGGAAAGATTATTGATGAGGAAGGTAAACTGTATGCCTATGCAACAGCAACCTGCATGATTATTCGTCCATAATCATTAAAGGCAGCCTTAAACCGCTGCCTTTTTTATTAAGTCATCTGAATTATCTGGACGTTCACAAGTTTGTGCAATCACATACGGCGCCCAAATATTTTTAAGTTGAAGTTCTATAATTTCTTGATGCTCTACAGACCAAGCTAAAACTTTATTTTTACCCAACAATAACTCCCCTTCTAATTGAAAAATATATAAAGATTCAGAAGAGTTTAGTAGTTTCGAGCTTTTTAAAATCTTAAGTGAATTATGCACATTCCATTTAGCGCTAAACCAAAGCTGCAATAAATCGCCTAAATATAAATCCTGCTTTTTGAAAGGATAAGCATTAATCCATGCACCTTCTACAAGTGTGTAATAAGATTCTGATTGATTTAAGATATTGAGATAATTGTGTTGATAGAAATCAAAATTAGAAAAAATAGAAGCAATCGTAAGCGTTTTCATACTTATCTCCGATTTAGCCATTTTAGTGCTGGCAAGTTGGTTTAAATCCACACTGTTTGGATTTCTCCAAACGCTTGTTCTTTTTTGAATCTATCAATTGATTTTTTAAAGTGCAAGTAATTTCTTAACCCATCACTCAACTGATCAAATAAAAAGCATATGACACAAAAATGAAGTAAACATGACAATTTAGACTTGACCCTTCTCAAAATCTCCTTATAATCGCATGCAGATTCTCCCATAGCTCAGTCGGTAGAGCGACGGACTGTTAATCCGCAGGTCCCTGGTTCGAGCCCAGGTGGGAGAGCCAAATACTAAAAAGCCCGCAGCATTAAAGCGGGCTTTTTTTTGCCATAAATTTATCAATAATTATAAAAAATCCCCTATCAGCACATAGAGGATTTAATTTTTCTTAGAGTCTTTATTAAGTTTGACGCTCTAACCTAACTCTAAAGAATATATTTTCTTCTCAAATTATTATTCCACTTCAACCACTTTTAAAGGATTAAAAGATTGAGTGGTCGGCATCATTTCAATACGATTAATATTAATGTGTGGCGGTTGTGAAGCAATCCAAGCTACCGTATTTGCAATATCTTCAGGCAAAAGTGGATTCTTTTTATCATATAGACTGTTTACTTTATTCTCATCACCTTTAAAACGCACAAGAGAAAATTCAGTACCTCCACACAACCCTGGTTCAATGTTAGTTACGCGCACACCTGTACCAGCCAAATCAGCACGAAGATTTAGACTAAATTGCTCCACAAATGCTTTGGTTGCCCCATACACATTACCCCCTGGGTATGGGTATGTACCTGCAATAGAACCCATATTAATAATCAAACCTGATTTTTTCTTTACCATACTTGGCAAAATTAATCGGGTAATCGTAACAAGCCCCTTAACATTGGTATCAATCATCGTGTACCAATCATCCAATTCTGCTTTATCTGCGGGTTCCAATCCTAATGCCAATCCAGCATTATTCACCAATAAATCAATTTGACCGATTTGAAATTCGGCTGGTAAATCAACCAATACTTTATTTATATTTTCTGCGGTATCTGTCATGTCAAATACTAATGGGTAGAATTTTTCACCAAGTTCTTGTTTTAGTTCTTCTAGTTTTTCTGCTCGTCTTCCGCAACCAATAACGTTATATCCTAACTCAATCAGCTTTTTTGAAATGCTATAACCAAAGCCCGCTGAGGCACCTGTAACTAATGCTAACATTCTTATATCCTTAGAAATGATCAACTATTTCAGTTGAACTCATGATGAACATATCAGCCTTTATATTTACACAATATTTATTATTAGCCTAAAAAAATAAAAGTTTTTTTAAAAATTTTAAGAGAAATTAAAATCTAGAAAAAATATATTTATTAAATAATTATATGCATTAAAAAACTAAAAGCAGAACATGCTTACTGCCGAAGAGATAATGTGCACCTAATAAAAAAGTTTACCGTGAAAGGTAAACTTTTTTTATTTTAGACATCCAAGACTAAGCAGGAATACCACTATGAAAACGGAAAGTATCATCTGGTGTTAAAATCAGATTCTTTTCAACTTCACGGATATGATTTATTCGCTGTTGAATATCCTCTTTAGGATCTTTCATTTTTGCAGTTTTCGCCACATCAAGCGCAAGTGCAAGATAGTCTTCAAAATGACGAGATTCTGACTTAAGCAAGTATCGATAATAACGTCCTAACTCATCATCTACACGCGGTGCAAGTGCATAAAAACGCTCACATGAACGAGCCTCTACGAATGCACCAATCACCAGCACATCAATTAAAGCTTCTGGCTCATACGTACGAATCTCTTTACGCAACCCACCTGCATAACGCCCAGCACTTAAACCAGTCCACTCTTGACCGCGCTTAGCCATAAGCTCAAGTACTTGTTCATAGTGAAGCATTTCTTCTCGTACAAGTTGAGCAAGTTTTACTTGTAAGTCAGGAAAGAAGCTATAGCGGAACATTAAGTTCATTGCTGTACTAGCAGCTTTCTTTTCACAATTAGCATGATCTTGCATCAAGATATCTAAATTATTGATTGCCTCATCCAACCATGCATTTGGTGTTTGACATCCTAAAAAGGCCACCACAGGTTGCATTAATTCATCGTAATTGACACTCGACATAACCAACTATCCTGCTGCCTGAATCGCTGTTTTCATATCTTTAACAGCTTTAACCAGACCTACAAAAACACTTTCAGCAATAATTGAATGACCAATGTTTAATTCATGAATTTGTGGAATAGCTGCAATTGGCGCAATATTTTTAAGGTTAAGGCCATGACCTGCATTTACAACCAAACCTTTTGAAGCTGCATACTCAACACCTTTGATAATGCGCTCTAACTCGGCTTGTTGATCTTGCTCCGTTTCCGCATCTGCATATGCACCCGTGTGCAACTCAATCGTAGGTGCGCCACACGCAACTGCTGCATCAATTTGGGCTAAATCAGCATCAATAAATAATGATACGTCGCAACCAATGGCCGCTAAAGTTTGAGTTGCAGCTTTAACTTTTTCAAAGTTACCCACTACATCCAAACCACCTTCAGTTGTTACTTCTTGGCGTCTTTCTGGAACAAAACATACGTGCTGCGGCTGAATTTCTTTCGCAAACTCGACCATTTCATCAGTAACAGCTAACTCTAGGTTCATACGCGTTTTTAATAATGGACGCATGCGACGTACATCGTCATCTTGAATATGGCGACGATCTTCACGCAAATGCAAAGTAATCCCCTCTGCACCAGCTTGTTCACAAATAAGAGCAGCTTCCACAGGGTCTGGATAAGTAGTACCGCGCGCCTGTCTCAAAGTAGCAACATGGTCTATGTTTACACCAAGCAATGCAGCCATAAATAAATCCTAATTACGATTGAGTTTGAGTATTTTGAATCCACAATTGTCGACTTTTTAGGGGACGATCTCCTAAAAGCGATGTAATCATTTGACGGTATAGTTTACCTAATAATTGCAATTGTTCGTGAGAAAAATCCTGACCTTGCTCATAATCCAACATAGATAAAATTGCTTTACCTGACAATGAAGAACGGCTTGCCTGAACAACGGGCGCAAAACCTTCAGTCACCTGAAATTGATAAAACTGGTGAGCCTGTATTGGCTGTTGTTGAGTATCAATTGAGAAATCAATCGCGTAACCCAGCTCAGGAAGCAAAACATGTTCGAACTGGCGCAAAATCTGTCTCAGAAAAAGATCAGGATTTTCGTGGGAAGATAATTGCTGTAATTGAAGCAAAGTTAATTGATATTGCTCAAAAGTTTGTGGCATTGCCTCTTCTAATGGGCAAAGTCGAAGAACAATTTCATTTAAATAAAATCCGGCAAAAAAAGCATCACCAAAAAAGAAAACAGGCTGATTTAATATTTCCAGCTTAGTAAAATTTTTGAGTTCACTTTTACCTGTGGCTTGCAGTCGAATAGGTTGATATTGAGGGGGCGGAGTCTGTCTTAAAATACCATCAACTCGCCCATATTCCTGAGTAAAAAGATGCACAATATGACTTTTTTCACGGTACTTACGGTGATGAATCATATATCCATGGAGGACTTCATTGCGCATCATAAAAAGAATCTATTCCTCAGATTCTTTTTCTTTTTTATCATCCTCATCACCGTCAGGAATAACAGCACCTACAACAGCTGCTGTACCTTTAACTACACCTTTAGTAGTTTTATAGGCGATACCTACTGGTACGGTTACAAGCTTATATACACAACCTTGTAACATCAATGTACATCCAACTATAGCGATTAATGATGTAATTGTTTTCATACCAGCATCCTTATCCTTTAGATATCACTATATCCTAAGCTTTTCAGAGCACGCTCATCATCAGACCAGCCACCCTTCACTTTTACCCAAAGTGTGAGCATAATTTTTTGCTCAAACATTTTTTCCATGTCTTTACGAGCATCCATACCAATCGTTTTAAGCTTGGCACCTTTTTCACCAATCACAATGGCTTTTTGACCAGCGCGGTCTACAAAAATCGTTGCATCGATATAGGTACAAGCTGGTTTTAAACGACCAGTTTTTTCATTAACAGTTGCTTCTTCTGTTTTGAAAGATTCAATTTGTACTGTTAAATCATAAGGAAGCTCTTCACCCAACTGACGCATGATTTTTTCGCGAATAATTTCACTTGCCAGGAAGCGTTCAGAGCGGTCAGTAATCTGATCAAATGAATACAATGGTGGTTGATAAGGAAGGTATTTCTCAATCGTTTCACTCAAGTGTTCTAAGTTTGCACCACGCAAAGCAGAAACAGGAACAATCTCAGCAAAATTCATAAGTTTGGCACGTTCTTGAATGAGAGGAAGAATCTCTCTTTTATCTTCAAAAGTGTCCGCCTTATTAATGACCAAAATAACCGGCATTTCAGCGTTCTTGAGTTTTTCAAGCACTAAATCGTCGTTTTGAGTCCACTTATAAGCATCGATAACGAATAAAACTAAGTTAACGTCACGTAATGCAGAATGAGCAGCACGGTTCATCATTTTATTAATAGCACGCACTTCTTTTTTATGCATACCTGGGGTATCTACATATACCGCCTGCATCTTTTCGCGCGAATCAATACCAATAATTTTATGACGTGTTGTTTGAGGTTTACGCGAGGTAATAGAAAGTTTTTGACCCAATAAATGGTTCATGAGGGTAGATTTACCCACATTTGGACGTCCCACAATTGCCACAAATCCGCTCTTAAAATCCGAAGGGATTGTTACGCCTTTGGAACTAAAAAATTGATCAATCAGATTATTAGGATCTTGGTTTTCATTTGAATCTGGATTGATTTGATCAGAATGCATCGACATGCAGGTTATTGCTCCAATAACTTTAAAATTTCCGCCGCTGCTGCCTGCTCGGCAAAACGACGACTTGAACCCTCACCATAAATCTTCGGTAAACCATCTACCACACATTCCACTTTAAAGTGCTGATGAGGTGCATCACCCTGAATATCTACAACCTCGTAAACAGGGAGAGGTTTTTTACGTGCTTGTAGATACTCTTGTAAACGTGATTTCGGATCTTTGAGTTGATCCGTAGGTTCTATATGGTCTAAATAGGGTATGTACCATTTTAGCACAATATCTTTAAGTAAGTTGAGATCACCACTATCAAGATAAATTGCACCAATAATCGCTTCTACCGTATCGGCTAATATTGACTCACGATGATGACCACCAGATTTCAACTCGCCTGTACTTAATATTAAACACCGACTAAGTTGCAAATCGGTTGCAATCTTACCTAGCGCTTCTTGGCGAACTAAGGTCGCACGCATACGCGTGAGACGACCTTCATTTTCATTTGGATAGGCATGATATAGATAATTGGCGATTATCATACCTAATAATGAATCGCCGAGAAACTCTAAGCGCTCGTAATTGTATTTGTGACTCACAGAACGATGAGTCAAAGCTAACTGTAACAATTCAAGCTGCTTAAATTGATATCCGATTCGACTCAGTAAGCGAGGATCACTTAGTTTGAACTGATGTTTTATCAAAACTCTTCTCAAATGTTAAAACTAAATCAATATTAAATAAGAAAGGTTTTCTTACTTCATATTTCTTTTTGACCGTTAGACCTGACTGATTAAACACTTGAGCGATCTCTTTAAAATGGAGATCACGAATATTGTTCATTTCGAGTCGCTGATCCATTTGTGCTACAAACTTTTGTGGTGTGATCTCAGAAGAGCTTTCTTGTAAAAGCTCTTCTATCTGATTATTAATCAGCCGATCATCCCAATATGCTGGCCAAACTGCAAGTACAGCTTTTACTGCAATCGCAAATATAACCACCCCAAATAAAATTGCTAAATACGAAGTACCCTGTTGTGCCTTACGCATTTCTTTTTTTCCTAATGGTTGTTTTTAATCTATTTTTCCATTTCGGCTAAAGTTAGGAAGGTGTAAACCCGGTTCTTTATGCATCCACACGTAGAATGCTCGTCCTGTTAAGTTTTCTTCAGGAACGAAACCCCAGAAACGACTGTCTGCACTTTGATCTCGGTTATCCCCCATTGCAAAGTAATGTCCTTTTGGTACAGTCACTTCCCAATATAAACCGTCTTGGTTCGCATATTTACCATTTTCAACATAGTTGATAAACGGTGCTTGGCGCGCCACATTTACGCCTTCAAGCTCACGCATCGTAAAGGTATGCTCACCAATCGTCTCTTTATGATAAATAGACGTTGGTGTATCCATCACATCTTTTTCACGACTGAACTGTGTTAATACTTTCGGTACTTTTTGCCCATTAATAATCAATTGCCCATGGTCATAAACAATATGATCACCAGGTAAACCAATTACACGTTTAATATAGCTAATTGTTGGTTGAGGTGGATAACGGAATACAATTACATCACCACGCTTTGGTTCACCAACATCAATAATTTTTTTATTAACAATAGGTAAACGTACACCATAATCAAATTTATTCACCAAAATAAAATCACCAGTTTCTAGAGTTGGCACCATAGAATCCGACGGAATATTAAATGGTTCATAAAGAAATGAACGAAGTACAAGTACTACAGCTAAAACTGGCCAAAAGTCATAGGCCCATGTAATGACAAAATTTTCGTTCCCGCGTCCTTTATTTGCACGCTGTTTTAATACAAGTTTATCTAACAACCACACTGCAAATAGAATCAGCGTAACTGGAACAAGAATTAAATTAAAATCAAAATCCACATGACCTCACTCGCAGCCTCGCTGCTTGTATTACAGTGGGGAAAGGAAATTATTCACTTTCCCCACCCTCATTTCTTATCTTTCTACTTTCAATACAGCCAAGAACGCTTCTTGTGGAATTTCAACGCTTCCCACTTGTTTCATACGTTTCTTACCTTCTTTTTGTTTAGAAAGTAGTTTTTTCTTACGCGAAACGTCACCACCATAACATTTTGCCAATACGTTTTTACGCATCGCTTTTACGGTAGAACGGGCAATAATTTGCGCACCGATTGCTGCCTGAATAGCAACATCGAACATTTGGCGAGGAATTAAGTCTTTCATTTTCTCAACCAATGCAATACCACGATGGCGTGCATCATTACGGTGACAAATCATAGCCAAGGCATCAACCTTTTCGCTATTAATTAACACATCAACCTTAACTAAAGCTGAACTTTCAAAACGTACAAAGTTATAGTCTAAAGATGCAAAGCCACGAGAGCATGACTTTAATCTGTCAAAGAAATCCATAACGACTTCAGCCATCGGGATTTCAAAAGTAATAGAAACTTGGTTACCCAAGAATTTCATATCTTTTTGTACACCACGACGTTCGATACAGAGCGTCATTACGTTCCCTAAGTATTCTTGAGGAACAAGGATATGACATTCAGCAATTGGTTCACGCAAATCTTCTACAGTCGATCCATCCGGCATTTTTGATGGACTATCGATGTAAATCGTTTCGCCTTTCTTGGTTAATGCTTCATAAATTACAGTAGGTGCAGAACTGATGAGGTCAAGATCGTATTCACGCTCTAAACGCTCTTGTACAATTTCCATATGTAGCATACCTAAGAAGCCACAACGGAAACCGAAGCCTAAAGCATCTGAACTTTCTGGTTCAAAGAATAAAGCCGAGTCATTGATCTGTAATTTTTGTAGTGCTTCACGGAATGGTTCGAAGTCACTCGCATCAATCGGGAAAAGACCAGCATATACCTGCGGTTTAACCTTTTTGAAACCAGGTAAAGTTGTGACTTCCGGTGTAGACGCAAGTGTAATAGTGTCACCTACTGGCGCGCCAAAAATATCTTTAATACCCGCGATAACAAAACCTACTTCACCAGCTTCAAGAATATCTGTTTCAGTATGCTTAGGATTAAATACACCTACAGAAGTGACCGGATGAGTTTGTCCTGTCGATTTAACCAACATTTTGTCGCCCTTGCGGATACGACCTTGTTTAATACGAACAAGAGAAACTACGCCTAAGTAGTTATCAAACCATGAGTCGATAATTAATGCTTGTAATGGTGCTTCACGATCACCTTCTGGCGCCGGAATAACATCGACTAAACGCTCGAGTACACCTTCAACACCTAAACCAGTTTTTGCTGAACAGGTTGGTGCATCTGTCGCTTCAATCCCGATAATTTCTTCAATTTCATGAATTACACGTTCAGGTTCAGCCTGTGGTAAATCAATTTTATTTAGAATAGGAAGAACTTCTAGACCTTGTTCAATTGCTGTATAACAGTTTGCAACTGATTGAGCTTCAACGCCTTGTGCAGCATCTACAACCAGTAGCGCACCTTCACATGCAGCTAATGAACGAGAAACTTCATAGGAGAAGTCAACGTGCCCTGGCGTATCAATAAAGTTAAGTTGGTATTCCTGACCATTTGGATGGGTGTAATACAGCGTGACAGAAGCGGCTTTAATGGTAATCCCACGTTCACGCTCAAGCTCCATTGAGTCTAAGACTTGAGCTTGCATTTCACGATCTTGTAGACCACCACACATCTGAATAAAACGGTCAGCCAATGTAGACTTACCATGGTCAATGTGGGCAATAATCGAGAAATTTCGTATATTTTTGATATCGACGGATTTTTTAGCTTGCGCCATGGGTTACCTTGAGAAAATATAGAGTGCTATGTAGCTTGTTTTAATACACAGCCAAAGCGGTTAAATAAATTGCGTGAGATTATAACAGATTGCCGATATGAAAAAGATATAAATTCTTTCTTTTAAAAAAGCTTTTTAAACTTCTCAATATAACAAACTATTTCTCGTTGAAAAGCCTCTAAATCAGAACAGTTTTAACTCGAACTTAATTAGGCTTGCAGATAAATTATTGCCAGTTTCATTAGCTATAACCCCAATTAACTCAAATCCAAGTTTCTGCACGACCTGTTGAGATCTAATGTTCTGTTCAAATATTTCAGCCCAAACATATTTTATTTGTTTTTGGAATAATCTGCTTTGTTTCAAATACTGAATGAGCCCTACAAGAGCCTCTTGCATATATCCCTTACCCCATGCATTAGGATGAAGTTCATAACCAATGACAACCGCAAAATCATCACCAATTTGTTTGATAGTATTTACCCCACATGTTCCCAACATAGTTCCATCTTTTTTAAGACGAATAGCATGCCTAAAACCTAGCTGTTGATTCCATTTTTTATGCATTTTTTCAATTAAAGCCTCAGCTTCTTCCAATAAAGTAAAGGCTTTTAAATCATAAAATTTGAGTACGCTTGAATTTGAAAAATAATTCAAAGATAAAATTTTTATCAGCTTCTGTAAGGTCACTTAAGATTAATCGATCGGTTTCTATGGAAAATAAGTTCTTCAAATTCCAGCCTCTCTTTTTTACTTACTTATCATACGAAACGGTAAAATCGTAAGGGTTTATGCTTGAGTCAAGCGGCTTATATGCATGGGTAAAAGTTGGTGACATTCGTTTTGGACGTCCTGTAGCAATTTCAATACATGCCCATTTGGTATTTCCAACAAATAATACGGCCTGATCTGATGGACGAAAAAACACATATTGGCGGAATGAATAAAGTGCATTAATGTCATCTAACCATGTACGTAACACAATTTGTTCGCCTTCAAATGCAGCTTTACGATATTGCACATGATGCTCAACCGCGACCATTGCGTGTTTTAACTCAAGATACTTCGTTACCCCTACTCCCAAAGTTTCAACATGAGCAGCAGCTACATCCTGCATCCATTGAACATACATTACGTTATTTACATGCCCTAACGCATCAATGTGATGTGGCTGCACCTGAATATGTAAATCAAAAATACTACTCACAAATGAACACTCTTATTTTATTAACCTTAAAACTGAAATAAGTGTAGGTAGATATCGCTAAACGCTCAAGATAAATAACAAAAACCACCCATTTTCAGGGTGGTTTATTGATTGGATTGAGTATTATTGAATACGCAAACCAAGCATCGCACGCTGTCCCTGACGAATAATAGCAACACGTGCTACGGTATTTTTCGGCAAGTTAGAAACAACTTTTGCAAAATCCTGACTATTTAAAATCTGGTTATTATTGACTTGAGTAATCACATCACCCGGAATGATATTTGACAGTGACGCTAAACCACCACGGCGAACATCTTGTACATAAATACCGCCTTTCACGCTCAACGCATTTTTTTCCGGTTCAGCTAAATCACGAATACTCATGCCTAGAACTGGCCCTTTAGATGCAGCACCTTTTGTACCAGTGGCAGGCGTTTCATCTGGTGCAGTTGTTAAGGTCGCTGAAATATTGCGTGTTTTATCATCACGTAATACTTCAAACTGAACGGTTTGATTTGGCTGTACTTTGTTTAATGCATACAGTAAATCACTCGTACGAAGTACAGGCGCACCATTTAATTTTAAAATCACGTCGCCCGCTCTTAGCCCTGCTTTTTGTGCAGGTGAGTTCGGAGAAATTTGAGTAATTAAAGCACCTTCAGGTTTTGGTAATTTGTACGCATCAGCAAGGTTTCGGTCAATATCTTGCATCATCACCCCTAGGTAGGAGCGTGTTACTTTACCTTTTGTTTTGAGCTGGTCTGCAACATCCATAGCTACGTCAATCGGAATAGAGAAAGACAAGCCCATATAACCGCCAGTACCACTAAATATTCGAGAATTTACCCCGACCACTTCACCATTTTGATTAAATAATGGACCACCAGAGTTACCTGGGTTTAAAGCCACATCAGTTTGAATAAACGGCACCGAAGTTTCACCGCTCATGTTTCGTGATTTTGCACTCACAATACCGGCCGACGCAGAGTAGTCAAAGCCAAACGGCGAACCAATAGCTAAAACAGGTTCTCCGACACGTAAACGGTCAACATTTCCTACTCGTAAAGCTGGATAGTTAGTTCCATTTACTTTTAACAAAGCAACGTCTGTACGCTCATCACTACCCACCACGGTTGCATCAATTTCACGGCGGTCATTTAGAGTGATGCTGATACGAGAGGCATTTTCAATCACATGGTGGTTAGTAAGTAGGTAACCATCTTTACTAATGAAAAATGCACTTCCGTAAGCTGTCTTTTCTTGTGGACCTTGTTGCTGTGGAATGATGACCTGATTGCCAAAGAAACGTTTTAAAATTTCAGGAACTTGCTGCTGCAACAGTTCATCCTGAGTCATTTTTTTTACGACATTTACACTCACGACTGCTGGACTAACTTGTTCAACAAGATTTGAAAAATCAACAGCAGCATTTGCTTGAACAGCAGCAACTGTAAATACCGCTGCATACATTCCTTGTTGTAAATAGCGAGATTTCATTCGGTGCTCACCCACAATTGGTCTACGAGAATAAGAATAAAACTGTTGTATCACAACGCTTTGAGGTTGTGCGTAACAATATGTTTATTTGTAATACGTCATCACAAGGATTATTTTACGCATTGCAACTTTTTAAGCCAATTGCAATTTTTCTCTGAGTTAGAGCGCTTAAGCTCTTGCCTTTTTAGGTAAAAAGGGGTGTCATTAGCGGACGTTTTAAATTGATGCGAATGGACATGCCTAATTTACAGACAATTCACCACTTTGACGTGATTATTGTGGGCAGCGGCGGCGCTGGTTTAAGTCTGGCTTTATCGTTACCAAATCATTTTAATATTGCAGTTTTAGCCAAAGCTGCTCTAACCGAAGCAAGTACCTTCTATGCTCAAGGTGGCGTTGCTGCTGTTCTGGATGAGACTGACTCTATTCAACAGCATATTAATGACACTATGATTGCAGGCGCTCATTTATGTGAAATGGGCGCGGTACAACATACCGTAGAAGGCGGCCGCCCTTCTGTTGATTTTCTTTTAAAGCAAGGCGTGCAATTTACTCTCGATGAAGATGAACAGCTTCATTTGACTCGTGAGGGTGGCCATTCGCAGCGTCGCATTATCCATTCTGCTGATGCAACAGGCAAAGCCATTTCAACCACTTTGGTTGAACGTGCCAAAGAACGTAAAAATATTACTATTTTTGAAAATTATATTGCGATTGATTTAATCACCTCGCATAAATTAGGCCATACCGACCAAGCGAATCGTGCTATTGGTTTATATGCATTAGATGAAAATACTGAAAAGGTTCATACCTTCCTTGCGCCATTCACTGCGCTGGCTTGCGGTGGTGCGATGAAGGCTTATCTGTATACATCTAATCCAGATATTGCTACGGGTGATGGTATTGCAATGGCTTATCGTGCAGGTTGTCGTGTAGCGAATATGGAATTTAATCAGTTCCACCCAACTTGTCTGTATCATCCTCAAGCACGCTCTTTCTTAATTACTGAAGCTATGCGTGGTGAAGGCGCTTACTTACGTTTGCCGGATGGCGAACGTTTTATGCTACGTTTTGATGATCGTGCAGAACTGGCTCCTCGCGATATTGTGGCACGTACCATTGACCATGAAATCAAGCGTCTCGGTATTCGTCACGTGTGGTTAGACATTACCCATAAATCACCTGAGTTTATTAAAGAGCACTTCCCTACACTTTATGCAAGATTGCTTGAGTTAGGTATCGACATTACGAAAGACATGATTCCAGTGGTACCAGCAGCTCACTATACATGTGGTGGTGTTGTGGTTGACTCAAATAGCCAAACGGATATTGAAGGTCTATATGCCATTGGTGAAACGTCTTATACAGGCTTACATGGTGCAAACCGTATGGCAAGTAACTCATTACTTGAGTGCTTCGTTTACGGTATGAGTGCGGCAAAAGATATCGAAAATAAATTTGATGAAAACTTCAAATTACCTGAAGTACCAACTTGGGATGACTCACAAGTAACCAATCCAGATGAAGATGTTGTAATTTTACAAAACTGGGATGAGTTACGTTCGACCATGTGGAACTACGTTGGTATTGTAAGGACTACTAAACGTTTAGAACGTGCTTTACACCGTATTGAAATGTTAAAACGTGAAATCACCGAATATTATCAAGACTACCGTGTTAGCAAAAACCTGATTGAGCTGCGTAACCTTGTTTTAGTATCGGAAATGATTGTTCGCTGTGCTATGCAACGTAAAGAATCACGTGGTTTACATTACACACTCGATTATCCGGAAACTTCCAGCGAGATTCGTAAAACTGTTTTAACTCCTCCAAATTTTGCAGTAGAACAGCCATTGGTTAATACCGACATTTAAGCTGTTCTTCTACAAAAAAGCACAGCTCTGGCTGTGCTTTTTATTTGGTTTGATATTTATGGTCTAGGTGGGATTGAATAAGTCGCGGTCACATGCGCAACAGGTTCATCCAAACCGACCGAATAAATCCAAACCTCACCCACCACTAAACTCTTTCCTACTTTCATGAGTTTACATTCACTACGTAAGTCTTGATCACCCGCAGGTTTTCTTAAAAAATTAATATTAAAGTTGGTGGTTACGGCTAAACCAACAATACCGATCTCACCTAATATCGCAATATATAAAGCAAAGTCTGCCAAAGTCATCATGGTTGGGCCAGATATGGTGCCACCAGGGCGTTGATGCCTTTGATCAACATGATAATAAACAACCGCTGCTTTGGGTGTGACTGATTCAATCGTGCAGTGTTCAAGACTTGGTGGAAATTCCTTTTCAAGAAATGCCACGATTTCTTCTTTTGAGCTTTTCATCCTTGTTATTCTTCAATCTACAAATCATATGTAAGATAGCATAAGAAAATAGCAGATATTTTCTATGACGATTTAAATCAGAATTAACGTCATTTTTCACCACTCCCATATTTTTATAAGAGTGGCTCATCCACTTGCTTAACCTAAATATTGCAAAGCCTGTTCGAATACCTGATCAGGACTTTGGGTTGCATCTATTCGCTTAATCCGTTCCGGTTCAGCTTTCCATAAGGTTTCATAACCTTCACGAACCTTAGTAAAGAAGCTTAACTTTTCTTGTTCAAAACGGTCTAAAGCTCCACGTTCACGTGCACGGTTCATACCAAGTTCAATCGGTGCATCTAACCAGAAAGTCACCTCCGGCATGCGTGAAACGAAGTTCTGATTTAAAAGTTGTAATTTATCTTGGCTTAAACCACGACCAGAACATTGATAAGCAAAACTCGCATCGGTAAAGCGATCACTTAATACAATTTTGTTAGCTTCTAAAGCAGGCAAAATAACTTGTTGTAAGTGTTGAGCACGTGCTGCATAAATGAGTAATAACTCGGTATCATGACTCATATTTTCATCATGATTCACCGCCAAAAGCATAGAACGAATTTGCTCAGCTAACGGTGTGCCCCCCGGCTCTCGAGTTAAAATAACTTGTTTGCCTTGCTCTTCAAAATGCTGATGAATTTTTCGAATGAGTGTAGTTTTACCTACCCCTTCCGTGCCTTCAAAGCTGATAAACATCTCTTTTCCTTATTTCTTCGATCTCAACACGGATAAATATTCTTGCACAGCTTGATTATGAGCTTGCAAGTCTGCCGTAAATTTATGTCCACCATTACCAGTCGCTACGAAATAGATGTTATTTGAATCATCTGGATGTAATGCTGCTTCAATTGCTTTTTGGCTTGGCAAAGCAATTGGAGTAGGCGGTAAACCATTAATGGTATAAGTATTATATGGTGTTGGAGTACGGAGGTCTTCTCGGGTAATGTTGCCTTTATAGTTATTACCCATTCCGTAAATAACAGTTGGATCCGTTTGTAAACGCATACCGAGTTTTAAACGGCGGACAAAAACTCCAGAAACTTGTGTAAGTTCACTGTCTAAACTTGTTTCTTTCTCAACAATAGAAGCCATAATTAATGCTTCATATTTATCTTTATAAGGTAAATTCGGAGCACGATTTGCCCAAGCTGTATCTAAAGCTTTTTTTTGGCGATGATATAAATCGGTAAGAATTTTCTTGTCAGTCTCGCCTTTGGCAAAGAAATAAGTATTCGGCGCGAATAAGCCCTCTGGATGATCGTAAGGAATCCCAAGCGCTTTCATAAGCTGATCATTAGGTAAATCCAATATTGTATTTTTTACATTTTTATCATTTTTGAGTGCAGTAATAAGCTGCTTAAAAGTTGTACCTTCAATCACCAAAACACGATTCATCTGAGCATTATCAGCATCAGATAACATCTCTAACACTTGTCTTACACTCATCCCTTGTTCAATTTCATACACACCAGCTTTCATGCTGTCATGAATCATAAACTTTTGATAAAGCTTTAATACGATAGGAAAGCTAATTTTGTCTTCTTTTGCTAAACGATCAATAAAACCAGAATAAGTTTCCCCAGATGTAATAGATAACATCTGTTTTTTGCCTTCGATAGGATAAGCCTTAAACAAACTTGACCATAAAATGGCAAAAGTAGAAATTAAAACAATAAAAAGGCCAATTAGAACCAATCGCTTAGAAAATTTTGGAGCTTGTTTTTTGTTATTTTTCTTGGCGTTTTTTGCTTTCGCATTCACAGGTGGCTTCGGCATATTAATGAATCTGATTTAAGTTAAGGATATGAAATAAATCTATGCATGCCTGTGTTTCTAGCGTTTTCTCACCTAAATGAGTGACTACTCGCATAGGGTTTAAAGCATTACAAAAGAATAGACTTTGTATTTCAGATACTTCATCTAATTCAATCACACGTACTTCACAGGCAATACCATGGTGCTGCATACGCGCCAGAATTTCTGCCCGCATTACACCGTGGACGCCATTATAGCGAAGTTCAGGAGTAATCCATCTATCATTTAAACGAATAAAACAATTACTACTGACCCCTTCAACAATATAACCTTGTACATCAGTAACTAATGCTTCAGCCCACCCAAGTTGATCTGCTTCTTTTTTTAGCAATACTTGTTCAAGGCGGTTTAAAGATTTAAGCCCAACTAAGCTCGGCATGGTTAAACCTAGGGCCTGATTTAAAACACCACATTGGATAAAATCAGGCACAAACGGCTCTAAAGCTTTTGGATAAAACCAGATATAAATATCTGCTTCATGTTTCGGCAAACTATAACCGCGGTCACCTTCACCACGACTAATCACAATTTTTAAAGTGCCGTTGAGTACGAGGTTTTGCTTTTGGAGTTGCTGTACACTCTGTTCGATTAATTCAAAATTTGCAGTTAAAAACAGTTTTTGACATGCGAGTTTCAGACGTTGCCAGTGCCTTTCTTTAAGCTCAATCTGATTTTGAAAAACACGAATTGTGGTAAAGCATCCATCTCCATAATGAAAGGCTCGATCTAATAAAGGGATAGTCTCAACGGGTTGGCCATTTTTAAAACACCACATGTTTGCTCCATCCTTTGCTAAAAGCCGCACAACAATACAACACCTTTCATTTAAATAATAAATGATTGATTTTAAAAAATTATACCGATTTCGTATCTGCTTTTGAAACTTGTTATATATCAAGATTTAAGAATAGTTTATCTCTTTTTATTATTTCTATTTTTTTCATATTAAATTCGTTTTTTATTATTTTTTTAGAATAAAGACTAGCGCTATTCTGCGTTCATGTTTTGAACATTTCATATTTTTTGAGGACTTATCTCATGCGTTTTTCTCAATTAAAAGTCGGGGTTATCGCTGCGCTTCTTTCTGTTTCGTCATTTGCAGCCCAAGAATTTTTAAACGTTTCTTACGATCCTACTCGTGAGCTATATACAGATTTCAACAAACAGTTCGGTACTTACTGGAAACAACGTACTGGTCAAGATATCGAGTTTAAACAATCACACGGCGGCTCTGGTAAACAGGCTCGTGCGGTTATCGATGGTTTAAATGCAGATGTGGTGACATTAGCACTTGCAGCAGATATTGATGAAATTGCTGAAAAAGCAAAATTACTTCCAACCAACTGGCAGAAAAAACTGCCACAAAACTCAACGCCATATACATCAACCATTGTATTTTTGGTGCGTAAAGGCAACCCGAAGCAAATTAAAGACTGGGCTGATTTAATCAAACCAGGTGTAGAAATCATTACACCAAACCCGAAAACCTCTGGTGGTGCTCGTTGGAACTATCTCGCAGCTTGGGCTTGGGCAAAACATCAACCAGGCGGCAATGATGCAAAAGCACAAGAATACGTTCGCCAAATTTATAAACATACTAAAGTTCTAGACTCTGGTGCTCGCGGTGCGACGACTACTTTCGCTGAGCGTGGCATTGGTGATGTATTACTGGCTTGGGAAAATGAAGCTCATTTAGCTATTCGTGAACAGCCAGGCAAATTTGAAATTATTACTCCGTCTCTTTCGATCTTAGCTGAGCCTCCAGTTGCAATTGTGGAGAAGAATGCAGCTAAAAAAGGCAACTTAACTATTGCTAAAGGTTATCTCAACTATTTGTACTCACCTGCTGGTCAAGAAATTGCAGCACGTAACTTCTACCGTCCGCGTAACGCAGCTGTTCTTAAAAAATACAGCAATGTATTTAAGCCATTGAAGCTTGTAACAATCGACAAAGAGTTTGGTGGTTGGACAAAAGTACAAAAACAACACTTCGATAATGGTGGTGTTTTCGATCAAATCGTGAAAATCAATAGTGCAGAGAAGTAATTCTTTGCACTAAAGGTAAGGAGAACAGACATGATTCACACTGTAATTGTTCCAGGTGTAGGTGGCAGTGAACATCAGCATTGGCAATCTTGGTTGCAGCGTCAACTCGTGTCTAGTTCTCGTGTTGAGCAAAAAAACTGGGATAGACCTGTATTAAGCGAATGGGTTGAGCAATTCGTTAAAACAGTTCAAGCAGCTCAAGCTCCTGTTCAAATTGTTGCACATAGTTTTGGATGCTTAACGAGTGTAGCTGCTTTGGCTGAGCATCCAGAATTAAGAAGCCAAGTTAAGAAACTAATTTTAGTCGCTCCAGCGAATCCGGCACGCTTTGGGGAAGCAGGGTTTGCTCGCCATAGCTTGACCGACTACAAAGATTATTTTCATCAATTAAAAATTGATGTGCCTGCAACGCTACTCATTAGTGAAAATGATCCATGGCTCGGCTTTTTTGATGCGTTACAACTTGCGAAATCATGGAAGTTAAATCCCGTTAATCTTGGTGAAGTGGGCCATATTAATGTTGCCTCAGGTTTTGGGCCATTCCCAGATTTGCTGAACTATTTGATCCCAGAAGATTCGATGTGTAGTCACTCATCTATCGACCCGGTAAAAACACATTTCTCTCTGAAATTTGCTTAATACCAATCTTTATACCGCACTGTTTATCTTTTTTTATTCGCTTACTGGTTTCAGCAGGCTTTTCTCTTTGAGGAAATATCATGTCGCAGCGATCCCGAGTGCTGCCTGGGTTTGGTCTATCTTTGGGCTTCACCCTCGCCTACGTTTCTTTTATTGTGCTTATTCCATTAGCCGCAGTCTTTATCAAATCATTTGGAATCGGATGGGACGGATTATGGGAAATTTTAACGTCTGAGCGTATTTTGAAATCGCTTCAACTCAGCTTTAGTTCAGCTTTAATCGCAGCATTTATTAATGTTGTGTTTGGTCTACTTCTGGCTTGGTGTCTCATTCGCTATAACTTTCCCGGAAAGCGTCTAGTTGATGCATTGGTCGATTTACCATTTGCTCTTCCGACCGCAGTTGCAGGTATTGCACTGACTTCACTCTATGCACCTACTGGTTGGTTAGGTCAATATCTGGAACCACTTGGTATTCAGGTTGCCTATACACCTATCGGGATTACGTTAGCATTGGTCTTTATTGGTATTCCATTTATTGTTCGAACCGTTCAGCCAGTACTCAGCGATATTGAAACCGAACTTGAAGAGGCTGCTTCAGCACTTGGTGCAAATCGCTGGCAAACCATTACTAAAATTATTTTACCCATCTTACTACCTGCTCTATTTACAGGCTTTGCTTTAGCGTTTGCTCGCGGCGTGGGTGAGTATGGTTCTGTTATTTTTATTGCAGGTAACCAGCCGTTTAAAACAGAAATCGCACCGCTGATGATTATTTCTCGTCTTGAAGAATATGATTATGCAGGTGCAACGACCATTGCAGCGGTCATGTTAGTTCTCTCTTTTATCATCCTATTTGTCATTAACTTACTTCAAGCATGGGCAAACCGTCGTACAGGGAGAAACATCACATGAATTTACATACCGACAGCAATGCACTTGCCTTGAAGTTACAGTCTCGTGATGCAACACGTGAGCCAACTTGGGTACGTTATACCCTCATTACAATCGCACTGATTTTTTTCATCAGTTGCCTCATGCTGCCACTCATTTTGGTTTTCGTAGAAGCATTTAAACAGGGACTTGAAGTCTATGTTCAGGCTTTGATTGATCCAGATACCTTATCAGCAGTGAAATTAACATTACTCACCGCAGCAATTGCAGTTCCAATTAATGTGATATTTGGTGTTGCTGCAGCTTGGGCTGTTTCCAAGTTTCAGTTTAAAGGCAAGGCTATTTTAACAACTATCATTGATATGCCTTTTTCGGTTTCACCTGTTATTGCAGGTTTAATGATTGTTCTAATTTTTGGTGCGCAAGGTTGGTTCGGCGGCTGGTTAATGGATCATGACATCAAGATTTTATATGCCGTACCTGGAATTGTTTTAGCAACTATTTTTATTACAGTTCCATTTGTAGCACGTGAGTTAATTCCACTCATGGAAGCTCAGGGAACAGAGGAAGAAGAAGCAGCAATTGTACTCGGTGCATCAGGTTGGCAAACCTTTTGGAAAGTCACACTCCCTAACATTAAATGGGGTCTGATTTACGGCGTGATTTTGTGTAATGCCCGTGCAATGGGTGAGTTTGGCGCAGTATCAGTGGTTTCTGGTCATATCCGTGGTGAAACCAATACCCTGCCACTTCATGTCGAAATTTTATATAACGAGTACACCTTTAGCGCAGCCTTTGCCGTGTCCTCACTGCTTGCCTTCTTAGCTCTTTTAACACTGATTTTAAAAACCTGGTTAGAGCTACATCAAGATAAACCAGAACCGCATTCAACTGATTCGTAAGGAATGAAATCATGAGTATTCAAGTTAAAAATATTGAAAAACACTTTGGTGCATTCCATGCGCTTAAAAATATTTCCCTAGACTTTCCAGAAGGTGAACTGGTTGCGCTACTCGGACCATCTGGTTGTGGCAAGACGACTCTGCTTCGTATTATTGCAGGTCTAGAATCAGCCGATGGCGGTCAGGTTTTACTTGAAGGTGAAGATGCGACTAATGTACATGTGCGTGAGCGTCAGGTCGGCTTTGTATTTCAGCACTATGCTTTATTCCGTCACATGACTGTATTTGACAATATTGCCTTTGGTTTACGCGTTCGCCCTCGTGCAACCCGTCCTTCGGAAGCTGAAATTAAAAAACGTGTCACTCGTTTACTTGATCTTGTTCAACTAGGCTTTTTAGCAGACCGATACCCTGCTCAACTTTCTGGCGGACAACGTCAGCGTATTGCTTTAGCCCGTGCTTTGGCAGTAGAACCTCGTGTGTTATTACTTGATGAACCATTTGGCGCTCTGGATGCCAAAGTACGCAAAGAATTACGCCGCTGGTTACGCAACTTACATGATGAATTGCATATCACTTCAATTTTCGTGACTCACGATCAAGAAGAAGCACTTGAGGTTGCAGACCAGATTATTGTCATGAATAAAGGTAATGTTGAGCAAATCGGTTCACCTCGTGAAGTTTATGAAAAACCTGCAACGCCATTTGTGTTTGATTTCTTGGGTCAGGCAAATCGATTTGAAGGTGAACATACGGAAGGTATTATCCGTATCGGTAATGACCGTATTCAATTACCAACAGCAGTTGAGGCACCTCAAGGAAAAGTGATTGCTTTTGCCCGTCCAGATGAGTTACATATTCACTCGCAACCGCAAGCGAATACCATTGAAGCGACTTTTGTACGTGAAATCTGGATTGCTGGAAAAGTAGTGGCCGAATTACAAGACCGTAATGGACGTTTAATTGAAATTGCTCTGAGCATTGAAGCTGCAAAATTACATGCATTTAAACCTAATCAAACTGTTTGGGTGAGCGCATCTCAATTGCACTTATTTGCAGACCAAGTTGCTTAAGAAATATATTTGGTGAGGAAATATCTTGCGGATCTTTAGACGCTCCTCACCTCTTTTGAGGAAAAGTGTAAATGAACTTTCAACAATTAAGAATTATCCGAGAAACAGTACGCCAAAACTTTAACTTGACGGAAGCATCGGCTGCACTCTACACATCTCAATCGGGTGTAAGTAAACACATCAAAGATTTAGAAGATGAATTAGGTGTTCAACTTTTCGTTCGTAAAGGTAAACGCCTTTTAGGTTTAACTGAACCAGGCCAGTCACTTCTTAGCATTGTTGAACGCATGTTAGTGGATGCTGAAAATATTAAACGACTTGCTGAAGATTTTAATAAGGTTGACGAAGGAACATTAACAATCGCAACTACGCATACTCAAGCGCGTTATGTATTGCCTCCAATCGTTAATCAATTTAAGAAATTATTTCCAAAAGTTCATTTGATTTTACAACAAGCTAGCCCTGTCGAAATTTCAGAAATGCTTTTACAAGGCGAAGCGGATATTGGAATTGCAACTGAGTCTTTAACAACTGAAGAAAATCTGGCTAGCATTCCTTACTATCAATGGCAGCACAGTATTATTACCCCGCAAAATCATCCTTTAGTGCAGGCGGATAAGATTACTCTAGAACTTTTAGCAGAATATCCGCTTATTACTTATCATGGTGGTTTTACAGGCCGATCTAAAATTGATAAAGCCTTTGAAGAAGCTCACCTAGATGCAGATATCGTAATGTCAGCTCTTGATGCCGATGTTATCAAAACCTATGTGGAACTTGGCATGGGTGTGGGTATTGTCAATGACGTGGCTTATGATACAGAACGTGATTATCGTTTAAAGCAAACCAAAACTGATATTTTTGGTGTTAATACGACATGGATTGCGGTTCGCAAAGGCCATCTATTACGCGGTTATGGTTACGAATTTATTTCTTTATGCTCACCTGATGCGGATATTAAAGCGCTTAAGAAAATTGCTTACCCAGACGAATAAAAATTAAAAATAAATAAAAGAGCTTTTTAGCTCTTTTATTTATTTTATTAAAAGTACAAAAAAACGAGCCGTAGCTCGTTTTTTCTTTTTGATCTTACCAGTAGAAGTTCACACCAACCTTACCAACTGGTAACCATTTGTATTTATCGTCATTACGAATTTCATTTTCTTCCTTATCTACTGCATCTTGAGCAGACGTTGGGTTACCATTCACAGGAGCAAGATTATATTGAGTTAACTGAACTTTTGGATTACCTGTATAGTAAGCACCTACCTCACCAAATACACCCCAATTTTTATTAAATTTCGGTGCAAAACCAAAGCCTACATAAGGGGCGATATTATTTTCATAATTCATCTTACCTCTTACACCACCTTCTTGGCCAGCAACTGCTTGTTGATAGTTTTTACCATCAATTGATAATGTTTCGCCATTACCAATACGTTTAGCTAGGTCATAATCATTATCTAAATAAGCAGCACCCGCAGCTACATATAAGCCTTGAGCCCATGGATTAGAACTAGCGCCCCAAGGACGTATTTCAGCATTTAGATAAATATTATTGTTATCCATATCTAGGTCATATTTAGTACCATTTACAGAGACGTCATCTGTCCACGAAATGTCACCACCGTTATAACCCAGAGCCAAACCTACATATGGGTTGGCTTGCCATAATAAAGCACCACCGTAACCAGTTGTACCTACCTCAGCACGCACCCCTACAGGAAGTAATTGTTTTTGGTCAAATGCATAGCTGTCATGAACAACAGCTTCATCTGCCATTGCAGCACCAGCAGCGAATAAAGCTGTTGTTGTAACTAACACACGTAATGCTTTCATAGTTTTCTCCTCAAAAAGGCTTTGTTTTTAATTTATTCATCTTGTGACTGAAATCATAATAATGATAGCTTAGATTCTTTTTTATGCAAAAAATGCTAGATTTCTGTTATTTTTTGATACAAATTGAGTTAAATTTTTATTTTCAAATCATTTTTGTGTAAAAACACTTGATTATCTAATAAGCTTATTTCGATTTACCTCATTTATATCATCAATTAAACGTAACACGTTTTTTGAAAGATTCTTGTCACAAATTAGTGTAAAATCTTTAAAATTTTTTATGGAAGGAAGATCATGTCTCAGCTTTCTACGATCATTGAGCAAGCATTTGAAGACCGCGCCAATTTTACTGCAGCAGATTGTCCAAGCGAAATTCGCCAAGCTGTTGAAGAAGCAATTGCTGGTTTAGATAACGGTACACTTCGAGTTGCTGAAAAAATCAATGGTGAATGGGTTGTTCATCAATGGTTAAAAAAAGCTGTTTTATTATCATTTAAACTTAATGACAATAAACCAATTGAGTCATGTGATCTTCGTTTCTATGACAAAGTTGAAACTAAATTCTCTGGTTGGACTGAAGAGCAATTTAAAGCTGCAGGTGTTCGTGTTGTTCCTCCTGCTGTAGCACGTCGTGGTAGCTTCCAAGCTAAAAACGTGGTGTTAATGCCATCTTATGTCAACATTGGCGCTTATGTAGATGAAGGCACAATGGTTGATACATGGGCAACTGTAGGTTCATGTGCTCAAATCGGTAAAAATGTTCACTTATCTGGTGGTGTAGGTATTGGTGGTGTTTTAGAACCATTACAAGCTAACCCAACCATTATTGAAGACAACTGCTTTATCGGTGCACGTTCAGAAATCGTTGAAGGCGTTATCGTTGAAGAAGGCTCAGTCATTTCAATGGGCGTTTTCATTGGTCAATCAACTAAAATTTATGACCGTGAAACTGGCGAAATCCATTATGGTCGTGTACCAGCAGGTTCAGTTGTAGTTTCAGGCAGCTTGCCATCTAAATGTGGTACTTACAGCTTATATGCTGCAATTATCGTGAAAAAAGTTGATGCGCAAACACGCTCAAAAACAAGCTTGAACGATTTGTTACGCGCTGACTAATTTGTTATAACTCTCTTGCGGAGCTTTAATCGCTCCTCATCTCTACGATCAAACTGATCGTAGAGATTTTATTTTTTATATAGTGTGGTATTTCTAGAATGGCTTCCTTACGTTCCTCTGCAATTCCTGTCTCAGACCCTGCGTCCGGTTTACGCATTACCGAGATTTTTTACTCGTTGCAGGGTGAAGCAAATGCCTCTGGCCTACCGACTGTATTTATTCGTCTAACAGGCTGTCCATTACGTTGTAGCTATTGCGATACCACCTATTCTTTTGAGGGTGGCGAACGTTTTTCACTTGAACATATCATTGAAACAGCTACACAATTTCAAACACCTTATATTTGTGTAACAGGTGGTGAACCTCTTGCTCAGCCAAACTGTTTGATTTTATTACAACGTTTATGTGAGGCAGGTTTTGACGTCTCTTTAGAAACCAGTGGTGCTCTTGATGTATCAAGAGTAGATCCCCGTGTTTCAAAAGTCCTCGATTTAAAGACTCCAACTTCTGGTGAAGAACATCGTAATCTCATCAGTAATCTTGACCATTTAGCATCACGTGACCAAATCAAATTTGTGATTTGTAATCGTGAAGACTATGAATGGTCAAAGCAACAAGTTGAAAAATATCAACTGCAAACCAAAGTCAGTACCGTTTGGTTCTCCCCTGCCTTTGCGGTTGAAAAAGGTGCTGTAGGCCTGCCACGTCTAGCACGTGATCTGGCACAGTGGATACTTGATGATAAATTACCTGTTCGTTTCCAACTTCAGTTACATAAACTGCTTTGGAACGATGAATCAGGTCGTTAATCACTCAATAAAATAAATCATTCCGGATATGGAGAAAAATATGCGCTCTCGTGCCATTGTTTTACTTTCAGGCGGCTTAGACTCAACCACTTGCCTAGCTTGGGCACAAGCGCGCTATGAATGTATTGCTATTAGTTTTATGTATGGTCAACGCTCAACCACTGAACTTGATGCTGCAAAAGCATTAGCTCAGCGTTCAGGTGTTGAACATCGTGTAATTAATATTGATCTAGCAAATTTAGGTGGATCAGCACTTACAGATCACAACATTGCAGTACCAGAACAGTTACAAGAAGGTATTCCTGTAACTTATGTACCAGCGCGTAACACTATTTTCCTCTCATATGCTCTAGCAGCAGCTGAAGTATTTAATGCTGAAGCTATTGTTATTGGTATCAATGCTGTTGATTATTCAGGATATCCTGATTGTCGCCCTGAATTTATTGATGCTTTTGCAAATATGGCCCGTTTAGCAACTAAAGCTGGCGTAGAAGGAAAACCACTTAAATTTGAAACACCCCTGTTACATTTATCCAAAGCGAATATCATACGTTTAGGGATTGAACATGGCGTAGACTATAGTCAAACGGTATCTTGCTACCAAGCAGATGCTCAAGGACGTGCGTGTGGTAAATGTGACAGTTGCCGTTTGCGTAAAGAAGGCTTTATCGATGCTGGTGTTACCGATCCAACACGCTATATACCGTAATAAGTAGGTAAAATTTATGAAGTTGTTAAAATCAAATCTTATTCTTTCATCTTTATTCTCAGCAGCTGCACTTATGGCTGGTTCAGCTCAAGCAGCTGAAAACCCAGTTCAAGCGGCATATAAAAGCACTAACGTTAAAGGTGCATTAGTTAACGTTTGTAAAGAACAAACTGCTAAAGGCGGCAAGTTAAGTTCATCTGAAGTTAGCAAATTCTGTAGCTGCCAAGTTGAAGCACAAGGTAAAGTGACTGAAGCACAAAAATGGGAAATCCAAAGCGCAATCAATGCGAAGAAAAGCCCAAGTTCTCTAGGATTTGTACAACAACAAAACCGTGATCTTAAAGCATGTTTCGGTCCTCAGTTAACAACTAAGCTTGAAAAGTTAACTGAAGATGCAATGAAGGCAGCTCAACAACAAGCTCCTAAAAAATAAGATTTTAATGTTCCAAATTAAGCCTGCATTTATGCAGGCTTTTTTTATAGCTCTGTTAAAATAACAGCACTTTTGACCAATTCATTTGATGTAAGCCATGCAAGAACAATGGAAAACTAATGCTAACCATAAAAGGTCTATTGTCTCATTTAGTGGAGGCAAAGATAGTTCTCTAGCACTCTACCATGCAATGCAGACAGGCGAAGTGATTGGATTGATCGTAATGCTAGAAGGACAAGGCCAACGTTCTCGCTCACATGCCATGCCTCTTGATATTATTCAAGCGCAAGCTAAAGCAATCGACTTGCCCGTGTTTATGGCTTCATCAAGTTGGAATGAATATGAGGTAAAGTTTATTGAATTACTCAATCAAGCAAAGCAACAAGGAGCCGAGGTACTGGTTACAGGTGATCTTGATATGCCTGAACACGGCTGTTGGCATGATCGAGTAACGCAACAAGTGGGGCTTCAATTAGGAATGCCTCTTTGGTTACGTCCGCATCGTGAAGTTGTTGAAGAATTTATTCAACTTGGATTCAAAAGTGTCATTGTTACTGTGAATCTAAAACTCGGAATGAAGGAGGAGGATTTAGGTAAAACCTTAACTTTAGAATACATCCAAGAGCTTGAGAACCGTGGCATTGATCCATGTGGTGAGGGCGGTGAATTTCATACGACTGTGATTGATGGACCAATTTTTAACAAAGCAATCCCTGTAAGAAAACTCAATATTGTTTATCATGAGGAATACGCTTTTTTACCACTTGAATTAGATCAAATTTAACTTTTAAAGGATAAGAAATGTCTGAGAATATTCAACTGCCAAATCAGGTGTTCCCTACTACACACGGCGAAGTGAACTTGACCGAAGTCGAAAATGAATGGCTAATCATTTACTTCTATCCTAAAGATTCAACACCAGGGTGTACAACACAAGCAGTGGGTTTTTCTTGTTTGAAAGATCAGTTTGATGCTTTAGGTGCCCGTATTTTCGGTATTTCACGTGACTCGGTAAAAGCCCATCAAAATTTTACAGAGAAGCAAGCACTTACTATTGATCTGATCAGTGATAAAGAAGAAATTCTTTGTAATCACTTTGATGTGATTAAAGAAAAGAATATGTATGGAAAGAAAGTAATGGGTATTGAACGTTCTACTTTTATTTTCCATAACAAAACTTTAGTTAAAAGCTATCGCAAAGTTAAAGCAGCTGGGCATGCAGAGCAAGTTCTAGAAGACTTAAAAGCTCTACAAACAGCTTAATAAACTTAAGAAACAAAAAGCGGGCATGATGCTCGTTTTTTGTATATGAACAAATTACTTACTCCTTTACTTTGGCGTATGATAAAGACATTAGAATAATTCACGCTAAGGTATTTACATGAGTCTGCTCAAAGTTTGTAATTTACTGTCTAGTGGTCTTGTTATCTCTGCTTGCTCCGTTAGTTCATCCAGTATGCCGCCCTCAATTACACCATCTACCACACAAGTTGAAACTCCACCTATAAAAATAAGTTGCCAAGATTTACAAAACCCTACCCATCAACAAACCGTACTTAAAATAATTAATCAGATTCGCCAGCAATCACGCCAATGTGGACAACAATATTTCGCTGCAACCAGACCATTAAGTTGGAGTAATAATTTATATAAAGGTGCACTTTCTCATAGTGAAGATATGGCAACACACAACTTTCTCGGACATGTTGGCTCCACGGGACTAGATTTAAAATCACGTTTGAAAATTTATAATACACTCGGTAAAGCCAATGGTGAAAATGTCGCAAGTGGACAGAAAACATTAGATGAAGTGATGTCTAGATGGCTGTCGAGTCCCCTACATTGTAGTAACCTAATGAACCCTAAATTTACAACTTACGCAATTGCTTGTGCTTCTGATCAATCTGTAAAACAAAAGAGCTATTGGACTCAACAATTTGGTACACGTTAAAAGGAAAAAAGATGCAATCAGGTTCGATCACCCCTATTTTAAGAATTTTTGATGTCGAGTTAGCTCAATCATTTTATTTTGAGTTCTTAGGTTTTCAGCTTGATTGGCAACACCAATTTGAAGACAACTTTCCGTTATATTTACAAATTTCTAAAGATGATTGCATTATTCATTTATCCGAGCATTTTGGAGATGCGAGTCCTCATAGTGCGATCCGTATTTATTGGGAACATATTTATGAGTTGCATAGTGAACTAAGCAAAAAAGATTATAAATTTTCTAAGCCTCAGGTTGAAAAAACAGATTGGGAGACACTTGAACTCAGCATCACCGATCCTTTTTCAAACCGAATTATCTTTTGGGCAGATGCTTAATTTATATGCACTTACTCAAAATCATCTAAATTAGAGCGATCATCTTCTTCAAAGCGTTGTTGCAACTGTTGATAAGTGCGTGTTTTTTTAAATTCATCTAAAAATTGAATAGTTCCTACAGGGAAAAATTCGGTCTGGATTTCACCACGATAATAAGCTTCACGCATTGGTGTTGCCGAGATAGAGTCTTTTAAACTATCAAGTTCAACCATAATCCACTCAGGAAATAGTCGTAAATAATATGAAGACTCATCCTTAAAGTGTCCAATCAAACCAACTTTTGAGTTCGGTTCAATTACGCCATTCACTAAAGATTTGACTTGTTTTACCCATTTTTCGTCATTATAAACATCTACTACATGTACAAAACAAATGCGTTTTTGCTCTTCTAACGAGAAATTTGACAAGATCATTTGCTCGCGCTCTACTGCTAAGAACGGATTTTTAATATTACGTTCCATTTGAGCAGAACCTAATGCCAAAACGACATAGTGGCTTTGTTGTAAGGCAATTTCAATTGTCTGCATATGAGCTAAATGAAATGGTTGAAAACGACCTATAAAAACGAGATAGTCAAATTTATACATAATTAGATTTTCACTTTTTATGAACTCACCAGTTAACCGCATTACAAAAAATATGCGCCATAATGAGAACCTAAAAATTAACAACGTGGTTTAAAGCAAGGATAGTACGATGACACTTAGCTGTATTCAACAACCTCATCAACATTTACACGCAAATTTAGAAGGTGGCGTACTCACCTTAGCCATAAATCGTCCAGAAGCAAAAAATGCACTGTATGGCGAGCTTTACTTATGGATTGCCAAAGCACTTGATGAAGCTGACCAAGACAAAGATGTACGAGTAATCGTTCTACGTGGTGTAGAGCAAGATTTTACCGCTGGTAATGACATGAAAGATTTTATGGGTTTTGTACAAAATCCTAATCTAGGCCCAGCAGGTCAAGTTCCTCCGTTTGTACTCCTTAAATCTGCTGCTAGATTATCGAAGCCGCTTATTATTGCAGTAAAAGGTGTGGCTATTGGTATTGGTGTTACGATTTTATTACATGCAGATTTAGTTTTTGCTGACAATACCGCCCTTTTCCAAATTCCATTTGTAAGTCTTGGCCTTTCTCCAGAAGGCGGTGCAAGCCAACTATTGGTTAAACAAGCGGGTTATCACAAAGCAGCTGAACTTCTATTTACTGCGAAAAAATTTAATGCAGAAACCGCAGTACAAGCAAGCTTAGTGAATGAAGTTGTTGAAGATGCTTATGCATCTGCTCAGGCAACCGCTCAACATTTAGCAGCTTTACCACTTGCTTCATTAAAACAAACCAAAGCATTGATGAAACATGATTTAAATCAAATTATTGAATGTATTGACCATGAAGCTGAAATCTTTATGCAACGCGTTCAATCTCCAGAAATGCTAGAAGCTGTACAAGCATTTATGCAGAAACGTAAACCAGATTTCTCGCAGTTTAATTAAAAATCAATTTCTATGATTTGAATAAACTCAAAGGCGGGCTCTTCATAAGGATGGCTTGCCTTTAATGCTTTTGCTACAGCCTTTGCATTTGCTTCAATTACAATTGTTTCAACGCGCCACTCATCAACTTGTTCAAGTTCACCCAGCTCTCCGATATAAGGATCTGCACCTTTGACGGGTTTAAATTGCCCTATTCCTTTCACTTGCCATGCGCAGTGTTCGTAATTACCGATACCACCCGCACCAGCAGAAAAAATAGCTTGTTTAGTCGACTCAAGATGTGAATCAGGCACGTAATAAATCAGCTTTAACATAAGTAGAATGACTCAAAACTAGTAAACTTGCTTTAAATCATACCGTTAAAAAAGCTTCTAAATCAAAGTCAGCTCATCATTACCAAATAATTTGCTCCAATAAAGAGGATTTGAATGGCAAGCGCCAAGCCAAACAAGCGCCAGCCCTTATCTTTGGTATACATTGTTCTTATGTGATACTTATTTTTCATCATTTTGATCTCCGATTTTTATCGTTGTTACAGAGAAAGCAAAAATTGATCCAATTTTAAACAAACTATAAAGTGTTAAATAGCCGAATGTCTATAGGCTTATAATTTTTCTAAAATGCTTAAAAGAGCTACACTCATTTTTATGTAGCTCTTATTCTGAACAAAATTTTAAATTTCAGTGTGCTAGCTGCATCTTTATAATTTTAAGCATTCGATTTCTTTAAATATCTGTTCTCATATATTGTCATCATAAATGCTAAACCACATAAAATGACGAAGCCGCCAGTCATTGGTATTAATGTACCGTCATATAATTGCCCAATAATAGATGCAAGAATAAGTGACAAAACAGAAGATGCTGCACCAATAATGGCCGATGCCATACCAGCAACATGTCCCATCGGTTCCATTGCAATTGCGTTTAAATTTCCAAATAAAGTTCCAAATAATAAAAATAAAATGCAGGCATAAAGCATAAACATCCAGAATGAAACAGCCACACCTAAAAGTTGAATTCCTAAGAAAACTAAAGAAATTAAGCACAAACCTAGAAAGCCATAAATACAGATTGGACGCATACCAAACTTCATAACAATTTTAGAGTTTGTAAATGAAGCGACTCCCATTACACCTGCAAGCACAGCAAAATAAGCACTAAACTCTTGCCCTGTTTTCCCAAACTGCTGCATAAAAATTTGCTGAGAAGTACCTAAGTAACCAATGAATCCACCAAAGCAAAAACCTGCACATAGCAAATAGCTCATGGTGGTTTTATTACTTACAACTTCTTTAAAACCTTCCCGAAATGCTTGTAGACGCATAGGTAAACGATTTTCGGAAAGCAACGTCTCTTCCAAACGTAAAGCAACCCATGCCCCCACAACTGTGGCATAGACCATATATAAAACAAAGATCTCACGCCAACCAAAGAAATGGATAATGAGCTGTCCCAAACTTGGTGCAATTGCTGGGGCAACCATAAACACCATCATAATTAAAGACATGATGCGGGCCATTTGAGCCCCACTGTATTTATCCCTAACAATTGAAATAGAAGCCACGTAAGGACCTGATACACCAACCCCTTGAATAAAACGTCCAACTAAAAACCATTCAAAACTTTGTGTGGTAAAGCACAACAAACTTCCAAGAAAGTAAATAACAATTCCTGTGAATAAAATACGTTTACGGCCAATCGCATCGGATAGAGGGCCAGCAATCAATTGACCAATCGTCATACCAGAAAAAATACCGATAATGACCCACTGTGTCTGATTATTATTTTTTAAATCAAAAACTCGTCCGATTTCGCCCAAAGCAGGTAGGACTGCATCTATTGAAAAAGAAACAATAGACATGAGCAATGCCATTAGTAATGCAAATTCATGGAAATGGATTTTTGATTTCATTTTTCTTCTCTGCTATTTATTAATATCGTACTACATACAAATAAGCCACCTTACGGTGGCTTATTTCAACTTTTATATTAACCGATAAACTTACGTGCATTACGGAACATACGTAACCATGCACCATCTTCAGTCCATTCTTCTGGACTCCAAGAGTGTTGAATTGCACGGAATGTACGCTCTGGGTGCGGCATCATGATCGTTGCACGACCATCTTTAGATGTTACACCAGTAATCGCTTCCGGCGAACCATTCGGGTTCAATGGATAATGTTGAGTCGGGTTACCATGGCTATCAACATAACGCAAAGCCACTTGGTTAGCTGCATTCAAGCCTGCAATATCAGCTTCACTCGCAACTGCACGACCTTCACCGTGTGCTACAGCAATCGGTAAAATCGAACCTTCCATTCCATTAAGCAATACAGAAACAGATTTTTCAACACGAACGTTTACACTACGAGCTTCAAAAACCTCTGACATATTGCGGTGGAAACGTGGCCAATGTTCAGCACCTGGAATAAGTGGCGCTAATTGTGACAACATTTGGCAACCATTACAGATACCTAAGCTGAACGTATCTTCACGATGGAAGAACTGTTCAAACTGATCACGTAATTTCGCATTGAACAATACAGATTTTGCCCAACCACCACCAGCACCCATTACGTCACCGTAAGAGAAACCACCACAAGTTACTAAACCTTCAAAATCACTTAGACTAACGCGACCAGCAAGTAAATCACTCATGTGCACGTCAACGGTATTGAAACCAACCTTATCAAAGGCTGCTGCCATTTCAATATGACCGTTTACACCTTGCTCACGCAAGATCGCCATATTAGGACGACGTGTGTTAATGAACGGTGCTTCAATAGGTTCATTCAAGTCAAATGTTGGTTTAGCAATTAAGCCTTGATGTGATTTATCTGCAATTAAAGCAAATTCTTGGTCAGCAGTTTCTACGTTATCACGTAAACGTTGGATCTGATGAGATACCTCAGACCAAGCTTGTTGCAATTCTGCACGCTCTAAAGTCAAACCATTTACAGATAATTGATCTGTGTTGTTTACACGACCAACTACAGCAATTGCATCTTTCAAGCTAGATGCAGCAACTTCTGCTTGTAAAGCGTTCCAATCAGTTGCCTTAATTTGAAGAACTGCACCAATTTCTTCAGCAAATAAACTTGCTGGAGTTTGGTCTTCTAATGCAACACCTAAACGTGCAGCGAACATCATTTCAGCAACAGTTGCGAGTAAACCACCATCACCGATGTCATGGTAAGCTTGAATCAAGCCACGGTTGTTCCAATCTTGAATTAAAGCAAAGAACGCTTTGAAATCATCAAAACTATCAACGTCTGGAGTGATTGAACCGATTGCTTTATATACTTGCGCAAGAATCGAACCACCTAAACGGAACTGGCCTTTAGACAAATCAATACGTACAAGTACTGAATCTTCTAAATTCTTAAGTTCAGGTGTTAAAGTTTTACGAACATCTGTTACTGGAGCAAATGCAGTAATTACACCTGTCATTGGAGATGTTACAGCTTTGTCTTCACCGTTTTCGTTCCAAGTAGTACGCATTGAAAGCGAGTCTTTACCTACAGGAATCGCAATTCCTAAAGCAGGACACATTTCCATACCAATCGCTTTCACACCTTCAAACAATGCTTGGTCTTCACCTTTTTGACCAGCAGCAGCCATCCAGTTTGCAGAAAGTTTGATATCGCTAATTTGTTCAATGTTTGCACATGCAATATTAGTAATTGCTTCAGCAACTGCCAAACGAGCAGATGCTGCTGGATTTAACAATGCTACTGGCGGACGTTCACCCATCGCCATTGCTTCACCAGTGAAGCCTTGTAAGCTTGTCGTCGTTACTGCTGCATCCGCAACAGGAATCTGCCAACGACCAACCATTTGATCACGTGCAACCATACCTGTAATTGAGCGGTCACCAATGGTGATCAAGAATGATTTAGAAGCAACTGTAGGATTTTTCAATACACGGAAAATCGCATCTTTCAAATCAACTTTTGAAGCGTCAAACTCGTTACCTTTACGCTCAATTGTTTCATAAGAACGTTGCATGCGCGGTGTACCACCAAGCATTACTTGCATTGGGATATCAACTGCATTGTTCTGGAACAATGGATCTTCAACAGTTAAATGACGAGCTTCAGTTGCTTCACCTAACACGGCAAATGGACAACGTTCACGAGCACAGATTGATTCGAACTGTTCTAAAGACTCTGGACGAATTGCAAGAACATAACGCTCTTGTGCTTCATTTGACCAGATTTCCATTGGGCTCATGCCCGGTTCTAATGAAGGAATCTTACGAAGGTTAAGAACTGCACCCAACTCATGGTCATTCACAAGTTCAGGCATAGCATTTGATAGACCACCCGCACCAACGTCGTGTACAGAAACGATTGGGTTGAAGTCTTCTAAGCGCCAGCATGTATCGATCACTTCTTGACAACGGCGTTCCATTTCTGGGTTTTCACGTTGTACAGAAGCGAAATCAAGGCTTTCACCCATTGTACCGCTGTCTACAGAAGATGCTGCACCGCCGCCAAGACCGATTAACATTGCAGGGCCACCCAATACAATGAGCAAGTCACCTGGTTGAATCGCATCTTTTTCTACATGGTCAGGACGAATGTTACCGTAACCACCAGCGATCATGATTGGCTTATGGAAGCCCTTCACTTCACCATTTACATTTTGTTCGAAAGTACGGAAATAACCATTTAATGCAGGACGACCGAATTCGTTGTTAAATGCCGCGCCACCTAATGGACCTTCAATCATGATTTGTAATGGCGATGCCATACGTGAAGGTTTACCGTAGTTTTCTTCCCACGGTTGTTCAAAACCAGGAATATTTAAGTTAGAAACTGTAAAGCCCGTTAAACCAGCTTTTGGTTTACCACCACGACCAGTTGCACCTTCATCACGGATTTCACCGCCTGAACCAGTTGCAGCACCAGCAAATGGAGAAATTGCTGTTGGGTGGTTATGAGTTTCAACCTTCATTAAAATATGAGCTGCTTGGCTCTTATATTTATAAACAAAGTGACCATTTTCATCCGCTTTTGGATAAAAACGCATCGTGTCATAACCCACAATTACAGAAGCATTATCTTTGTATGCAGATAAAACGTCAGTTGGTGATTCTTTGTAAGTGTTTTTAATCATCTGGAACAATGATAATGGTTGTTTTTCACCATCAATTGTCCATTCAGAACCGAAGATTTTATGACGACAGTGTTCAGAGTTCGCCTGTGCAAACATCATCAATTCGATATCATTTGGATTACGACCAAGCTTACCGAATGCTTCTGTTAAATAATCAATTTCTTGTTCAGATAACGCAAAACCGAACTCATTGTTCGCTTTAACCAAAGCTTCTTTGCCTTGGCCCAAGATATCAATTGAATTTAATGGTTTTGGAGCTGTTTCTGAAAATAATGCTTTTGCATCTTCAATTTGAGCAAAAACTGTTTCTGTCATACGGTCATGAAGTACTTGTTTAACTTCATGAGTAATTTCAGTAACACCCTTTAACGTGAATAAAAGACCACGTTCTAAACGGTGTACTGGTGTATTACAGTTTTTGAAAATATCAGTTGCTTTAGAAGACCAAGGTGAAATAGTACCCACACGTGGTGTAACTAAAATCTGAATCTCATCACTTGCAGATTGACGAAGTTCAAAAGACTCACCGTCATTCAATAATTGCAAAGCAGATTGATGTTGCTGCTCGTTGAGCGCTTGATCAAACAAATAGACCCATTGGCTGTCAAAAGATTGAACAGAACTAATTGACGATAAACGTGTTAATAGTTGAGCTTTCTTAAAAGAAGAATGTGCTGCTGCACCGGCCACGATAAACATGTTGATTTTGGCTCCACGGGCAGGTCTTGTGAACCTTACCGCAATGTGACTTTAGAGAGAGCGCATATTCTACTGCTTCTTGCTAAAATCAGCTAGATGTAGAATCAGTATTCTGTAACCTAATTCTGCAAGAAGTGATTTGTTTTTTGTTCAAAATCATTTTTTTAGTCATTCTTGCTAAAAATAAATTGTTGCATGTTTATTCAATAACATAATAAAACCCGAACTAAGACAAACTATGTCGCACCAAGCTAGTGCTTTTAAGTTTTTTTTGGCATGATCAGGTTTTATAGTTTTGAATAATGATAAATGGAACAAATGCGTTGGTTAGAACTGCTGTCTGCAGTTCGTTTAGGTAGCAAAAAAAGTAGTACAGAACTGGCTCGTAGCCCATTCCATAAAGATTATGACCGCATTATATTTTCTCAAAGTTTTCGTCAGTTAAACCGTAAGACGCAAGTTCACCCTCTAGCACAGCATGATGGCATTCATACCCGCTTAACTCACTCCCTTGAGGTTTCCTGCATTGGTCGCTCAATGGGCATGCTTGCCGCAGAAAAAATAAAAGACGAATTACCCGTTTGGATTTCACCTGCCGATGTCGGGGCAATTATTCAGGCAGCTTGTCTGGCCCACGATATAGGTAATCCCCCTTTCGGACATGCGGGTGAATACGCAATTCGCGAATGGTTCGATGATGCTTCACATGATGATTTTTTGAAAAAACTAAGCCCCGAAGAAGAAGCTGATGTTCGTCAGTTTGAAGGTAATGCTCAAGGATTACGTTTATTAAGTCGCATTGACTATCATCCAAATGATGGCGGTATGCGCTTAACCTATGCAACATTAGGTGCTTATTTAAAGTATCCATGGCTTTCAAAAACCATTGCATCACAAGGTGATCGCCCTTCTCATCAACGAGCAAAGTTTGGTTGTTATCAATCTGAAAAAGAAATTTTAAAACAGATTGCTGAACAGCTCGGCCTTATTCAGTTAGGCGAATATCATTATTGCCGTCACCCACTCACTTATTTGTTAGAAGCTGCGGATGACATTTGCTATGCCTTAATTGACTTAGAAGATGGCATTATCTTAAATATGCTGAGTTACCAAGAAGTTGAACCAATATTCCTAAATCTTATTGCCGACTATGGTCAACCTGAAGAGTTGTCTCATCCAAACAGTACATGGCAACAAAAGATCTCAGCATTACGTGGTCGAGTCATGAAACGTCTTGTTGATGAAGTCACTACGGCTTTTGCTAAAAATCACTATGAAATCATTACAGGTCAGCTTAAAGGCAATCTTTTGCAATATTGTTCGCCAGATATTGCGATTGGTATCGAAACTGCCAAAAATCTGGCACGTGATAAAATTTTTGAGCACCCACAAAAGTCGGGTTTAGAAATTATTGCACATCAGAGTTTACAAACGATTTTGGATGCATTTGTACCACTCACAACGCCGCATAAATCTTTAAGCTTTAAAGAACAACGTTTAATGTCTATCCTTAACCTATACGGCGCTAACTTTAGCAATAATCACTACAGCAATATCATGCAAGTCCTCGATATTATCAGTAAGTTCTCAGATCATCAGGCTTATAGCTTGGCGCAAGAGTTACAAGGCAATAAAATAGGTTTGTTTTAATGAATCGATTTATTGATGAAGGAATAAGTGGTTTATCTCTTCTCAAACCCGAAATTTGGGTGCATTGCCCAAAATGTCAAAAGCTCGCAAAAATTATCGAGATAAAGGAGCGGGAATTGGAAACTGTAAGGGTCTTTTGTACTCATTGTACATATCGTAAAACCTTACAGCATATTCACATCCAAACTTATGACTACATGAGTTATTACTTTAATTTAAATGAAAATATGGCTGAATGGAGTGGTGCATGTGAAGTCAAAATAAATGCGAAATGTATAATATGTAAGGAAGGAAAATACAAATATCTTAGGCAATATGCCCGTAAATCACTTATTCCAAGAGAAATAGTTATAAGCTGTAATTTCTGCTTACGAGAAAATAGGTTTGATGACTCTACCTATACTTTAAGAAAAATCAGTTACTCTAAAGTTGGCTTTGATCCCTATTATGCATATCGATTGTTTTTAAATATAGCCGTTCGACAAGGACAAATTTGTGTTTACAACCCCACTCATTTAGAAATATTAAAAAAATTTATTCAAGCCGATCTAAGAGAACGTAAATTTCCAAATTATAATCGTAGTTATTTTTCACGCTTACCAGCATGGATAAAATCCACACGAAATCGAAAAGAAATTTTAAAAGCCATTTTGCGTTTAGAACAAATGGCATCTACTATTCAACCATTAACAAATAAGTGAAAGATTCAATGATCGGATGTTTAATTGGCGAAGTGTTTGCCTTAGAAGCCCCTACTGTCTTACTAAATGTAAACGGTGTGGGTTATGAAATTGATACGCCACTTTCAACATTTTGCCAATTACAAAAGGGCCAGAAAGTTACGCTATGGACGCATTTGGTTGTTCGTGAAGATGCACAGCAGCTCTACGGTTTTAGCGATGCTCAAGAAAAAACAATTTTCCGTACCTTATTAAAAGTAAACGGTGTTGGTCCGAAAATGGCATTGGGTATTTTATCGACACTAAGCGTTGAGTTATTGGTTCACACCATTGAACATGATGATATAAATACGCTGGTCAAAGTTCCAGGTGTAGGCAAAAAAACGGCTGAACGTTTAATGATCGAACTTCGTGACCGTTTCAAAACATTAGCTCAAGGCACTTCAACTGCGGCGACCATACCTCAAATTCAATTTGCTGCAAACTCTCCTGTCGCAGAAGCAGAAGCTGCGTTGCAATCTTTAGGTTATAAGCCACTTGAAGCACAAAAAGCTGTTGCAGCGGTTAAAGCCGATTACACAGAATCAGCCGATATTATTCGCGCTGCTCTCAAATCCATGATGAAGTAAAACACTTATGCAAGACCGTCTAATCAGTGGAACAGAAAAACCTGAAGATCATTTTGATCGGGCTATTCGACCAACTTCTCTTGCCGACTATATTGGGCAACCAGTCGTACGCGAGCAAATGGAAATTTTCATTGGCGCTGCTCGTGGTCGTGGTGAAGCTCTCGACCACACACTGATTTTTGGTCCGCCCGGCTTAGGTAAAACCACACTAGCTAATATTATTGCACGTGAAATGGGTGGCAACCTCAAATCGACTTCAGGGCCTGTCTTGGAACGTGCAGGCGATTTAGCGGCAATGCTCACCAATCTTGAAGAAGGCGATGTTTTATTTATTGATGAAATTCATCGTCTTTCACCAGTGATTGAAGAAATTCTGTATCCAGCGATGGAAGATTACCAACTTGACATCATGATTGGTGAAGGCCCTGCTGCTCGTTCAATTAAACTCGATTTACCGCCTTTTACACTTGTCGCTGCCACCACACGTGCGGGCTTACTGACCTCACCACTACGTGATCGCTTCGGTATTGTGCAACGTCTTGAGTTTTACTCTGTAGAAGACTTGACTCACATTGTGTCGCGCTCTGCAAACTTAATGGATGTACCCATTACAGTTGAAGGCGCAGAAGAAGTAGCACGCCGATCACGCGGAACACCTCGTATCGCCAACCGTTTATTACGACGTGTTCGTGACTATGCCCAAGTGAAAGGCACAGGCGAAGTGACCCATGAAATGGCACAGCGTGCGCTTGATATGCTCAATGTTGATAAAGCTGGCCTAGATACCCTAGACCGACGTTATTTGAGCATGCTACTCGAGCGTTTTGATGGTGGCCCTGCTGGAGTTGAAGCGCTTGCAGCAGCGATGGCTGAAGACAGCGGTACGCTTGAAGACGTGATTGAACCTTATTTAATTCAACAAGGTTATGTCATGCGTACTGCACGAGGTCGGATTGCAACCAACCAATCTTATTTACAGTTTGGAATGACACCGCCTGAGCCTAAAAACTAATCAAAGGAAGAGAATTTTTCTCTTCCTTTTTTAATTTAATCTCTCTATCCAATTAAAATAATAATTGTCTTATCAATAAATTAGTCACTCTATACCTTTTAAGTCTTTCTTTATACCTTATTGATTTTTTAATATTTTTAAAAACTGAATTATAAGAAATCTAGATAGCAAATCTTATGAACAATAATATTTTTAGGATAAGGATATGTACAAAAAAGCCGCTTTGATTTTTCCACTCGCTTTAATGAGCCAGCTGAGCCTAGCAGATTGGGTAAAAGATGCTGCACAACAAAATGAAAATCAGGTGATTCAATTAAGACAACATATTCATGAGCATCCTGAACTTGGCAATATGGAATTTAAAACATCTGCACTAGTTCAAAAAGAATTAAAGTCCTATGGCATTCAAGTTAAAACAGGTTATGCGAAAACAGGCGTTATTGGTATTTTAAAAGGGAATAAACCCGGCCCTATTATTGCGCTTAGAGCCGACATGGATGCGCTACCTATGGAAGAAAAAAGTGGTGTTCCCTTTGCGAGTAAACAAAAAGCAATTTATCAAGGAAAAGAAACTTACGTAATGCATGCATGTGGACATGATGCACACACTGCAATGTTATTAGGTGCAGCAAAAATTCTGGCTGCGAATAAAGATAAAATATCGGGTACCGTTGTCTTTGTTTTTCAACCCGCTGAAGAAGGGGGAGCAGATATAGACAACTTTACGCAAGGTGATCAAATCGGCTCAAGAAAAATGATCGCAGATGGCGCATTTAGAGATTATAAACCCGAGGCTATTTTTGGAATGCATGTCATATCTGGTATGCAAAGTGGGCACCTTTATTATAAAGATGGTGCCATTTTAAATAGTGCAGATCACTTGCGTATTCAGGTCAACGGTAAGCAAGTTCACGGCTCAACCCCTTGGTTAGGTAGAGATCCGATTTATGCATCGGCACAAATGATTAATAATTTACAGAGCCTTATTAGCCGAAGAACTGATCTCACCCAAGGCATGGGCGTTGTCAGCATCGGTAACATTCAAGGTGGTACGGCAGGAAATGTGATTCCTGAACAGGTCAATATGATCGGTACTATTCGTTCTAATAACGAACAGATACGGGCAAATATCTTAAAAAGTTTACCTGCCATGATAGAGCATAACGCTCAAGCCAATGACGTCACCGCCAAAGTTGAAATTGCTCCTTACGCTCCAGTGACCATGAATGATAAAGCGCTCACTCAGTTTATTCAGCCAACCCTAGCCAAAGTTGTTGGCGATTCAAAACTCCATGTTTTAGATCATAATGCAAGCGCAAGTGAAGATTTTGCCTATTATGGCAAGTTAATGCCGTCATTCTTTGTTTTCTTGGGTGCAACACCAGAAAATCAAGACTTAACTCAGGCGGCACCAAATCATAGCCCTTATTTTATTGTAGATAACAAGGCCTTAAAAACTGGGACCGAGCTACATGTAAGATTCGTATTAGATTATCCGAATATATCAAAACAAGTTCAAACAGCATGGAAGCCCTCTTAACTTAAAAAGCTTGCTAGCCATAAGATATAGCGTTTTTAGATTAGAAATACAGCAACCGCAATTGAAAGGTTGTGCCATAGGACTTAGTATGCAATCTGCTAAACTGCCCCGTATTTAAAAGCAGATGTATGGCTGTTGAATAGAGCTGATGTTTTATTCAAAGCCATATTTTAAATATAAAGCTCTATAGTGAACTAAAACGGAATACTCTCATGGCGAATCATTTTGAATTCAACATTCGTGTTTATATTGAAGATACGGACGCAGGTGGTATTGTTTACCATGCCAACCATATTCGCTATATGGAACGTACCCGTACTGAATGGCTCCGTGCTTCTGGCGTTGATCATTACTGGCATCAAAAAGACTACAACTTTGTCGTACACAAAATTGACGTAAAATACATGCGTCCTATTTTAATGGATGATTTAATTACTGTTACAGCACGTGTAGTTTCATGTAAAGCTGCGTCATTTGTGTTGCAACAAAATATTTATCGTGGTGAAATCTTGCTTGCTTCTGGTGAGGTTGAGTTGGCATGTTTAAGTAAAGAACTTGTAGCTCGTCGTCTTCCAGAAGAAATACGTGATCTTATTCGTAAAGAATTGGAACAAGACTAAAAAAACAACCGGCATATGTAACCTATGGCAACAAACATTGAATCAACCCTGCATATTTCTGACCTTATTTTACAAGCAAGTCCAGTCGTTCAGTTGGTCATGCTAATTTTATTGTTAGCATCGATCTTTAGTTGGTATCTGATTGCCAAGTTACATATGAGTTATAAAAAAGCACATCAAGACGATGAACATTTCCAAAAAATGTTCTGGTCTGGTGCTGAACTCAATACACTTTATAACAATGCCCAACTCAACTCAAAGCGCTCTGGGCTTGAAGATATTTTTTATCAAGGGTTGAGCGAATTTTTTAAACTCAAAAAGCGTCAGGCTCCTGTTTCACAAACAATTGAAGGCACTGAACGTATTTTGCGTGTAGGTTTGAGTCGTGATCAGAGCCATTTAGAATACGGCTTAGGTACTTTAGCAAGTATCGGTTCTGTAGCACCGTACATCGGTCTATTCGGTACTGTTTGGGGTATTATGAATGCCTTTATCGGTTTAGCTGCGGTTGATCAGGTAACTCTAGCAACTGTTGCACCGGGTATTGCCGAAGCACTTATTGCAACTGCAATTGGTTTGTTTGCCGCAATTCCTGCTGTATTAGCTTTTAACCACTTCACTGCTAAAAGTGAAAGTGTTTATTCTGATCGCGCTTTATTTGCTGAAGAGATGATTGCTTTATTGCAACGTCAATCTGTGGGTTCATCACAGGAAGATGCATAATGGCAATTCAGCGTTCAGGGCGCTTTGAGCGCATAAAAAAACCATTAAAAAGTGATATGAACGTCGTACCTTATATTGACGTTATGCTCGTGCTTTTGGTTATTTTTATGGTAACCGCCCCTATGATTACCAGTGGTATCAAGGTCGATTTACCTCAAGCAAATAACCATCCAATCGAATCAAAAGATATGCCAGCCATGGTAACAATTGGCAAAGATGGCAATATTTATCTTCAGTATGAAGATTACAAAGATAATGAACCATTATCTCGTGAAAAGCTTGAAGAAGTTTTAAGCGATGCTCAAAAACAAGCTGAACAAGAAAATAAACAACTCACAGTTTTAGTCAATGGTGATAAGTCTCGTCCTTATGGGGAAGTCGTATCATTGATGGCGAGTTTACAAGAAGCAGGTTTAACTCAAGTTGGCCTTCTGACAGAGCCTTTAAAATAAGCTATGAACAAAAATCAAAAGCCGCCCTTTAAACAAAATGCGATTGCATTGAGCTTTACACTCGGAGTTCATGCAATTGCCATTGTTGGCTTGCTTTTTTTAGGCTTGAGTAAACCACCTGAACAGCCAAAAAAGCTAACAACTATTTTAGTTAAGCCAGAAGATTTACCTCCTCCTTTAGCAAAAGAAGTTGAACAAGAGACTACAGCTACCAATGAAGCAAAAGAGGTATTAGCCCCTATTGTGGATGAAACGCTTCCTCAAAATCTTCCGACTACGCCACCTCCTCCAACAGCTCAACAACTTGCTGCCCAACAGCAAAAAGCAGAACAGGCACAACAAGCTAAGTTAGCTGAGCAAAAACGTAAAGCTGAAGAAGCTGCAAAAGTGAAACAGGCAGCGGAACAGCAACGTAAAGAGGAAATACAAAAACAGCAAGCTGAAGCTAAAGCAAAATCAGAAGCCGAACAAAAGCGTAAGGCCGAACAAACGGCAAAAGCTGATGCTGAAGCTAAAGCCAGCCAAAAAGCTGCTGAAGACGCTAAACGTAAAAAAGCTGAAGCAGATGCAAAATTAAAACGTGAAGCTCAAAAGGCTGAAAACGCTAAACTTCAAGCACAACAAGAAGCTAAGCGAAAAGCCGAAGCTGATGCTAAGGCTAAGGCTAAGCAACAAAAAGCTGCTGACGATGCTAAACGTAAAGCTGAAGCAGATGCTAGAGCGAAACAGCAAAAAGCTGCCGATGACGCTAAACGCAAAGCTGAAGCTGCTGCTAGAGCTAAGCAGCAAAAGTCTGCTGATGATGCTAAACGTAAAGCGGAAGCCGATGCGAAAGCTAAACAGCAAAAAGCTGATGATGCTAAGCGTAAAGCTGAGGCCGATGCAAAAGCTAAGCAACAAAAAGCTGATGATGCTAAACGTAAAGCTGAGGCTGATGCTAAAGCTAAGCAACAAAAAGCTGCTGACGATGCTAAACGCAAAGCTGAGGCTGATGCTAA